>JAQBGV010000079.1:0-5140 GCA_032128395.1 Planctomycetota bacterium | reverse complement strand
GGGTGGATCTACGAAGGCACGTGCCCCGAGTGCAGCCTCGAGATCCGGGACGGAAAGAGCTCGTCGCAGCAACAGCCCCCCCCGCCGCAGATCCGTTGTCCTCAGTGCAACAAGTTTCACCCCGCGGACTCAAGAGACTTCACCTGGTCCCCCGGATTCGCGCGGGAAGTGGTCTACTGCCACGAGTGCACCTACGAATTCGATGAGTACTTCGAACCCTCCGACGCCCAGGGGGGTCACAAGATCCTCGTGAACAAATTCGCATACCACGCGAATCGGCCCGAGCGCTGGCAGGTGATCGTCTTCAAGTTCAATCGCCAGCGAAACTACATCAAGCGCCTCGTCGGGCTGTCCGGGGAGAGCATCGAGGTGATCGACGGCGACATTCACATCGATGGAGAGATCGAACGGAAGCCGCTCGAAGTCCAGCAGGAGATGTGGTTCCCGATCCACGACACCGACATTCACGAACTCGGGCTGAACGGCCACGCCTGGGAAGAAGAGGGGGTGTTCGCCCCCCGCGAGGAGGGCGGGCTGGAGTTCAATGCCCTCGATGGACAATCCGCCCTCCGTTACATCCGACCGATCCGCAACGTCTACTCGTACAACGGCGCGCAGGGCGGCAACACGGATGCGAGCCTGGTTCGCGATCTTCGCGCGGTCGTCGACCTGGAGGTCCGAGGGAAGGACTCGCAGGGGTCTCCTCGGTTCGCCGTCGACATCCGAAACGGCGAGATCGTTTACCGTCTCTCCCTCCCGATCGACGAAGGAACCGGCGAGGTGATTCGACTCGTGCCAGAGGTCGCCGGCGAGATGGCGCTTCCAGAGAGCCGCCGTGAACTCACCGAAGACCACCCCGGAGACTGGTCGGTGTTCGCCACACTCCCCGAGGGCACTCGGTTGATCACTCACCGCCATCACGAGGTCGACTTCTCGCTCGTCGACCGACAGATCCGCATCGCCATCGACGGTGTCCTCGTGCTCGAGCAGCCGGTCGATCCGAGGGATTTCGATGCCGGGGTCGGATTCGCGGGGCGGGTGACCAATGACATCACGCTGCGCGCGCGTCACTCGGGGGGGGTGGTCGAGCGAGTGCGTCTCGCACGTGACATCCACTACACTCGCGAGGGAATGCAGTACAAATACGCGGTGAACGGCGCTTACCAGATTCCGGATGATGGGTACTTCGCGATGGGGGACAACAGCCCTTCGAGCCTCGACTCCCGCGCTTGGGGAGCGCTGAGGGGCACCAATCTCCTCGGTCGGGCATTCGTGATTTTCTGGCCCGCATGGCCGTGGGATTTCGAGATGGGGTTCATCCGCTGATGCTGACCGTACGAAACCTCTGCAAGGCCTACGGCAATCGACGGGTCGTCGATCACGTCTCGTTCACCGTCGAGCGGGGCCGGATCATCGGGCTCCTCGGCAAGAACGGGGCGGGGAAGACCACCACCTTCCGCATGACGATCGGAATGATTCGGGCGGACCAGGGTCAGGTCTTTCTCAACAACGAGGAGGTCTCGTCGCTGCCGATGTACATGCGCGCGCGAAAGGGGATGGGGTATCTCCCGCAGGAGACCTCGGTCTTTCGGGGCCTCAGCGTTCGGCAGAACCTGCTCGCGATACTCGAGACTTGCCCCCTCTCCCCTCCCGAGCGGATGGAGCGGCTCGACGAGCTGATCGAGGAATTCGGGCTGGGACGCGTCGCCGACAGCAAGGCGGCGTACCTGTCCGGGGGCGAGAAGCGCCGGCTGGAAGTCGCGCGGGCATTGGTCACCAATCCTTCTCTGATCCTCCTCGACGAGCCATTCTCGGGAGTCGACCCGATCGCCGTGAACGACCTGCAGGAAATCATCCGCTACTTGCGGGACAAAGGGATCGGGATCCTGCTCACCGACCACAACGTCCGCGAAACACTCAACGTCACCGACGAGTCATTCATCATCTTCGACGGCAGGATCATCGCTCAAGGGACCCGGGATGAGATCCTCCGGAACGCCGATGCACGCCGGTACTACCTCGGCGAGCAATTCGCGATGTGAGGGGGGAGAACTTGGCGAAACAGATCACAGCTGCACCTGCTGCGGCCAAACCATCCGCGATGCTCTGGGTCGACGCGCTCCTCGGCTGGTTGCTGCCGGGAGCGGGTCACCTGAGCCGGGGATTCCGCCGCCAAGGGTGGATCGCCCTCTTCGTGATCGTCCCTATCTTCAGCCTCGGCCTGGTGCTGAGCGATTTCGAGGCCGTCTCTCGAGACCTCCACCCGTACGCCTTCTGGGCCGAACTCGGCTTCGCCGGCGCAACGCTGCCCCTGCTCAAGATTGACCCCGCCGCGAACAAGGTGCTCCCGGATCATCAGAGCATCACGAATCCGGTACCCGGGTGGGATGTGCAGAGCAGAGGGTGGGATCTCGACGTCTCCTCGTGGAGCGACACCGGCGTGCTCTTCTGCTGTGTCGCGGGGCTCCTGAACCTGCTCGCCCTCTTCGACCTCCTCGACCGTTCCCTCTCTCCCCGACGGGCGGTCCGGACCGGGCAAGCCACCCCGGCAGGGAATTCGGCATGATCATTCACGTCCTCCTTTTCGCCGTGGTGACCCTCGGGGTAGGAGCGGTCAACCTGAGCCTATCCGAGCCACTCGAGCGCTCCTTCGGGCGCGAGTTCGCCAACTACGCGGTGGTGGTCGGCGGCGGGATCGTCGCGTTCACCGCCCTGGTGATGGTGCTCGCTGCGGTGTTCTTGTAGGGGGCTTTCGCGAAGCCCCCTCTCGCTCGCGGCAGAGCCGCTCCCCCTCCTCGGCACAACGTGTACAATCCTCCGCGGTGAGCGGAGGTGGCGGTCGCGTCGTGGGATCTTCCCGCGCCGAGGAAAGTCCGAGCTCCGCAGGACAGGGTGGTGGGTAACGCCCACCGGGAGCAATCCCAGGGAAAGTGGCACAGAAAAGATACCGCCGAGGTGTGCGGCCTTCGGACCGCCTCCTCGGTAAGGGTGAAATGGTGAGGTAAGAGCTCACCGCGGGGGTGGTGACATCTCCGGCAGGCTAAACCCCACCCGGAGGAAGACCAAATAAGGGCGAAGGGGTGGTCCGCCCCGAGAGCTTCGGCTCATGCGTCCGGGTAGGTCGTTGGAGGGGTCCGGCAACGGGCCCCCTAGAGGAATGACCGCACCGAGGGGAAACCCTCGGAACAGGACTCGGCTTACTCTCCGCTCGCCACTTCAAATCTTGAGCATTCCTCTGTGTCGAGTGCGCGCCGAGCCCGCCCGGTGTCACGGCTCACAGCCGGTCCCCATCAACGATGTTCTCCCGCGGGGAGCAACACTCTCGCACCGGGGAGCACCGTGAACCTGTCGACGTGGGCGACCGCCCACGTCGGTTCCTCTCTGAGCGCGTGCAGATGGAAACGCGAGCCGTGGTGCGTCAGTTCGCCAGGGGGGAGGTCGGCGAGGAAACCGACCAGCGTCACCGGCGACGAACCAGTGCCAGAGAGTTCGAGCGGAGGTCCTGCTCCTGGTTTCGGGGGGTTCGGATCCTGGGGGCAGTGACCGGCGAGGATGTGTCCATCCCATTCGATGAGTCCCTCGACTCTCACCGGAACGACGGGGGCGTGTGCGAAGCGGGTTCCGGAGAGACGGAGTCGGATCAGAGCCCCGAGCGACTCCTCGGCAAGCGGTCGGCCTACGGTCACGGAACTCCATTCGACGACTTCGGCCACCGCGAGGAACGCGGCCTCGTCACCGAGGAGGGCCCGGCGTGTGGTGATCGTCCCGGGGGTCTCGTTGCCGGTTCCGATCCACGCCTCGCCCTTCGTGATGAGAATCTCCCCCTCGAGCCCCTCGAGCGCACCGATACCGTGGGCCCCCGGCGAGAGCACGGCGCACACGGGGACCTTGCCGGAGGTGTCCCCCTCCCTCAGCACTTCCCGCAGAGTCCCCCACCGATCGACGGTCCCGTCCCAGACGGGCGAGGCGCAACCGGCACACGTCAGCAAGAGAATCGCCGCCAGGAGGGAAAACTTGTTACCCGCGAGCGAACCAGGAGCGGGAAGGATGTCGCGGAGCGAAGTCGGGCTCGACCGGAGGTGGGGTCTTGCGCCCCGTGGAGGATCGAGTTCGACCTCGCTCCGCGACAGGCGGGTCGCCATCGCCGCTCCTTGCGGTACTCCGGCCTGAGGGTATCTATCCCGGGTAGAGCAGCCGTCGGCAATTGTTGCAGTGGACGGGCTTGTTCCCTTTGAGATTTGCCATGATCTGCGGGGAGAGACTCATGTTGCAGCCACCGCAGATGCCGCCCTCGACCGGGACGACGCTGCGATCTCGATAGCGCGAGTAGAGGGCATCGTACTCGTCGATCAGATCGGGAACGACCCGCTCACGGGCGACTTCCCGGGCAGCGAGGAGGACGTGTGCCTCCTCGCGAATCGAGGCGAGCTCCTTCTCGAGCTCGATCCTCTCCCCGGCGACCATGGCATCCTGTTCCGCGATGGCCTTCACGCACTCTCGCTCGAGACCCTTCGCCTGCTCCATTTCCTCCCAGAGCTCGAGAAGCAGATCGTCGACTTCGCCACGTACCGTCTCGAGGCGGGAGATCTGGATGAGGAATCCTTGGTATTCAGTGTTCGTCGAGGCGTTCGAGAGCTTCGCCCGGCTGGCGGCGAGCTTTTCGTCGATCGAGTTCCCCTCGAGGTCCTGTCGATCGATCCGCCTCTGGATCTCCAGCTGCATCTCGTGGATTACACTGGTCTTGCCCTGGAGGGCTTCGAGACGCTCCTGCTTCACGGAGTGCATTTTCGGCCGAATCTCGAGCTCGCGTCGCAGCAGCTCGAGCCGCCGATCCACCCGCTGAAGCTCGAGCAATTGCTGGATCTCTGGTCCCAATGCGACCTCCCGGTCCCAAATCCTATCGGAACCCACCAGGAGTGGCGAGCACATCGAGCGCGTGTGGCGAGCGCGTGTGGCGAGCGGCGATGGCACCCCGCCTGTCGCGGATCGAGGCCAAACTGTCGGGTAGGCGCCCGGGTTGCCCCGGGCGCCTCCCACAGAACCGTACTTGTGCTGTTCACATACGGCTCCTCGGGGCGACGGGTTGTGACCCCCCCGCCGCCGGCCGGCTCACGACCTCGAGACAGACCAGCACAGCGTC
>JAQBGV010000078.1:0-8718 GCA_032128395.1 Planctomycetota bacterium | reverse complement strand
CAACAGTTGAGCTGGCCTACGCCCCGGGCCTGGAGTGGTTCGGGCTGAGATTCAAGCCGCTGAAGAAGGAACCCGAATCCAATTCTGATTCTGAATCTGAATCTGAATCTGAATCTGAGTCCGAGTCCGAGTCCGAGTCTGAGTCTGAGTCTGAGTCTGAGTCTGAGTCTGAGTCTGAGTCTGAGCCTGAGTCTGATTCCAAACCCAACCCAGCCTGGATCGGACTCGACGCCTCGGACCGCGGTGGCCGTCTGGTCGTGACCCAAGTTCGCCGCGAGACGATCGCTTCCCAGATCGGCCTCAGCGTCGACGACGAAATCATCGCGGTCGACGAATTCCGCGTCATGGGAACCGGCTGGGCCGACCGAATGAAACAGTACCGTCCCGGAGACGTCGCGACTCTGCTCGTCGCCCGTCGCGGTGAGCTCCGCCGGATCGAAGTGACCTTCGGCGAGAAGCCGAAGGAATCGTGGAAGCTCGAACTCCTGAAGAACATCACTCCCGAGCAGAAGGCCCATCTCGCGGCCTGGCTCGGTGCTGCCGGTACGGATTTGCAGGAGCCGTGAACGAGCCGGCGCCTCCCTTCCACGTCAGCTTCGTGTGCTCGGGGAACATCTGCAGAAGTCCCTATGCAGAAGCGGTCCTGCGAGAGATGGCGTCGGCGCAGGGACTCGATGCTCAGATCCGGTCGAGTTCCCTCGGTACCCTCGGAATCGAGGGACACCCGGCGCACGAACTCACCCTCGCCATCGCAGCCGAGCGTGGTCTGAACTTGATCGGATTCCGATCGAGGGGGGTGGACGCCGAACGGGCGGAGTCCATCGACTTGTTCATCGCGCTCTCCTCGGAACACGTGCGATGGCTGCGGACGCGGTTTCCGGAGTGGGACTCGGACCGGGTCTGGCTCTTCACGGCGCCGGGAGTCGACGACCCGCCGGAGGACCGGCAGGGGATCCCGGACCCTGTCGGAGCGGATGAGAGCGAGTATCGGTCGACCCTCGAGTCGATCGACGAGGGCTTTCCGGCACTATGGGCCGCGATTCTCGGGCGGATCTAGCTGCCATTCTTCCCAGCTTCATCCATTCGATTCTCGGATGTGTGACGACCAGAAGATGGGACAGGCGCCGCTGGAAGGCGCGCCGGGCGCCGGCCGACCGCAGGCGGGGGAACGGCCCCGTCGAAGATCGGACAGCGCCTCGCAGCGCTGCAGAAGGTGCCTCATCGGAGCGTGGGCCCCGTCGTGCCCGGGGCCGGCAAGATTTGGCAGGGTCCCGACCTCATCGTACGCTTCTCGTGAGCTGAGCCGCATCCCGCGGCCAGGCATCGATGGAGGCGTCCGTGACCACCGTATTCGAGTACCACTCCCAGCGCCGGGAGTTCGTGCACACGAACACGGATATCCCGATCCGTTACAAGTTCCTCTCGAAAGAGATCGAACTCGACCACGAGGAAATCTTCGAGGGAACGACCTCGAACCTCGCCGGTGGAGGGTGTCTTCTCGTCGGACGGATCCCCAGCTTCAACTGGATCCCTGCGATCCTGATGGGGAAGATCCGACTCGGGGTCAACATGTTGCTCCCGTCGGTCGACAAGCCGGTGAAGTCCCTCTGCAAGGTCGCCTGGATCGAGGAGATCCCGGAGAATCGTGACCGTGTCGTGATGGGACTTCGCTTCGAGGACATCACCAAGGAGGACCAGGACCAGGTCATGAAGTACCTGATCCGCACGCAGATGCGGAAGTAGCTCCGCAGGCGGCGATGTCCCGGACTCCGGAGGGAGTAGAATCCTCCCCCCCGGAGTCCGCGTCGTTCCGGGTTTGCCGCACGGGCGGCCGAACTCCGGAGGACACCGATGTCGCGCTTTTCAGCAGCGTTCTCCGCGATGATCCTCCTCGCTCTCGCCGAAGTCTTCCAAGGGGTCTACCCCGCGGAACCCCATCTCGGCCTGATCGTGGTGATCTCGCTCGGAACGATCTCCATCCCCGCTCTGATCATTTCTCAGATGCTGCGCCCCGACAGCGGCCCGATGACGCGGCTGCCCGCCGACCGACGCCATCGAGCCGAACAACTGTCGATGTCAGGACCTCTCATCGGATTCGTCGCCCTGCTCGCTGCTGGCGGACCGAGACTCTCCGAGGCGACCATCCCCCCCCAATTCCCCGGTTTCGCCGGCGCGGTCCTTCTCGTTCCTCTCGTCATCGGGTGGGCCCTTTGCCTGCGCGTACTCGTTGTAGCCGCGAATCGTCGGGTCGAGAGACCCGAGCCTCCCGGGCGAAGCGTTCGTCGCGAGCTCCGCCCCGTCGCTCTGGTGTTCGTCGCGTACTGGATCCTGACCGCACTCTCCGATGTCAGCTGGCTCCTTCCAAGGACCCGTGAGGCCCTCTTCAACGACCCGGGGATGTCGATCCTCGGGGTCGTTGGGATGATCACGATCGCGGTGGTGGTCTCGCCATTTGCGGTCCAGCGCCTCCACCCGGCCCGCCCCCTCCCCCCAGGACCCCTCCGAACCCGGCTCGAGAATACGGCGAGAACCGTGGGGGTCTCATTGCGGGAGATCTACGAGTGGGAGACCGGGCCCCGCCCCACGATCAATGCGTGCGTCACCGGGGTTCTCCCTGCACAGCGTTCGATTTTTCTCACCGACGGGATCCTCGCTCACCTCGAGGAGGTGGAGATCGAAGGGGTATTCGCCCACGAACTGGCCCACGGACGCCTGCACCATCTCTGGGTGTACTCTGGACTGGTGATCGGACTGACCGGGGCGGTGATCGGTGCGTCGGAATTCGTCCAGAGGGTCGGGCTGGCGAGCACGGACGGAGGGTCCGTCGATCTGGTGCTGCTCCTCCTGATCGGGATCTTCTTCTACAAGTTCTATGGAGCGCTCTCTCGACACTTCGAGTCACAGGCGGATCTGTACAGCGCCGACTGCACCGGCTCTCCGACCGGAATCGTCTCCGCGCTCAGCCGGATCGGAGGATTGACCGGAGCCCTCCACCGTCCTGGAGGTTGGCGGCACCCCCCGATCCCCGAACGCATCGCGACAATTCTCACGTGCTGGAGAGACCCAGCCGAGCGGGCCGCGTTCCGAACGATGAGTCGTCGGTTCCTCACGACCGCGATCGTAGTGATCGCCATGGGGGTCCTCGGCTGGACGGCGGAAGTGGCGGGTCGAGTCTCCGCCCCTCGCTGGGACAGGAATCTCTCGCGCGCCTCCTATCTCACGGACGCCCACGAGGAGAGAACGGCGCGTCCGTGGAGTGACGGCGATCGCGAGGAGGTCGACCTTCGTCGCGCGGTCACGCTGATCCTCGAGGTGATGCCGGAACTCGAGGCGAACCCGAACCTGCAAGAGGCGCGCAGCGCGGGGTACCACACCCTCGCGATCGCCTTCGATCGACTCGAGGATCCATGGAACGCTGCGGCAGCCCGGTATCTGTCGGATCGCCGTTTTCCGTCGAGTAGGTAGTCACCGATGAAGAAGCGTCGGGGTTCGGTTATCCAGGAGGCTGGTAGAACGTCCCATTGTTTGCAGCCGCTAGTGATTGCATGAACGTGATCCCGTCGGAATCGGAGGCGATGTAGATCGTGTTGACCGGGGTGTGTTGCCAGTTCGCTCCGGTGATCGCTGCGGTGGTCTCGGCCGGGCCCGGGCAGTTGGGCAGCCCATCGGAAAGCACGATGATCTGCTTGCTCTCCTTCTGGCAGAGATTCGAGATTCCGACCGTTTCCACCCCTGCGGGGGCGAGGCAGGTGTTCCCGTCGGTGGTCAGCGCCATCACCCAGGCGGTGCCCAGCGCGCGGTTGGCCGCGTTGGCTGTTTTCGGGAACGGGCTGAAGATGATGTAGCCGCTCGAGAATGCCACGATGCTGAATTCGGCGTTCTCACTCAGCGAGTTGATCGCGGCGCTCATCTCGGTCTTGAGGTGACCGATGTCATCCGCCCAACCCATGCTGCAGGACTTGTCGAGACACCAGAAGAATCCGTCGCCCTCATACTCGCCACCGTAGAACGAGATCGATTCGGGCGCGTCTTCCTCATCCTCGTCGTCGCCCTTCCCCCCCGAGGGAAGGTCGAGGGGCTTCTTCACCCCGTTCCCATCGGATTGGGCGACGATCCATCCGGACCCGCTGAGCGCGAGCCCCAGCACGATCACCAGCACGATGAAGAGTGAATCAGATCTGGTCATGGACACTGGAAACCTCCCGAACGGGACTGATCCCTCTGCTCCCGAATCCGGCGGGCACACGAGCTGAGACCGGTACTCGAGAAATGCGGGTTCCGCGATGATGACGCCCGCCCGAGTGGAGATCCCTCGCATCGATCCGGATTTGCCGGGAACCAGGTCAAACCCGGGGATGATAGGAAGTTGCCGTGAGGAGTTGGTGGCGCTGGGTCCCGAATCCAGTACCACCGCGAGAGCCCGGAGCGCTGTGACCCCTCCACGATCTGGATCTGCAGCGAGACCGATGGGCAGCGAATACCGATGGATGAACGGCGGGCCGGACCTCTCCGAAGAGGCCCGGCCCGCGGCCGTCAAGATGGCGATCTGCGACCTATCCGGGCGGCTGGTAGAAGGTGCCCCCGTTGGCGGCTGCAAGTTGCTGCATGAACGTGATCCCGCCCGAATCGGCGGAGATGTAGACCGTGTTGATCGGGGTGTGCTGCCAGTTCGCGCCGGTGATTGCGGCGAGGGTCTCGGTGGGGCCAGGGCCGTTCGGCTCACCGTCCGACAGAACGAGGATCTGCTTGCTCTCCTTCTGGCAGAGGTTACAGATCCCGATCGTCTCCACTCCTGCCGCGGCGAGTTCGGTGCCTCCATTGGCCTGGAGGGTCATGACCCAGGCGGTGCCGGCGGCGCGGTTGGACGGATTCGCCGTCTTGGGGAACGGGCTCCACACGATGTAACCGTTGGAGAAGGCGACCATGCTGAATTCGGCGTTCTCACTCAGAGAGGCGATCGAGGTACTCATCTCGGACTTCAACTGCCCGATCTGGTCTCCCCATGCCATGCTGCAGGACTTGTCGAGGCACCAGAAGAAGCCGTCGCCCTCGTATTCTCCGCCGTAGAAGGAGATCGATTCGGGCGCATCCTCTTCATCCTCGTCGTCCCCTTTGCCCCCCGATGGGAGGTCGAGCGGACGCTTGACGCCGGTTCCGTCCGACTGGGCGACAATCCAACCGGTCGTCCCCAGCGCGAGAACCATCACGAGCAGGAGCGAGAAACACTTGAGCATCATTTTCCTCCCGTTCGTGGCCGAGTGAACCCCGGCCACCTCCCTGTCCCTCTAACGAAACCTGTCCCTCTAGCGAAACCCGTCCCTCTAGCGGAAGTCGCCGAGGGTCGGCGCCCCGTCGGGGCGTCCCCGCAATTCCGATCCTGAGCGCGTCGATCCCATCCCACTGGAATCGCACCGAGCCGAAAGGGCAGTTCGCGCATGCACTGCACTACTCCGCATGCCGCCATAGGGAACTAGACGCAGTCCGTTCTCGGACCCCTCGACGTTTTTTTCAGAAGCTCTCGGATCCTCACCCCTCGGATCCCCACCCCATCGCCCGGGGTGCACCGTACCTGAGATATCGACCGGCGGGGGTCCGGCGCTTTGAAGAGTCCGATCGATCTGTGCGCGAAGCGCAGAGGGGATCTACCAAGAATCCAACGTCTTCGCGGTCCGATGAGGGATTCCCCACGCACCGCACAGTATCCCCGATCTATGGGGCCTGATGAAGACTGTTCCTAAGTAGCTACGAGAACATAACTTAAGCGTTCTGAGGCAAGAAACGGACTCCGCAGTTGGCCGTCCGAGGACGGTCCACCGACCCCGGCAGGGCGACCGAACGATTCGCCTGCTCGATGATCCCCCTAAGGCACAAGGATCCCCCGATCGGACACTCCACTGGGCTGATGATCACTGCGGCTGATAGAACGTGCCGTTGTTCAGTGCGGCGAGCTGTTGCATGAACGTGATGCCGGCCGCGTCCGACGAGATGTAGATCGTGTTCACCGGAGTGTTTTGCCAATTCGCGGCCCTGATGTTGGTGAGACACTCGGCGGAAGTGTCGACTCCGTCGCAGTACGGCTCACCGTCAGAGAGTACCAAGACTTGCTTGTTGGCCTTGTCGCTCAGGTTGGAGATGTTGACGATCTCGACCCCCGCCGGTCCGAGACAAGTCCAACCTTCCGCTTCGAGAGAGGTGACCCAAGCAGTCGCCTCCGCCTTGGCCGCGGCATTCGCGGCGCGGGGGAACATGCTGAACGTGATGTGGCCGGTCGAGAACGCGACCAGACTGAATTCGGACTCACTGCTCAAGGACTGGAGAGCCTCCGTCGTCTCAGCCTTCAGCTGTCCGATCTGGTCACCCCACGCCATGCTGCCCGACTTGTCGAGGCACCAGAAAAACCCGTCCCCCTCGTACTCGCCTCCGTAGAAGTTGATCGTCTCGGGGACATCCACTTCGTCCGCGTCGTCTCCCCGGCCGCCCGAGGGCAAGTCGAGTGGACGCATCAGTCCACTCCCAGCCGGCTGAGAAAGAGCGACCCCCATCGATCCGAGTGAGAGCCCGAGAACCGCGATGAGTGCGATGAACTTGAGCATCGTCTTCTCCCTCCCGCTTGGACGACGCGACCGAGGAGATGACGGGAACGCGTCGCTGATCCTTCGCTCCACGTACTCCTCCCCCGTCTGCTCCCCTCGCCGCTCCCCAACGATTTGCCCCTTCGAGACTTCGGGGTACGATCGCTTCAGGGAAGGGGGTGGAAGATGGGATCTGGCGGCGCCAAGATCGGGATCGTGACCGTCTCCGACCGTGCGTTCCGGGGAGAATACGAGGATCTCGGCGGCCCCGCGGTCCGAGAGGTGCTCGAAGATCACCTCTCGCCCGGCTGGAGAGCACTGGTGCGGACCGTCCCCGATGAGTCCGTGGCGATCGAGCGGGTCCTCACCGAGTTGTCCGATGAAGAGTGCTGCTCGCTGGTGATCACCACGGGCGGGACCGGACCGGCGGCACGAGACATCACTCCGGAAGCGACCCGGGCGATCCTCGAGCGTCGTCTCCCGGGATTCGGAGAGCGGATGCGCGCAGTCTCGGTCGATCGGGTCCCGACGGCGATCCTCTCACGATCGGAAGCGGGGGTCCGCGGCCGAACTCTCGTCGTGAATCTCCCGGGAAGCCCGAAAGCGATCCGCGACTGCCTCGAGTCCGTGCTCCTGGCGATCCCCCACTGCCTGGAGTTGATCGGAGCGGAGCCGATCACCCTTGCTGATGGGAGTGGAGAGTCACCGCACCCCTGAGCGCTCGGGTCTCGGTCACCAGCGCACTCGCGCTCCTGGCCGGAGTGACCTTCTGCACGGCCACCTAACCTCCTAAGCTCTCGTACAGCGATTCGTACTGTTCGACGATCGCGTCGAGGGAGAACCGCTCGACGGCAGCAGCACGCGCCGCGGCAGCCATCTTCCGCCGTCGGTCCGAATCCCCGAGGAGATCGAGCGCCGCGAGAGCCATCCCCTCCGTGTCTCCGACGTCGCGCAAGATCCCCGTGCTCCCATCGTCGATCACCTCGGGAACTCCCCCCGCCCGGGTCGAGATCCCCGGGACCCCGCACGCCATCGCCTCGAGAACGGCGAGCCCGAACGACTCGCCGTCGCTCGGTAGCAAGAATAGATCGGCGCAGGCGAGAGGTTCTGCAACGGCATCGATCGCACCGAGCCAGGTGATGCGGTCTGCGACTTCGAGCGCAGCGGCCTGGGCGTGGGCAGAGGTCGCCTCGGGGCCGCTCCCGATCATCAGCAGCCGAGCGGGGCGGGTCCGCGCCACCCTGGAGAAGACATCGATCACGTCGGGGATTCTCTTCACCGGCCGGAAGTTCGAGATGTGGCAGAGGAGAACCTCGTCGTCCCTTGCGAAGCGTCGACGAAGGTCGGTCCGTCGGCGATCCGGCGAGTACTCGACCGGGTCGATGAAATTTGGGATCACCTGGACCGGCCGTACCAGACGGAACAGCTCCCGGCTCGCCTCGGCGAGATACGCGCTGACCGCAGTGACCGCATCGCTCTGCTCGATCGCGAACTTGGTGATCTCGTAGAAGCTCGGGTCACTCCCGACCAGCGTGATGTCGGTTCCATGCAGGGTCGTCACGACCTTCGCCCCACAGTCTCGACACATCTGTTGCGCGAGGACTGCAGCGATCGAGTGTGGGATCGCGTAGTGGGCGTGAATTCGATTGACCCCGTGCTCGCGTACGACACCGAGCAGCTTCGTAGAGAGTGCGAGCGCGTACGGCGGGTACCGGAAGAGCGGGTAGCTCGTCACCTCGACCTCGTGGAAAGTCACCCGCGGGTGGAGGGGGTCGATGCGGAAGGGGGCCTGGTACGAGACGAAGTGGACCTCGTGCCCTCGGTCGGCGAGCGCCATGCCGAGTTCCGCGGCGACGACTCCGCTCCCACCGTAGGTCGGGTGTCCGGCGATCGCGATCTTCACGAACTGAGCCCCTCTCCGACGATCCAAGAGACGGGGTCCGCAACCGCCGGTGGATCCTGAAACCGAATCGGTTCACCGAGGGAAACCCCCGCACGCATGCCGTACTCGCGAGGCGAGTTCAAATCAGCGAGAAATTAGCCAAAAACCGGCCGCGATGGATGAGGAAATTCGAGATCTCCGGCGCGAAGTTGCTGAGCTTCGCCAATCGGTGAGCGATTTTCAGGAAAGGTTAGCAGTGCCCAC
>JAQBGV010000077.1:0-15519 GCA_032128395.1 Planctomycetota bacterium | reverse complement strand
GTGAGCGTTCGCGGCTTCGCCGCGAACGCGAGGGGGGCTGGGAGCCAGCCCCCAAATCAGCAGAGCGGAGACGAGGATGTCGGAAGAGCGAAGCCGCGGGTCGGATGGCAAGGACCTGGAGCTTCTCGAGGAGATCGAGGGGCAGAACGTCGAACAGGTCGCCCGGCAGCGATTGCACGATCGAGTGGCGGTGCGGACGAAGGTCATCCTTCGACCGGGAAACTCCAGTCAGGTGCGCGAGCTCAAGATCCAAGGGTTGACCGGTGACCTCTCCGGGGGGGGGTGCCGCGCGCTTTTTCCGGTGCCGGTGATGGTAGGCGACATCTACCGGCTCGAATTCGACATCGATTGGCTCGAGGCGCCTCTCGTCCTCGCGCGCTGCTTGCGCTGTCGCCTGGTCAAGGAGGATGTCTTCGAGACAGGCTTTCAGTTCTTCAACCCGATCGACCTGAATCCGGCCCGGCGACGCAACGCCGGGAACGACCTCCTCGACTGAGCGAAGAGAGATGGGAACCGTGGGAGCGACGGCAACTCTGACCGATGAGAAGGCGTCAACCGGGGTGGCTCCCCGCGCCGCCGGTGAGGGGAAGACCGCCCCTCGGCGGATCGCGGCCCTTGCTCGGTCGTGCGACTCGACGGTCCGGTACTTCCGCGATCTCCTCCCGATCCTTGGAGAAGAGCTCGGAGCGTTCTTCGTCGGAGTTCACCTGCAACTTCCGACCGAGGTGTGGACGCGCGACTGGAACGACGGCACCGTCCCCCCGACTTTCTGGAAGCCGGCGGTCGAAGACACCCTGACCGAGGCGCTCGCCGAGACCGGAGCCCACGCCCGACTGTTCCGTTCTCGCGACGGCGGCGATCGCATCGCGATCCTCACCACTCCGATCTACGACTCGCACGGAGCCCGCCTCGGAGCGGTCGCGGCTCTCCAGCGCACGAACCGGGACGAGCTCGAGCAAGATCTCGAATCGTTGCAGACGATCGTGCACTTCGCGTGCGAGTGCACATGCTTCCTCGACTCCACGACGGAAGAGGAGCGGAGTACGGGGGCAGAGACTTCGACGCAGCGCGCGCTCCAGCGTGCGGGCAACTTCGAGTCGCCGATGGAACTCGCCTACGCGGTGGCGAACCAGCTCCAGTCGAAGAGTGGCGCCGACTTGGTCGCACTCGGCGAGGTGCGTGGCCGTCGGGTGCGGATGCGGGTGATCTCCGGTCAAGACGAAGTGAAGCACAACGCCCCCGGGGTGATCCTCATCCGGCAAGCGCTCGAAGAGTGCCTCGACCGTGGCGAGCCGGTCGTATCCCAATCAAACCACGACTGGAACCCTGACGGGGCGAAGGAAGACCATCGACTCCATCGCCAGTGGCACGAGGCTTCCGGCGGGGATGCGGTGGTCAGCTTCCCGTTGAAGGTCGGCCCCGACGCGCGCTACATAGTCGGCTTGCGTCGCGGTCGCGAAGTTCCGTTCAACGACAACGAAGTCGACAAGCTGCGCGAACTCGTCGAGCCGTACGCACCCGCCCTCGAACTGCTCCGCCGTGCGCACCGCAGGCTCCCGGTCCACGCGATCGATGATGTGAGAACGAAGTTCGAAGAGCTCATCGGGCCGGGGCGGATCGGTCGCAAGGTCGCGGCCTTCGCTTTCCTCTGGGGGATCGTCTGGTTCATCTTCGGTACCACCGAGTACGAGATCACCGTTCCCGCCCGAGTGCTCCCCGCCGAGAGTCGCATTTTCAGTGCTCCGGAAGATGGCGTGCTTCGCATCCTGAACTTCGAACCGGGAGATCGCGTCGAGGCGGGGGAGATCCTCTGCTCTTTCGATGATCGGCAATTGCAGCTCGAGGGAAATCGCGTTCGAGCCGAGCTGAGCGCAAGCGAAGTCGATCTGCATCGATCGCTTGCCGAAGACGATCGCGTCGGCGCACGTCTCGCACAGATGAAGATCGCGGAACTGCAGGCGCTCCTCGAGATCAACGACCTCCGGATCGCGGCGACGGTGGTCCGCGCGCCCTTCGCGGGTGACGTCACCGACGGCGATCTTCGAGAACGCGTCGGCGACCAGTTCGCGAAAGGGGAGTCACTGCTCGAACTCGCTTCTGAAGGCGGTTGGCGGCTCGTGCTCGATGTCCCGGAGTCTCGGCTCAACGGAGTGGGGCCCGGATTGTCGGGTGCGTTCGCCTCGTTCGCGCGCCCCGAGGATTCGCAGGAGTTCACGCTCGCGGAAATCGCTCCCTCGACAACTCCGGACGCGGGACGGAACGTCTTCAAGGTTCGGGCCGAGCTCGGCGCCCATCCCAAGTGGATGCGTGCCGGCATGGAGGGAGTGGCGCGGGTCGAGATCGGTCCGCGCCGCGCCTCGTGGGTGATGCTCCACGAGGTCTTCGACTGGTTCCACCTGAACTACTGGTTCTAGCGCGAGCTGGGTGAAATGGCAGAGAGACTGGAGATCGCGGAACGTCTCGGGGGTTCGCAGGTCGGGTTGCGTCCCGAGCTCGAGGTCACGCGGCATCTCTTCCGTGGCAAGGTCTCGTACGTCGTGCGAGACCCGATCACGTTCGCGAGCCATCGCTTCGACGCCGGGGACTATGAGGTCCTCACCGCGATCCATTCCGACCACACCCTCGATGAAATCTTCAAGCGACTCGTCGACGAAGAGAAACTCGACGAAGGGGATGCGGAGGACTACTATCGCTTCGTCATCACTCTGCACCGACTCGGATTCCTGAGCCTTCCGCTCCCCGACGGGAAGCGTCTCTACCAGAGCTACCTCACGAAGGAGCGCCAGAAGCGGGCGAAGCGCTGGATGGGGATCTTCTTCCTCCAGCTCCCGCTCGTGAACCCCGACCACTGGCTCTCGCGCACCGTCCGCTGGGTGAGTCCGCTCTTCTCGCGGGGAGCGCTCGCGCTGTGGAGCGTCCTCATCATCTCCGCGGGCTTCGTCGCTTCGCGCCGGTGGGACGACTTGACCGATGAAGTGGGAGACCTCTTCGGCGCCCAGAACATCCCGGTGCTGTGGCTGACCATCGTCGTCCTGAAGGTGATCCACGAATTCGGACACGCGTATGCGACGAAAGCGTTCGGCGGTCACGTCCCCGAGATGGGTGTGTATCTGATCGCGCTCACACCGTGCGCCTACGTCGACGCCTCGGCGGCGTGGGGGTTTTCGAGGAAAATTGAGCGAATCTTCGTCGGACTGGCGGGGATGTACTTCGAGCTCGTGATCGCCTCGTTCGCACTGTTCGGTTGGGCCGCCACCGAGGATGGCCTCCTGCACTCGCTCCTCTTCAATGTGGTGATGCTCTCGAGTGCGGTGACCGTCGGTTTCAACATCAACCCTCTGATGCGCTTCGACGGGTACTACGTCCTCAGCGACTTGCTCGAGTTGCCCAACCTGCGCCAGAGGGCGACCGCGGCGATGGTCGCAGTGGGCAAGCGAATAGCGATAGGTCCGCGCCCCGGCACGACGACCGAGGACTGCCTGCGGACTCGGCTGATCCTGTGCGGCTTCGGAGCCTTCTCCGCGCTCTATCGCATGGTGGTGATCGTGACGATCTCGATGCTCATCGCGAGCAAGTTCTTTCTCGTCGGATTGGTGATGGCGGGGATGTATGTGACCATCGAGGTGCTGAAGCTGCTCCGTCGCGTGCTCACCTACCTCTGGTTTTCCCAAGAGACCAGTACGGTGCGGTTCCGCGCGGTGGCGGTGAGCGTCCTCTTGCTGCTCGTGATCGGGATCACGCTCTTCGGAGTGCCGCTCCCCTCCCATGTCCACGCGGCGGGATCGGTGGGCACCGAGGGTGACTTCGTCATTCGCGCCGAACGCCCTGGCTTCATCGAGGCGATCTTCGCCGAGCCTGGGATCGCTGTCCGCCCGGGTCAGCAAATCGCGGAACTCTCCGACCTGTCCGCGCTCGGCGCAGTGGTCGAGGCCCGGACCAGCCTCGCCCAGGCCGAGACGCGCGCCTTCGCGCTCGCTCTCGTCGATCGCCCCCTCGCCACGCAAGAACTCGAGACCGTCCGCTACTTTCGCGAGCGGCTCACAGAGAAGGAGCGAAGTCTCGAGACGCTGACGCTCCGGAGCGAAGGCGCGGGGTGGGTGGCGCGGTGTGTCTCCGCCGAACAGACCGGGCGCTATCTGCGGGTCGGAGAAGAGGTGGCGACGATCGCCGCCGGTCGCTGGACCGTCGTCGTCTACCTCTCCGCCGAAGAGATGGCCGCTGCGTCCCCGAAGCTGGGGGAGCGAGCTCAGTTCCGCCCAAAGGGAAACCCGACCACCCGCCTTGCGGGCAGGGTCTATCAGGTCGAGCCGGTCGCGACCGACGAAGTCGCGGAGAAGTCGCTCACGCGAACGGCGGGTGGGGAGATCGGAATCGACCCGATCAGTGGTCGCGCCGGGCAGAAGTTCTTCCGGGTGACGATCGCCGTCGACCCTGACCCCGATGGCGAACGAGTCCGCCACGGCATGACCGGCATGGTTCGATTCGGCGCAAATCCGGAGCCGCTCGCGCTGGTACTGTGGAGACGGGTCCTCATCTTCCTCAACCACCTCGATGTTGGGTAGGCCCGGGCTCCGATGAGGCTTCTCCGCGCGTACCCGGGCTCCGTTGAGGCACCGTCTGCGGCGTTGCGAGGGTCTCTTCGATCCTCAACGACCCGAGGGGGTCGCCTGTGCTGGGGGGAGCGGATCGCCGGTCGAGGAGGAGACAACGCCAAGAAGAGGGCGGTCTTCTCATCTCATTCTTGCGTCCGGTACCTCCTCGAAGCCATCGAAGTCGGGTAATCGGGTGATGGGACTGGCTCGCCGCAGGTGATGCCTGTCCCGGACGCTCGCCGGTACTCCGAACGTCCGGGACAGCCATCACCTTCGGCGAGCCAGCCCCATCATCCCATCACCCATCTCGATGAGGCACCGTCTGCTGTCCCGGACGCTCGCCGGTACTCCGAATGGTCCCGCACGACTGCATTGTTGAATAGAGGTGGATCAGCGAGCGAACGTCCGGGACAGGCATCACCTTCGGCGAGCCAGTCCCATCATCCCATCACCCATCTCGATGAGGCACCGTCTGCTGCGTTGCGGGGCCGAGGCCGACCCTCGACGGGGCGAGGGCCAACCGACGGGGATCCTCCAGTACCAGGATGAATGCGAGAGAGAGTAGTGGCCCCACCCCCGCGATCTGACGCAGGACGTCAGTCTGCGGCTGCAGGAGGGGAGTCGAGCTCCGAACGACTGGACCGTGCAGCGTGCATGATGGATCAGCTTGGCCCGGCACTCGACAACGGTGTTGCGGGTGCGGAGGATCGCGAGCTGCTCGGCGTCGACCGGATCGCTCCGCGTCTCGCACCGCGATTTTCTGACTTCTCTCCCATCCCCATGATGCTCCGATCTCGGCCGGGTAGGATCGCTCGTGGAGACGGGAGAGCTCGATGGAACCCTTTCGCAGGCTTCGAGGAACGGATGGTACCGACGAGCTCGAAGTGCCCTATCGGGGTCACGCCGTGCTGCGCCGTCCGCTCTACAATCGCGGGATCGCATTCACGCGGGAGGATCGGGATGCGCTCGGAATCACCGGACTCCTCCCCCCCCAGGTGAACACGATCGAGCAGCAGCTCGAACGGATGCGGGAGTCGATACTTCGCAAGGAAGAGCCGCTCGAGCAGTACATCGGCCTCTCCGCGCTGCATGACCGCAACGAGGTGCTCTTTCACCGTCTGATCCTCGAGAACCTCGAGCGTTTCATGCCGATCGTATACACGCCGACCGTCGGGCTCGCGTGCATGCGCTACAGCCGGATCTTCCGTCGTGCTCGGGGGATGTGGATCACCCCCGAACACGCCGGGCGGATCAAGGAGGTGCTGATCCACGCGCCGTACGACGGGGTGCGGCTGATCGTCGTCACCGACGGCGAGCGGATCCTCGGTCTCGGCGACCAGGGCGCGGGGGGGATGGGGATCCCGATCGGGAAGCTGACTCTGTACACCGTCTGCGCGGGGATTCACCCGAGTGAGACGTTGCCGATCTGCCTCGACGTCGGGACCGACAACGAAGAGCTTCTCGCCGACAACCTCTATCTCGGCTGGAGACACGCGCGATTGCGCGGCGTCGACTACGACGACTTCATCGAGGAATTCGTCGAGGCGGTGAAGGACATCCTCCCCGACGCGCTCCTGCAGTGGGAGGACTTCAAGCAGCAGAACGCGCTGCGGCTCCTCGACCGCTATCGGGACCGACTCGCGAGCTTCAATGACGACATCCAGGGGACTGCGGGGATCGCCCTCGCTGCGCTGCTCGCGGCGGGACGGGTCTCGGGAACCGCGATCACAGAGCAGCGGATCGTCATCGCAGGGGCGGGAGCGGCGGGGATCGGCATCGGCCGCCTACTTCGGAACGCGCTGGCGGCGGGTGGCGTCGAGGGAGAGGCCCTCGAGACCTCGATCGCGATTCTCGACAGTCGCGGATTCCTGATCGACGAGCACCACCGCGACGACCCGTTCAAGCTCGAGTTCGCCTGGCCGAGCCGGCTCGCCGCGAGTGTGGGGTTGCCGACCGACCGCGGCGCGACGCTCGAGGAAGTGATCGCCGCGCTGCGGCCGACAGCACTCATCGGGACGACCGGGCACGCCGGCCAGTTCACCGAGCCGATCGTGCGAGCGATGGCCGAGCACGTCGCGCGCCCGGCGATTTTCCCCTTCTCGAACCCCACCGATCACTCCGAGGCGACCCCCGAAGACCTCATCCGATGGACCGATGGACGCGCGCTCATCGCGACGGGGAGTCCGTTCGCGCCGGTGGTGCACCGAGGACGAACGATTCACACGAGCCAGGGGAACAACGTGTACGTCTTCCCGGGGGTGGGGCTCGGAGCGCTGGTCGCCACCGCGACCCGAATTCCGGAGTCCTTCTTCACCGCCGCGGCCCACACGATCGCGGACATGGTCTCGGAAGCGGATCTGTCCGTCGGGAAGCTGCTCCCGCCGCTCTCCGAATTGCGCGCCGTCTCGGCCCGGGTGGCGGCGGCGGTGGTGCGAGAGGCGAGAGAGCAGGGGGTCGGGTCCGCGATCCCCGACGGGGAGATCGAAGCGCGCGTCCGTCTGAGGATGTGGCACCCGGACTACCCGAAGATCCGGCCGATCTGAGTCGGTCCAAGACGCGACCTAGCCTGAGTGGCCGCGGTGGATCTGGATCCCGAATTTCTTGAGTCGTGAGTTCAATGTCGTCGGGCGAATCCCCAAGAGCTCCGCCGCACCACCCGGCCCAGAGATCTTTCCTCCCGCAGATTCCATCGCGCGGAGCAGATTCTCGCGATCGCTTTCTCGCATCTCGAGGTCGGTCAGCACCCGCTCTCCCTTCTTCTCGCTCCCCCGTCGGCCATTGGTCGCAAGCGTGCGACTCTGTGCGAGATCGATGTGGAGCCGACCGGCGCTCGAGAGGATCACCGCTCGTTCGATCACGTTTTGCAATTCGCGCACGTTCCCCGGCCAGTCGTAGGCGAGCAGGGCATCGACATCTCGCCGCCGGAGGAGGAGTCCTTCACTGTTGCGAAGGGACGAGGCGTGACGCAGGAAGTGCGATGCGAGGAGGGGGATGTCCTCACGCCGATCCCGGAGGGGAGGGACCTCGATCGGGAACACGCTCAGCCGATAGTACAGGTCCTCGCGGAAACGGCCCGCCGCGACTTCGCCCTTGAGATTTCGGTTCGTCGCAGTGATCAGTCGGACGTGCGTAGTTCGAACGCTGTCTTCGCCGACGCGTGAGAATTGTCCCTCCTGGAGGACTCGCAGCAGCTTTCCCTGCAGTTCGAGGGGGATCTCTCCCACTTCATCGAGAAAGAGAGTGCCACCGTCGGCGATCTGGAATCTCCCTGCGCGCTCTCCGACCGCCCCGGTGAACGCCCCGCGCGCATGGCCGAAGAACTCGCTCTCGAACAGCTCTCGCGGGATCGAGGCGCAGTTCACGCGGACCATCGGCTTCTCGGCGCGATCGCTGCGCTCGTGGATCGCCGACGCGATGAGCTCCTTCCCGGTGCCGGACTCACCGAGGATCAGAACGCTGGCCTCGGTCGGCGCGACGAGCCCGATCTGGTGGCCGATCTGCAAGAGTGCCGGGCTTTCGCCGATCATCCCGGAGAACGACGTCGCGACCTTGAACTCCTCGCGCAGGTAGTCCCGCTCGAGCTCGAGTTGCTCGCGGAGCCGATCGACCTCCTCGAACGCGCGGGCGTTCGCGATCGCGACCGCCGCTTGATCCGCGAAAGTGCGCAACCAGCCGAAGGACTCAGCGGTGATCTCGACGCGTGAGAAGAACGCGACCACGCCGAGAACCTCTTCGCGAAAGACCAGAGGTTGTCCCGCGAAGCAGTGGAGCCTCTCGAGCCTGGCCCACTCGGGGTCGGCGAGCCACGGACTTCCACTCGCCTCGATCGGGAGGAGAAGGGCTTCTCCGGTCTCCCCGATCTTTCCGACCTTGCGAGTGCCGAGGGGGAAGCGACGGAAGCGGCCATCGAGTCGATCCCACCCCTCTTTCGAGTCCAGGATGGACTCGCCCGCACTCGCGACGAGGTGCAGGCACTCGACGTGACGCGGACAGGCGTCACGAAAAGCGCAAACCTCGCACTGGTCCCCCGGCCTCCGGAGCCAGATCCGAGCGAGGGCGACGCCAGGATCGCGCACCAGTCCCTCGACGATGCCCCGCAGCACCACGGGCACCGATCGAGCGGCCGCGACTTCGAGAGCGATCGATTGCAGCGCGAGGGGATTCATCGACACCGAGGATAGCGAAATGTCGCGAGCTACGATGCGAGATCTCGTGAGTCACGAAAGTTCGCTACCGTCAGAGGCCGACCTGCAGCCCCATAAGACATGTTGCGGGAAGCAGTTAAAGAGAGTCTCCGAGAAGTGGAACGCCACCTGCCTCAAGCAGGGAGCGGTGCTTGGTACGCCGCCCACCCGAAAGGAGGAGCGATGACGCTCCCGAAGACCACGGCCGTCGCCCTGTTGATCGTCGCTGGTGTCTCCCTCGTCGCGTTCGCAACCCCCCCCAAGGACTCCCCATTCGCAAACGCTCCCCGCACGACGAATCCGGCGCCGGCCGGAGCGACCGCACTCGTCGTGACCGACCCCCAGAACGACTTCCTCAGTTCCGATGGGGTCGCCTGGGGAGTGGTCGGGGGGAGCGTCACCGAGAACAACACCGTCGAGAACATCGACACGCTGTTCCGCACGGCCAAGGCGACCGGCGTCCCGGTGTTCGTCTCGCCGCACTACTACTATCCGCACGACAAGCTCTGGCACTTCGAAGGCACGCTCGAGAAGTTGATGCACCAGATCGGAATGTTCGATCGCAAGGATGCACTCTCCGTCGACGGCTTCGAGGGTTCGGGAGCCGACTGGCTCGAGCGTTACAAGAAGTACATCGCAGACGGTGAAACCGTCGTCACGAGCCCCCACAAGGTCTACGGACCGGACACGAACGACCTGGTTCTCCAGCTGCGGAAGCGTGGAATCGACCGGGTGTATCTGGCCGGCATGTCGGCAAACCTCTGCACCGAGTCCCACCTGCGCGAACTCCTGGAGCAAGGCTTCGAAGTCTACGTCGTGTCCGACGGCACCGCAGCCGCGAAGACTCCCGAGCTCGGGGACGGCTACGCCGCCGCCCTGACGAACTTCCGATTCATGGCGAACGGCGTCGTGACCACGGAAGAGGCCGTCGCCGCTCTGACCCAGCAGTAGCGTCCCGGAAGGGAGAGATCCGATGACCTCGGCAGAATTCGATCGCGAATTACTCGAGAGCGAAGTTCCGCTGTTGGTGGTCTTCTGGGCCGGTTGGTGTGCGCCCTGTCGCGCGTTGGCCCCGACCGTCGATGCCTTGGCTCTGGCGCAAGGAGAGCGCCTGAAGGTGGCCAAGATCGACGTCGACGACCACTCGGAATTGGTGGAACGGTTCGACGCGAAGTCGATCCCGACACTCTTGCTCTTTCGGAACGGGACGTTGGCCGATCGTCTCACCGGAGCCGTGCCGTACGAAGAACTCGAAGCGTTCCTGAGCCGTCCATAGTCACAGACAAGGAGAACACAGATGTTCACGCGACTGCAAGATCGATGGAGCCGCACAGCAGTGCTCGCTGCTGCCCTCCTCGTGGTTTTCGGAGCAGTACTCGCTCTGCGCCCCGCAAGCTCGGCGGAGACCCCCGCACTATGGAAGAAGGAACAAGTGCCGGTGGTCTATCATCGGACCACGAAGATCGAGGGACTCGACGTTTTCTACCGAGAGGCGGGGGCGAAGGACGCACCCACGGTGCTCCTCCTCCACGGCTTCCCGACTTCGTCGCACATGTTTCGGAATCTGATCCCCCAACTCGCCGATCGCTACCACGTCGTGGCGCCCGACTATCCGGGCTACGGGAACAGCTCGATGCCGTCGACGGCCGAGTTCGACTATACCTTCGACAACCTCGCGAGCGTGGTCGAGAAGCTCACCGAAAAGCTCGGAATCGAACGGTACAGCCTCTACTTGATGGACTACGGGGCCCCAGTGGGTTTCCGACTCGCCGTTCGCCATCCCGAGCGAGTGGCGTCTCTGATCGTTCAGAACGGAAACGCCTACGCCGAGGGACTGCGAGAATTTTGGGATCCTCTCAGGGCGTACTGGGACGAGAAGTCCGAGGAGAACGCGAAGGCGCTGCGCAATTTGCTGACGATCGACGCAACGCGTTGGCAGTACACGCACGGAGTGCGCGATGAGGAACGGATCAGCCCGGACAACTGGAACATCGACCAACGACTGCTCGATCGGCCCGGAAATCAGGAGATCCAACTCGCGCTCTTCTTCGACTACGGAAGCAACTTGGGGAGATACCCGAGCTGGCAGAAGTACCTTCGAGATCATCAACCGCCGACGTTGATCGTCTGGGGCAAGAACGACCACATTTTCCCCGCAGAGGGGGCCCATCCCTATCGTCGGGATCTGAAGAACGTGGAGTTTCACCTCCTCGAAACCGGCCACTTCGCGCTGGAAGAGGATGGAAACGCGATCGCACGCGAGATGAACGATTTTCTCAGTCGGCATGTTGGACGAGCAGCACAGTAGCCCAGAGGATGCTCCGCAGCGGGCTCGATCGAAAGGAGACCGACATGAACCAGCCGTCGACGAGCGACATCGCATTTACTCCGAGCGTCAAAGCTGCACAAGAGCGACGAGGCTCCCGTGGTCGCTACGAGCAGATGGAGCGACGAGGCGGTTGGAGTGACGAGGTCACGCCGGAGTTGCGGGAGTTCATCGCCGAGAGAGACTCGCTCTATTTGGGCACCGCGAGTGCGGATGGTCAGCCGTACATCCAGCACCGCGGTGGGCCGAGGGGATTCCTGAAAGTGCTCGATGGAAAGACACTGGCCCTCGCCGACTTCTCTGGGAACTTCCAGTACATATCCGTCGGGAACCTGGAGGAGAATCCAAAGGCGTACCTGTTCCTCATGGACTACCCCCATCGCCGTCGCGTCAAAATTTGGGGCACGGCGGAGTACGTCGAGGGGGACTCCGATCTGGAAGATCGCCTGAAGGAAGAGGGCTATCGAGGGCGGGTCGAGCGCGCGATCGTGTTCCACGTGAGCGCCTGGGACACCAACTGTCCCCAGCACATTCTCCCTCGGTACTCCGAAGCAGAGCTCGCTCCGAAGTTCGAGGAGTACGAAGCTCGGATCCGTATCCTCCAGGCGGAGTTGCAGATGCTGCGTGGTTGATCTCCTGTCGTCCTGTCCCCATCTCGACCGGGGCTCGGCATCGTGTCGCCGTGAGGAAACATGACGGAAACTCTCGACGCACTCCTGCCCCCCGAGATGGCGGAGAGGGGAACCGGACTCGTCGCAGGGGTCTACTGGGCGGTCTACCGGCGGCGCGCCCGATCGGCGGGGGTCGATTCCGCGGGGTGATCGCTCGGCATCGGGGGAATGTCGACCTGACCTCGAACTGCGATCCGGCTTCTAGGAGGCTGCTTCGTATCTCTAACACGGTTTCTTGAATGTGGTTACCGCGGGTTCCTCAGGTATCCTCGCGCTCCGGCCGATCTATGGGCATGGCGACTCGCACCGATGATCCCTGTCGCCGTCTCCTCGAACTGACCCCGTACGATCGCCTCGTGGAGTGGTGCCGTGAGGCGGGGATCTCGACTCCGAAGAGTGGGGGAGCCTCTCCTCTGATCGAGGCGCTTCTCGAGTCGAGAAACTTCTCCTTCACCGCGAAGGGTATCCTCGCGCGGATGTCCGGCCCGGAGCTTGGCCTCGTCTGTAGCGCGCTCGGAGGGATGGGGAACAGCCGCGATCGCGCTCGCCTCGAGGAGCGGATCCTCGGCACCCTCACTCCGGAGAACCCCACGCCCGCGAGCTACTCGCCCGATGAGAGACCCCCCATGCCGGTCGATGCCTGGCTCGAAGGCAAGCGTTCCCGAGCCAGTCGGGCGGCGGAGCGGAGACACATCCGGGAGCAGCTGCGAGTTTCGATCTGGTTGCGCGCGACCACTTGGGGGGTCTTCTTCGCGGCGATCTCGCGGTGGGGGGTGTTCTCCCACACGAGCGACGCCCTGATCTTGGGAGTCGGGGTGGGCGCGGTTGCTGGAACGATTTACCGCTACTCCCTCGGGACCCTCCCCGCGATGGTCGTCGCCTTCGGTGAGATCGCGGCTCGAATGCTGATCCTCGGCTTCGGGTCCGCCTCTTCCTTCACGCTGGGGACCATCTGCTTCATGGAGTTGCTCTGCGCGGCGGCGATGTCGGTCGATGCGGATTCCGCCCGGGCCGCTGAGATCAGCTTGGGATTTCGGGAGCGTCGGAACTCGCGGATAGCGCGAGCCCCCAGCGAAGCCGAAGAAGCAGCAGAACCTCCGAGGAAGGCGCCCTGAGCCGACCCCCGGGCGCTACCCGGCAGGCGCGTCCACCCTGCGGACTCGCTCGACCTCGATGATCTGCGGCGAAACGCACTCCAGGCCGATCTCCAGCCCCCAGTAGTCTTGGATGGGGAACACCGCGAGTCCTCGCCGTCTCTCTGGATCGATCACGAGTTCATCCGAGACCGGGAGTCGAATCGTCTCGACCTCCTCGGCACCCGTGGGTGCGGTTGCGGTCTCGAGTTCGCTCGCCGCCGTCGGACCTCCCCGAATCCCAGCGATGGCGAGAGCCGCTCCGAGTATGAAACAGATCAGCGGCCCAAGGAGACGCTCTTCTTCACGGATCACAGTTTCGCGAATCACACGGTTGCTCGTCGGCATTGTTTGCCTCCCTCACGCAGATGTCGTTCGAGATCGCGATCCGTTCCACGAGACCTCGGAATCTCCCAAAGGGCTCCGCTGCTCGCCCCTCCGGAATAGCGCGCATAGGGGGTACGGGGCCCAGTGAGGCGCGGTTCCCGACGCCTCTGGGCAGGGGAGGGCGCCATGACCCGGAGTTGCGCCTCTCATCCCCCAAGCCCAATTCTGGTCGACGCTTGCACAGGCGGAGCCCCGCCCGGATCCTCGACGTGTCCGAGCGGTGAACAACAGCGCCTCCGTGGCGACATCCCGGTGGAAGCACAACCAGGAGACTCCGTGACGCGCGATCGATCGCGGCCGCCCGAATCCCCCGAGAGACCCAGCATCGAGGTGCTCATCGAGCGCCACGAGGGGGAACTCCTGCGCTACGCGCTTCGCACCGCGGGGGATCGCGCCCTCGCGGAGGAGGCGGTGCAGGAGTCATTCCTTGCGTGGGTGATCGAGGGACGGCGGGGGACCGTGATCGACGATCCCGTCGCGTGGCTCTATCGGGTGGTGCGGAACCGAGCTCGGGACTCGCAGCGGAGGGAGATGCGCATGCGCAAACGGGAGGCGGCGGTCGCTACCCTCGAAGCGGCGAACGTCGAAGTCGACCCCCTCGAGAGGGAGGAGAACTGCGATGCGGTCTCCCGCCTGCTCGACGGGCTCGACGGTGAGACTCGCGAGGCGCTCCAGTTGAGCGTCGTCGATGGGAAGAGCTACCGTCAGATCGCCGAAATCACCGGGGTGAGCCTCGGCACGGTGGCGAACCGAGTGCACCAGGGACTGCTGCGCATCTCCGGCGGCCTGCGCGCCGCTGGGGTGCTGTAACGCGGGCGAAGCCGCGAGCGAAACGGAAACCACAAATGAACGAACTGACTCACGAACCAGACTTCGAGTGTACCGACCCCGAGCGAGACGAAGCGTTGACGCGCCTGCTGCTCGGTGAGGTGGATGCAAAGGAACGCGCGGAACTCGAGTCGTTCCTCGCCGACCACCCCGAAGCGAATCGAGTTCTCGAGGAGCGGCGAGGGGCGATGGAGCTCCTGCGCTCGATGGCGAGACCGGTGCCCAGTTTGTCGGAAGCGAAACGTGCGACGATCCTCGCCGCGGCGGCGAACGAGGGCGCCCACGGTGCGATCGCAACGATGGAGCCTCCTCTGCGAGACTCGCGTCAACCGGGGTGGGTCGCCTACTCTGGGGTCGCGGCGGCGTTCTTGCTCTTTGCGCTCGGGATGTGGTGGTTGCCGCGGGAGGCCGCACGGGACGAGGACGAGCGGCAGCACCGTGTCGCTGTCATCTCATCCGATTCCGCCCCCGGTTCCGAGATCACTCCATTCGATCTCGTCTCCCCTCAGGGCCCTCCTGCTGCGGCCGCGTCGGACCCAGCGGCAGGAAGCGACCGCATCACCCTGTGGAACCCGCAAGGCCCAGGCGTCTTCAGCGCGGGTGGCGAGGCTTTCGATGGGTCGAGCATCTCGCTCGGGGAAACGGTCTCTGTGTATGAAAATGTATCGGCAGCTTCGACTGCCCCGCAGTTTCTCACCGACTGGTCCTTCGGCACCGCTAGTGACGCAGGCGATGCGACGAGTACTCAAATGGACACGGAGAACCGCAGTCTCGATGTTGCACGGCAGCTCGCCAAGAATCGCGAAGCCCTAGAAGTCAGACAAGAAGCCCTCGCGCGTGAAAATCAGCAGACACGCGTCCGCAGTGATGCGGAGATCGCAAGGGTCGCGGGCCTCGATTCCGAAGCGCGGCGGGAGCAGGTCCAGCTCGCTCAGCGAGCGCGACTCGATCTGCAACAACGGGAAGAAGAGCTCGGCCGAGTTCGGGTCCAACTCGAGGAGGCGAGTCGACAAGACGACGTGACTCTGCAACTCGCGGCGTTGCCGAATGCTGGCATCGACATCAATAACATGCTGATCGAAATTGTGCCGAAAATCAATGGTATTGTGTCGGGGGTCCGAGGCGACATCGTCGTGTTGAGTGTCGGGCGTCAGGACCAGGTCCGGGTGGGATACGAGTTCACGCTCTACGACGCCGACCAGTACATCGCGAAGGTCAAGGTCGAATCGCTCCTCGATAGTCTGTGCGGGACTAGAATCCTCTTCACCGAGTCAGGGAAGACGATTCGCCCGGGTCTGAAAGCCTCGACTCGAGTCTCCGGCGCCGACCCGCCGACAACCGTCGCTGACCCGACGCCGGAGCAAGTCGCGAAGCTCGTCCAGGAGTACGAGGCGGAAC
>JAQBGV010000076.1:0-4595 GCA_032128395.1 Planctomycetota bacterium | reverse complement strand
CCAAGCCGGGGCTCGTTCGCGGCGCGAACGGGGGGGGGCCGGTGCTGCGCTCCGGCCGCGGCTCGTGTTGTAAGCCACTTGGAGGAAGTAGGTTGTGGAAAACTTGGGTTCCTACTTCGAGCTCGACGCCAGTTCTCGCTCCAGCCCTTCGAGGCACTCTTCCAGATCATCTTCCAGCATCGGAACGAGAAAGAGGCCGAACCAGCGCGACGCCGTCCCCTCGAGAGATCCTCTCAGTCGCCAGACGATCAGGGTGGTGGCCCCCTTCGCTTCGAACGAGATGATCCCCTCGCTAACCATCGCCCCCTCGTCGAAGGAGAGGTCGTAGCTGATGCCGCGCGTGGTCTCCGCCGAGGTGATCTCGAACTTCCCCTCGCCCCCCTTCATCGACCACTCCTCCACCGCACCGACCCCTTCGCACTTGCCGGGGTAGGAGATCACCAGTCCGGGGTTCTTCTCGGTGTTCCACGTCGTCCACTCCGGCCAGCGATCGAGGTGACCGACGAGCTCGTAGATCTTCTCGGGCAATGCCTCGATCGTCTTCGAGCGGATGACCTCGTAGTCCCCCGACAGCGCCGCGCCGACTCCGAAGTAGACGCCGAAGAGGAGGACGACGAATCCTCCGAAAATGATCAGGAGTTTTTTCACCGAACTCTCCTCTCCTGCCGTGTGTTCCCACCCCCCGGTACGGGCGCAACAGGATACTCCGCGCCCGGGCGTCGGCAGACCTCCCCCCGCCATTTCCTCTCGAACCGCACAGCCCCCCGGCTACTATATGCTCTTCGCCCCGATCGTCCCCCCGCCGGAAGGGACCCGATGAAGAAGATCCTCGGCTGCGTGGCGATCGGCTGCCTGACGCCCCTCGCCGCCCTCGTCATCCTGGGACTGGTCCTTCCCGGCGAGTGGTCGGTGGAACGGTCGGTCTTGATCGATGCACCTCCTGAGGCGATCCATCCCCTCGTGGAGAACTTCCACCGTTGGGGGGAATGGGTCCAGTCGCATGCGGAAGGGACCCCCGACACGACGATCACCTACTCCGGAGCGCAACAGGGGAAGGACGCGGTCGTCGCTTGGGAAGGGGGAGCGGTGGGGACCGGTCGACTCCACATACTCGAGAGCGACCCCGCCCACGGTATCCAGTACGAGAGCGCCATCGAGTCGCAAAGGGTCAATGGTTCCGGCTCGATTTCCTTCATCCGGACCGACCAGGGGACTCAGGTCATCTGGAAGGATGGCGGCAAGCTCCCACCGGTCGTCGGGGGGCTGTTCTCCTGGTTCGTGAACGCCGGGCTCGAGAAGCAGTTCGCGAGCGACCTCGCTCGTTTGAAGAAGGCGGTCGAGGGCCCCACTCCCGCCGATCCTGCCCCGGAGAAGCCAGGAGAGTGATTCTGGGGGAATGATCTTCTCACCCGCCGGACCGGAGTGGGACCCTGCGTCCCACCCGACGAACATTGCATCTCAGGAACCGGATGGAGATGATCGCGATACCGCGGGGATCCGCCATCGCTGGGGGATCACAAGATTTTGGGGCGCTTCATCCGAAGACTACGCAAGACGCAGACGGGTCCAGTTCCGACTGGCCAGACTACGCCCGCCGATCTCGCAGGCGAGCCACAGCCGGCGGGAGGGCAAAGACTCGCGCCCCGGTCACGCGCCGACCTCCACGTCCACTGCAAGTACTCCGACCGTCCATCGGAGTGGATCCTGCGCCGGCTCGGATCCCCCGAGAGTTTCGTCGAACCCCTCGAGGTCTATCAGGCGGCGAAGGCCCACGGGATGGACTTCGTCACGATCTCCGACCACAACCGGATCGAGGGCGCGCTCGACATCGCGCACCTCCCCGACACCTTCATCTCCTGTGAAGTGACGACCTACTTCCCCGAGGACGGCTGCAAAATGCACTGTCTCGTCTCGGGGATCAGCGAAGCGCAGTTCGCGACGATCCAGGAGCTCCGCCCGAACATCTACGAGTTCCGGAAGTACCTCGCGGATGAGGACATCGTCTACTCCCTCGCCCACCCGTTCTTCCAGGTGAACGGCCAGCTGACGATCGATCACGTCGAGAAGCTGATCCTGCTCTTCGACCGCTTCGAAGCGATCAACGGCACGCGCGACCGCCGAGCGTGCGAGATCGCGCACGCGCTCTTCTCGACCTTGAGTCGCGAGCAGGTCGAGGAGATGGCGAATCGTCAGAACCTCGCGCCGATCGGCCCGACCCCGTGGAAGAAGACCTTCACCGGGGGGAGTGACGACCACTCCGGCCACTACATCGCCCAAGCGCACACCGTTACCCCGAAGGTGAACACCGCCAGCGAGTTCCTCGACCAGATCCGAGCGGGGAACCAACAGCCGGGAGGGGATCACGGGACGAGCTTGCTGCTCGCGCACTGCTTCTATCACATCGCGTTCAACTACTATCAGCGCAAGCTGCTCGGGGCCGGGAACCACGATTCGCTGATCACGCAGCTCTTCCAGCGCCTTTCCGCGGACACGGTCAGGCGTCCCGAGAAGGATCGTTCGCTCGGTCGACGGATGCGCCGCTTCGCCGAGCGCCTGGTGCCGGTGCTGCGCTTCCGGGGGTGGAGTCCGATCGAGCGGCAGCTCCTCGAGGAGTTCTCGCAGATCGTGCCGCGCTCGCTCCTGCTCGATGACCCGGAGTCGGTCGATCGCCCCGCGATGACCGACGAACGCGTGTTCCAGCTCGCCTGCCACATCAGTCAGAACGTCGCCTACAAGTTCCTCGAGACGATCGTCACGAACGCGAAGAAAGGGCGGATGCTCGAGTGCTTCCAGAGCCTGGTCGCGATCGTCCCGATCACGATGGGGATCACCCCCTACATCTGCGCATTCTCGACCCAGCACAAGGACGAGCCGTTCCTGCGTGAGGTCGCCGATCACTTCCCCGGTCTGCGGCAGTATCGCAAGGGGACGGCCCGGAAGGCGTGGTTCACCGACACTTTCACCGACGTGAACGGGGTCTCGAACACGATCCGACGGTTGGCGCGTCTGGCGAAGGACCTCGAGAGCTCGGCGACGATCATCACCTGCCTCTCCGACCCTCCCGAGGTCGACCTGCCGGTGAAGAACTTCACCCCGATCGGCGAGGCGGAGATCCCCGAGTACCGGCAGCAGAAGATCGCGTTCCCGCCGTTCCTCGAGATCGTCCGTTGGGTGGAGGAACAGGCGTTCCGAGAGATCATCATCTCGACCCCGGGGCCGATGGGACTCGTCGGGTTGGCGGCGGCGAAGCTGCTCAACCTGCGCGCGGTCGGGATCTACCACACGCACTTCCCCGAGTACGTCGAGCAGCTCACCGGCGAAGCGGGGGCGGGCGCGGTCACCGCGCGCTACATGAACTGGTTCTACGGCCAGCTCGACCAGATCCAGGTCCCCTCCGCGACGGCGCGCGACCACCTGATCGCGAACGGATACCCGACGGAGAAGTTGACGGTGATCGGCCGCGGGGTCGACACCGCGCAGTTCCACCCCGACAAGCGCAGCGCTGGCTTCTGGCAGAAGTACGGAGTCGGCGAACGCTTCAAGTTCCTCTACGTCGGCCGGGTGAGCCGTGAAAAGAACGTCGAGTTCCTCCTCGATGCTTTCGCCCGCCTCCGCGCCCGCGGCAGCGAGGCCGAGCTGGTGGTCGTCGGCGATGGACCGCTCCTCGAAGAGTTGGTCGAGACGCGACGCGAGCCCGGGGTGCACTACATCGGCGAACTGCACGGCGAGGCGCTGTCGACCGCCTACGCCAGTTGCGACGTGTTCGTCTTCCCCAGCCTGACCGACACCTACGGCAACGTCGTCCTCGAAGCGCACGCGAGCGGACTCCCCGCGGTGGTGCTCGCGGGCGCGGGCCCGGGCGAGATCGTCCGCCGGCACCGATCGGGGATCGTCGTCCCCGAGGAGAACCTCGAGTGGTATACCGATGCCCTCGCCGACCTGGCCGGCGACGCGGAGAAGCGGCGCACCTTCAGGGAAGCCGCCCTCGCCGCTGCGAACGAGAACAGCTGGGAGCACGTCCTCGAGGAGATGTGGGACTCCCTCGATGAGATGGCGCTGGCTCGGTCTCGGGTGTCGGTCACGTCGTAGCACCCCCCGCCCATCGAAAAACCCCCGGCGTGGACCGCAAGTCCGCACCGGGGGCTCTTCTCATCTCAGCGGGCTCCTCAGTTCGTCGGACCGCTCGGGCCGTTCGGGCCCGATGGGCCGCCGGGAGTCACTCCGCCGAGGCCACCGATGCCGGGGGAGAACACATTCAGCGGAAGGAGCCCCGCCGGCGCACTCGCACCCTCCAGCCAGACGCCGAAGCTCGGGCCGCCGGGACCACCGAACCCCGGTCCGCTCGCTCCCCCCGGGCCGCCCGCTCCGCCGTTGCCGCCTTTTCCCACCTCGCCGAGACAGACCGAGGCGCCGGGGCCACCGGGCCCACCCGAGCCGCCCGCCGCGCCGGGCCCGCCGAGTCCCCCGTTGCCTCCGAACGCACTCACGAAGATGCAGTTGGTGAAGGTCGGGGAGGAGTTCACCAGGACGACCGCGATCGACGCGCCGCCGCCCTGCCCGCCGCTGCCGCCGAGTCCGCCACCGCCGCCGCCGCC
>JAQBGV010000075.1:0-17540 GCA_032128395.1 Planctomycetota bacterium | reverse complement strand
CGGGTCTGCTCTTTGTTGTGGCAGACGAGGCAGGCCTTCTCCTCGATCTTCGTCCACTTGTGGGCAGCGGGATCGAGGGGGTGCTGCGGGTTCAGTCCGTGGCAGTTCTCGCACTGTACGTCCTTGAAGGGCTCGGCATCCGCAGGGGCGATGAACGCCTGGCCGTAGCCGAGGACGTGGCAAGCGATGCAGTCCTGGCGCCACTGATCGCCGGTCTCCTCGAGGCTTGCGAACGCGGTCCCGTGCTTGGTGGCCTTCCAGAAGTCGTACTGTTCGACGTGGCACGCTTGGCAGGTCGCCGCGCCGAGGTACATCTCCTTGTGGGGGAGCGGGGGCAGCTTCGCGACGTCGACGATGCTCGCCTGTTCCTGGTACGCCTTCACGATGAGCGCGATCTCCGGATCCTCGAGCATGTGGGGCTCGAGAGAGATCCTCTCGAACCAGTAGTTCGAACGCCCCGCGGGAGCGTTCTCGACGGCGAAGTCGACGAACGGGCGGCCCTTGGGAAATACGGTCAGGTCGAGCGTTCCGAGCCGTGCACCCTGAGCGTCCATCCGCACGATCAGCGTCTCGCCGACCGTCTCCATGGCGTGCTCATCGTCGACCCAGAGTTTGTGGTTTCCGAGCTCGATCAGCGGGTCCACCAGGAAGTCGATGCCGGGGACCTGCGCGGCGATTTCGCGGTTCTTCTCGGCGTCCTGCACCGAGAGCAGGATCACGATGTCGTTGCGCGCCCGCAGCTGCGGCACGAGCAGCTGCGCGGCTTCGAGCGAGCTGGTGATCTTCAACTTGCGGTCGGGTGAGGCTTGGTCGAGGTAGTACTGAGGGAAGGACTCGAGGGTCAGTCCGAGGAGCCCGACCTTCACGCCGCCGACCACGACCTCCGCAGTCGGAGGGAAGACCGTCTTGCCGGTCTCCGCATCGACGAGGTTCGCCGAGAGGAGGGGGAATTTCGCCTGTTTCTCGAGCTCCTGGAGCTGAGGAACTCCGAGGAGCAGATCGTAGTTGCCGACCGCCATCGCCTGGTAGCCGAGACGGTTGTAGGACTCGATGAGCACCTTGGCCTTCTCGAGGGTCTGCTTCTTCTCGTACTCCTCGTTCCGCTTGTCGTCGGGTCCGACGAGGGTGTTGCCGCCGTCGATGATGAGCATGTCCGGGTGTGCGTAGCGCGCCTGGCGGAGGTAGCTCCCCCGGCGGGTGATCGAGCCCTGACGGACCTTCTTGCGCTTGCAGCCGCAGACGTCGATCTCGCCGGTGACGTTCACCGAGTAGACGAGGAAGAGGGTTTTCTGCGGGGTGGTCGGTTCATCCGCGGGGGTGTCCCCCCGGGCCACTTCCCCCCGAGCCACCGAAGGTGCGGTGCTGCCGAAACTCCAGGCGAAGGTGCAGAGGGCGAAGAGAAGCAACCCGGTGCTGAGACCGATGCGGGTCGTGCCGGACATCGAAGGGGCCTCCACTCAGTCCCGCTTCAGCGGGGGACAGGTGACTTTCGGGAACGCGGTCGTCGGGTCGAACGGGACCCGGGTGACCTGCGGGTTGTGACAAGACCAGCACCCCTGCGGATTGACCTTGTCCCACGGATGGGCGGCGGGATCCTCGGGGTGTTTCGGATTCGTGCCGTGGCACGATTCACACTGAACGTCCTTGTAGCGACCGGGCTCGTGCGCGTCTACGAACGTTTCGCCGTAGGCGAGCACGTGGCAGCTGACGCAGTCGTACCTGAATTGATCGCCGGTCTTCTCGAGGGTCGAGTACGCCGTCCCGTGACCGGTACCGCGCCAGAACTCGGTCTGCTCGACGTGGCAGGCTCCGCAGGTCTCGGCGGTGAGGAATTCCTCGGAGGGCACGAAAGTGAGATCCTCCTCGGTGAGTCCGCGGTAGCGCGTCCCCTTCAGAAAGGCATCGACCAGCTTTTGGATGCCCGGGTGACGGCCGATGTGGGGGGCGAGACGCGTCGTTTCTGCCCAGTACAGGTTTTCGGCGGATGAGGAGTCATCGGCGAGCGAGACCCAAGGTTTTCCGCGTCCGCGGAAGTACAGGTCGAGCTTTCCGACCTGCGCCCCTTGTCCGCTGACCTTCAGGAGTAGTCGACCGTTGCGCAGCGTGAATTCCTCGTGCGGCTGGATCCAAGTCGACTCGTTTCCTTGGAATGAACTCGGCTCGAGGATGAAATCGATCCCCGGCATCGAGTCGGCGATCGCGTCGACATCCTTGCGGTGCAGGTGTCCGAGGAGGAACACCACATCGACCGAGTCGCCGAGCGCATCGACCTCGCGCCGGATCGCTTCGATCGGGTCGCCGACCTTCAGGGTCGGGTCGATCCCCTCGAGGAATCGTTCGGAGAGTTGCATCACGGCGGCGACGATACCGATCCTGAGGCCGTTCCGGACGACGACGGTCGAACCGGGGAAGAGGGGCTTGCTGTCGGCGCCGAGGAGGTTCGCGCAGAGGAAGGGGAACTTCGCGCGTTTCTCGTACTCGCGCAAGACTTCGATCCCGAAGATCAGGTCATGCTCGGCGATCGCCGCGGCGTTGTATCCGAACTCGTTGTACGCGTCGACGAGCAGGCGCCCCTTGTCGAGGAGCTGTCGCTCCGCGTGTTTGTTGTTCTTGACCGTCCCGATCGAGAAGAGCCAGTCCCCGCCATCGACGAGGATCGGATCGATCTTCTGCGACTTCAGGGTGTTCAGGTAGGTCATGCGCCGGGCCAAACTGCCCAGCTTGATCTTCTTCTTCGGTCAGCCGCATGGCTCGACGTAGCCGGTGTTGTGGATCGTGTAGAGAATCGTGAGCGGCGCGTCTGGATCCGCTTCCGCCACCACCGGTTCGTCGGCCACTTTCGGTTCGTCACTGCGAGCGATGGCGGTGAACCCGAGCGAGGCGAGCAGGATCAACAGGACGGCAGCCACTGCCCGGTGCAGGATCTTCAAGGGTAGTCTCCGGCTCTCCAGCCCGAGGCAGGCTCAGGGACAGCTGATCTGACAGGGGAGGGTGTTGCTCTCGTAAGCGAACACCACGTCGACCGTCTTCGTCAATTCGACGAGGGACTGGGCCGCGATCACCGAGTCGCGCATCGTGATGGCACCATCTTCGTCGAAGTCGGCCGCGGCGAGACAGATCGGAGCCTTCTGCCCATCGTGCAAGTATCTGATCAGCCCTCTGACATCCGCCGCTTCGAAGCGGCCGTTGCCATCGACGTCGCCGCGCCGGATCACCATGTCGGTCGCGAGTGGGACCTCGGACGAGTCGTCGACCCCATCGGCGAAGTCGTTCGACCCCGGAATGACGATCGGGTCGGAGGAATTGGCGAGCGACGGGCTGTCGGAAATGACGGGGGGCGTCGACGGGGAGAACCCAAAGCACGAGCGCGAGCACCGCCGCGGCGGCCGCAGCCGGCGCATAGGCGAGGAAACCCGCGACCGGTCGAACGGGGGCTGCCTCGATCGTGGCTTGCGTCAGGAGGGTCTCCCGGTCGAGCCGGCCGAACACCGCGTCGACGAGACCGGCGCGTGGCTCCGCCGTGACGAGCACTCCGATCGTGTCGAGGAGGGCGTTGCGCTCGATTGCGAGCGAGGAGCGGCACCCCGGGCAGCGATCGAGATGGAACGAGACGCGGCCGGCGAGGTCGGAGGGAAGTTCATCGTCGATGAACCGGGGAATCTGGATCCGGACCCAGCGGCAGGAATCGAGTGTGGACATGGACATCATGCGTGCCCTTCCTCCGGGGAGCGCTCGACGCGTTCGACTTCGCGGCGCAGCGCCGACTTCGCGCGGCGCAAGAGGTAGTCGACTTGGTGGAAGGACATGTCGAGCCGCTCTCCGATCTCTTCGTAGGAGCAGCCGTCGAGGTACTTCCAGGTGAGTGCAAGACGCATCTCGTCGGGGAGGCGACGCACGAGCTCGCCGCCATCCTCATCCGCATCTGCACGATCGGCGCGCGCGAACTCTCGCTCTTCGAGAGTGCGACGGGCTTCATCGAGGATGACGATCTTGCGGCGTCGGCGATCGCAGTAGCGATTCGCGCGGTTGTGGCCGATCGCCATCAACCAGCCGAGGAAGGCCTGAGGATCCCGCAATTTCGGAAGGGAGCGCCACGCGTGGAGGCAGACGTCCTGGACGATGTCTTCGGAGTCGGCTTCGTTCCGGGACTTCCGGTACGCGATCTTGTAGATCAGCCGATGATAGCGCTCGATCAGGGTCTTGAATGCCTCCCGATCTCCACCCGCTGCCGCCCGAGCGAGCGCCGCATCTTCCGGCAGCTCGCTTGCGGGCGCCGCTTTCTCCAAGCCTGGCTTCTCAGCTCCACCAGTGGCCGGATCGTAGTGCAGCTGGGTTTCGGGCGAACTCATCGGTAGAACACACCTCTCCGTGGGCGCGCGGTGCTTCGCGAAGCGAGGATCGGAGAGAGGAAGGATACGGGCGCGGCGCTCGCCGCCGCTGTCCGAGACCTTCGCCTCGCGCTGAGCGGGTACTGGTCCCGTCGCTGGAGAATACCACATGGTGGGGGTCCGATCCCTCGTGCTGGGCGAAGCTTACGGGGGATAGGTACCGGGTGAAGGAGGGGATTCGGAACGGGCGAGGAAGAGGCGCGGATTCGGCGTAGGGTCGGTAGAGGGAAGGACTTGGGGAGACTCGCGCCGAGGCCAGGATCGGGACCGGAACCGCGGCCGCTACCGCCTCCGCCCCCCTCCCGCCAACACCGCCCGGAATCCCTCGACCACCTTCTCCACGTCCTCATCCGCCACGTGCCGGTGCGTCACCAACCGGATTCCCCGCTCGCCGTGCGCGCACGTGCGCACGCCCCTGTCCTCGAGTTCATGGACGATTTCTCCGTACCCTGCGATCTCGACCCCCGCCACGACCACGAACAGGATGTTCGTCTCGGGTGGATCGGGCAGCAGGCGCACCCCATCGATCTTGCGCAGTCCATCCGCGATCGCTCGCATCCGCGCGTGATCCTGCTCGAGGCGCTGAACCCCCTCCTCGAGCGAGACCCGGGCACACGCTGCGAGGATCCCCACCTGTCGCATCCCGCCGCCCAGCGTCTTCCGCACCCTCCGCGCCTCCGCCATCGCCGTCGTCGTTCCTGCGACCACCGACCCCACGGGGCTCGAGAGTCCCTTCGAGAAGCAACAGCTGACGGTGTCGACCGAGGCGGTCAGTCGTGGGACGGGGACACCCAGGGCGACGGCGGCGTGCGACAGTCGCGCTCCGTCGAGGTGGAGCTTCAGCCCGTGGCGCCGGCAAACCTCCGCGACCGCATCGATCCGGTCAGGAGTGACCACCAGACCACCCTGCATGTTGTGCGTGTTCTCCAGGCAGACGAGTCGGGTGCAGGGATGGTGGGGGTCGTCGGCGCGGATCGCCACTTCGACATCACTCGGTTCGAGACACCCCCGCCGACCCCGGAGCGGACGAGAATGCACACCCCACAGTCGGGCCGAACCTCCGCCCTCGTGAAGGAACACATGGCAGTCGTCCATCAGGATCATCTCGTCCCCAGGTCGGGTCGAGATCGCGATCGCGATCGTGTTCGCCATCGTTCCGCTCGGGACGAAGAGCGCCGACTCCTTGCCGAGGAAGATCGCCGCTTCCCTTTCGAGGGCGTTCACGGTCGGGTCATCCCCGAACACATCATCTCCGAGCGGTGCTTCGAGCATCGCGCGACGCATCGCGTCGGTGGGGTGGGTGACGGTGTCGGACCGCAGGTCGACCAAGGGAATCCTCCATCCTCGCCATGAGCAGAACCGTGAAAGGGTGCTCCCTCCGCCGGCGGCCATCAAGCCCCGAGCGATTCCACACCGGGTATGATTGCGCCATGGAACTCGACGACCTCGTCTGCTACTGCTTCCGCGTCCCCAAGCGGAAGATCGTCAACTTCATCCGGCAGCGCCAGCCGAAGCGCGCCTCGCAGGTCTCGGAGTGCTTCGGGGCGGGGACCGGGTGCGGGTGGTGTATCCCGGTCCTCATCCGTCTGCACCGCGAGGAGATGGAGGGACGGATCGTGGAGGCGGACGATATCACCCCCGAGGAATACGAGCGCCTCCGCCTCGAATATCAGAAGGATGTTCGAGATGGGGTCGCGCAGCGGAATCGCTACGGGCTGAAGTCGCCGGAGCTCGACGAATCGCGGCCGATCGAACCCGACGAATTCGACGGCGAGCTGGATGATGCTTTTTCGGAAGATCTCTAGGACGCGGTCGGGAAACTTCGTTCGAGACGTCGTCGTGCGGGTCGGGAGTCCAGCCCTCCTCCCCCCCCCAAAAATCGAGTCAGGCCTACGGACACCCGAGCGCGTCGGGGGTCGGGTCCGGTCCCGAATCGGGGAACGGCAGAGGAGGGGGATTCCCGCCGGCGAACAGGTACGACAGCAAGTACACCGCATCGGCCAGGTCGAGGAGCGCGTCGTCATTCGTGTCCGCCGCATCGGCGCAGGCGATCGACGCGCCGTTGAACAAGAATCCGAGAATTCCCACCGGGTCAGAGAGGTTGACGGCGAAGTCGAGGTTGGCGTCCCCTCTCTGGAACAGTGGCGCTCCCCCCGCGATCACCTCGATGGATCCCACTTCGGTCACCGGAACGTAGGACGTTCCGAAGATGTCGGTCAGGACCACCGACACCGGCGGATTCCCGAGCCCATCCACGATCGGCAGCGAAAGGTCGGTTCCGACGGGGATCGCCGCGTCGATGGCCCAGCTCAGCGAGAGGATCTCTCGGGAGAGCCCGGGGTCGATCTGGAGGGCGCTCGGGAAGCCCAGGTCGAGGAGAGCGGACACGGTCACCCAACCGGCGGCCGGATCGACGTTGGCGAGGAAGAACGCCGCCCCCGAGGCGACGGTCCCGATGAGGTCCGCGGAGTAGAGGTCGAGGGACGCCGGGTCGAACGAGATCCCGAAGCTGTAGCCGATCAACGCGCGGTCGGTGTCGAGGAGGACGGGGTGCGTGACCATCACGCCGGCGGTTCCCTGCGCCGTCGCGACGCGGAGGAACAGGTTTGGATCGGCGGAGACGTCGATCGTCCCGGGGATCCGGTCGGGGGGGTACACCGCTCCACCGTTTTCGATGAAACCGGCGACGATCGCGGGGCTCCCCAAGCTCTCCGGCAGGCCGATGGGGCTCGTTCCGATCGGTGCGCCCGGGAGGACCATCGCGAGGACGCGAAGGATCACGTGGTTGTTCCCGGCGGGGACCGCTTCGGTGATCGGTGGCGCGGCATCGACCATCGCAGTGACGGTCGCGGTTCCCGTGCTGTTGTCGATATCGGGCGCGAAGAAGTCCGCACCGAGACTCTCGAGTTCTGTCCCGGTCAGCGAGAGCGCGACCACCGAGAGGACCGCGGGGTCGAAAGTCAGAGCAAAGGTGTAGCCCTCGAGCGGAAGTTCGTGATCGGCGATCACGTCGATCGTCACCGCATCGCCGACGACCGCGGAGATGTTCGCGACGCGAAGTTCGTTCTGGGGAAGATCGAGGGCGACGACGCAGATGGCGGGTGGACTCGAGAGCCCCGTGGCCACCCCGAAAACTTCGTACGCGTTCAGCCCCGCGCCAGGAGTCGGGTCGATGAAGCCGGAGGCGGTGCCGGGGAGGTTCGCGATGAGCACTCCGTTGCGGAGGACCGTCACTGAGTCATAGACGTCGCCGAGGACCCAAGCGAGTTGGATCGCACCGGGGACCCCCTGTGCACGAGAGCAGCGTGACTGGATCGGGGAGCGGATTGGGGAAGAACGGCACCGACCAGCAGGTCAAGATCGCCTCGATGAGGTCGTCGCGGGAATCGAGACCGTCCTCGAGCCCCGCAAGTTCGAAGCTCGCCCCCAATGTCTGGAAAGACCCGGAGTCGCGGAAGATCGCGACGTCAAATGGCGGAGAGCTGTTCGTGAGGACCGTCCCCGACCCCACGGCAGGCGCGATCCGATCGATCCATTGGTTCTCACCGATGTAGTCGAAGCTCAGTGCGCTGAGGTCGCAGCCCACGGCCTGGATCCCCTGGACGATCGCGAGGTCGCCGGTCGAGTTTCCGTCCGAGATCGGAATGATGCCGAAGTGAGCATGAACCGCAGTGGGGGGGTCGAAAAACCACGTGTCGCCGCCCTCGAGGTACAGGTGTCGATCCCCCGGCACACCGAGCAAGTAGTCGGAGAGGGTGGACCCCTCCGCGCCGGTGAGCGTGTGGTTCGAGGGGAAGATGCCGAGGTTCACCCAGATCGTCTGGTAGGCGCCGAGGGTGCCCGCGTCTGCGAGGGTATCGACGATGATCGGCAACCGCCCCGCTGCGAAGAGGGCCTCGGCGATCGCGAGCCCACCGTCGAACGCGCCCGAAGCCGGTGACCAGACCAGATCGGTGGCGGTTCCGACGACCAGCGCACTGCAGTGGGTCCGCGGGCTCGGAGTGCCCCCGAGGACACCTCGAACTGCGTAGTGGAGCAGCCCGATTCCGGGGGTGACGTCGACGTATGCGCTCACGGTCCCGCCGAGGGTCGCGATGGTCAGGCCGTCACGAGTCACTTGGATCGAGTCGTAGGCATCGCCGTTCGTCCAGCTGAGCTCGGTGTCCTCGCCGACCGGAGTGCACACGAGACCGTTCGGGGGTGCGATCCCGGCGCCGCTCTGGATCAACAGCTGGAGGATGTCGAGACGACCCCACCCCATGTACGGGTCCCAGCCGGGGGTGTCCTCCGAGGGGAGACCGACCTGGTCGCGCGCGCTCGCCGTCAGGAATTGGCGGACCTGGGCTACGGTGAGGAGAGGATCGATCGACAACAGGAGCGCCGCCGCGCCCGCGGCGTGGGGGCACGCGCTCGAGGTCCCGCCGAAGTTGACGTAGTTTCCCGCGGTGTACCCTGCGATCCCGGAGTTGTCGGTCGTGGTCACGTTCGGGCCCGGGGCGACCAGGTCGAGTTGAGGTCCCCACTGCGATCCCCACCACCACTGGCCGTCGCAGGAGGAGCTGCTCTTGCGTTCGTCACACGGACTCGAAGCGCCGACCGCGATCGTCTCGGGATACGCGGCTGGGTAGGCGACGGTCCCGATGTCCCCGTTCCCCGAGGAGCAGAAGACCGGAGTGCCGAGCCCTCCCCGCCCCAGGATGACGGCGTACCCGATCGCGTTCTGTTCGATGACCGACGGAGGCCCGCCGCCCCAGGAGCAAGAGATCACATCGGCGCCATGGTCCGCGGCCCAGGTGATTCCATCCAGGATCCAATCGTCCTGCGTCCAGAAGCTCCCGAAGCCGATCCGCACCGGGAGAATCTGCGCGGTCCAGCAGACCCCGGCGATCCCGAGCCCGTTGTTGCCGGTGGCCGCGGCGATCCCGGCGCACGCCGTTCCGTGTGCATCTCCTGCGGCAGCGTTCCCGGGGATTCCTCCCGGAGGAGCAGCGGCGACCGCGTTGTGACCGGGGAGCATGTTCGTCACCAGATCGGGGTGAGCGACATCGACCCCTTCGTCGACGATGGCGATCGTCACGTCGATCGATCCGGTCGCGATGTCCCAAGCTTCGACCGCGCCGATGTCACTCCCGGCCGAACCACCGTACTGACCGGTGTTGTCGAGGTTCCATTGGCTCGGGAAGAGAGTGTCGTTCGGTACTCCGTGCTCCTTCAGATGCCGGATGAAGTTCGGCTGCGCGTGTCGGATCCCAGGGAGTACTTCGAGATCGCGCGCTCGATCGAAAGTATCGAGCGGCGAGCCGGAGTACCGGAGCAGCCACGTCGGCTCGAGAGCGGGGAACGACCGGAGTGGAGTGAGGTCCCCCAGTAGCGAGAGGCTCGCGAGAGTCTGGTGGGCGGCCTGCGGATCGAGCACCACGAAGATCTCGGATCGAGGGATCAGAGTCGCACCCGCGGCCGAGAATGCCGCGCTCGCGAACTCGACGCCGGGGGTCGCGGCGAGAGCGCGGATCGCTTCGACACGATCGGACTCACGGATCTCGGGGCGGAACCTGAGATCGGCGACGCTCGGATACCCACGAAGGTCATCTCGAGTGGGAGGGAGGAACAGCGCCGGATCGGCGATCGCCAGCAGCGGGACGAGCAGGTCGGTCCCGAGCGTCGGGGCGAGTCGAACGATCGCTCGGTCGAGGTCGAGATCGAGGACGACTTCGGTCCGATCGTAGCGGTACCGCCACGGCGAATCGCGATCCTCCGCACTCTGGGCCGAGCCGAGCGTCAGGAGTACGAGCACAAGGCTGAGTCCGAGGACCCAACTCTCGAGCGTGATCCGTGGATCGCGTGCGCGGTGCATCAACCAGTGTCCTTGGGTGCGTCGACAGAGCATTTCGGGGAGGATCGTCGCGGTGAGGAAGGAAGGTTGGATCGACCCGAGATCCGACCCTGTTCCCACCCATTCGGATTCGGTGCGGGACCCTCGTTCGCAGCCCTTGCGTTACGCGCCGATTTTATCACCCGGGGCCCGGGGGAGCCAACCGAAACCGTTTCCCGGGACGGGGTTGCGGGGAGGGTAGATCGCCGGGAGGGAACCGCTTCGATGGCCCTTCAGCTCGGGCCTCAACGATCGAGCCCGGCGATCTTCCGCTCGAGGTCATCGATCTGGATATTGAGCTCGACGATTCGTTTGGGGTATCGAGAAAGGGTGGTCGTGCGGTCTCCATCCTCCTGTTTCAGCTCTATGTTCAGCTTCTTGCTCAGGAGTTCGAGCTCGATTCGGAGGGCTTCTACCTCGGACTGGAGCTCGCGTCGCGCTCGAGCGCGGCGGCGTGTCAATTCCTCCTTCTTCTTCCGCCCATAGCCAAAGATCATGGGGGTCCTCTCGCCTCTGCGCTCGCCTCTCCGCTGTGCCTCAGGCTACTCCTCCCGGGGGGAGTTCTCACGAGATTCTGGAGGACGGTGTGGAAGTGGCTCCGGAGGGGGGGCGTCGGGACTGTGGGACTCGAAGGAAGGAGAGTGTGGTGGGTCTCGGGAGGATGGAGGAGGGGCCCGCCCGCTCCTGGAGCCGCATCGGGAGGAGCACGCTCGGTGCCGGCCTCCCGCTCTGCGCAGGCGATTCCACAAGTCGCGGCCTGGAACGACCATCGGGTGGTATGGAGAGCGGGGGAGCAGGGACTCGACCCCGCTCCCCCGTCCTCGCTCGGTCCCGCGGACGTCCACGGGTCGGTCCCGGAACACTCTCGAGCGAAAAATCCCGAGCACTTTCGAGCAGGCTCAATCCGCAGAAAACTCCGCGGAACTGCCGACTTCGTTTCCGTGCTCACACAAGACCGCGTGCTCCTCGGTCGACAGCCACCCGTAGAGCGAGCGGACGGTGTGTTCGAGTTGCGCACCCGGGCAGCGCGTATCCTTGAGGTCGCAGTGGGGGAATATCTGAGCGTGCCCGATGTGATGCTGATCGCTGAGGCTTGCGACCAGACTCCGCAGAGTTCGCAGCTGGGCTTGACTCGGCTGCTTCGACTCGAAATTTCCGATCAGGGCGATCCCGATGTTCGACCGGTTCGCGGATCCACCCGCGTGCGCTCCCTGGTAGCGGAGAGGGCGGCCGATGTACGTCTTGCCGTCGTCGGAGATGAGGAAATGGTAGGGGAGATCGGCGTACCCCTTGCTGTCTTGGAAGTAGGCCTGCAGTCGGCGCAGGTAGCTCGCCGTGTCGTCGTTGCCGAGTGAGACCATGTCTCCCTGGTCCGCGGTGTGGTGGATCGTGATCCGGCTCAGGTCCGTGTTCTCGACGACGTTCCGCCTCGTCTTCTGCGCTCCCCACTGCGAGCGGGTCACCAGGGTTCCCGGCGCGAAGGTCTCCCGCGCGACGGACGCCTCCGGCCGAGTGCGCGCCGCGGGGCGCACGGCAGGAGCCGAAACCACCGGACGCGGAATCGGCTTCACGTCGTAGGCTGCGAAGATCGGGTCGTACTCGGGAAACCTCGCCCCTCCGGCGATCTTTCGGTAGCTCTCCGGCGCCGGGTTCCCGGTCACCTCGTGGCTGCGAACGATCAGGTACGCGGCCCGAGTTCGGTCGTCGGGAGAGACGAGGAATCCGAACGCGTTCTCGAGCGCATCGATGCCACTCTGGAGGTGTCCCGCTCGAATTCGCGCGGCTCCGTAAAGAAGCTCCGCGGTCGGCCACTGCGCGTGCCGGCGGAGGAGTCCGCGCGCTTCGCCGAGGCGGTCGAGGGCGGTGTTCACATCTCCTGATCGGAGCGCGATCCTCCCCAGACCGAGGAACGCTTCGCCGCGCACGCCCGAGGCGTGGGCCGGTGAAGTCAGGGATTCGAAGAGAGTTCTCGCCTCGGCGTCGCGCTCCGCGACGAGTGCCCGCTGTGCCGCAGCCAGGCGCTCTCCATCGGCTGGGGTGGGGGTACGGGACGGCGAGGTGGGGGTCGCCCCACACCCAGCGATCCAAATGGAGCCGAGCACTATCGCGAGGTGTCCCGCTCGCCGGGTGGCCGGCAGGCGGTCGGATCGTACGAGCCGGAACAAGTACCCCTCCATCCCCCAGAGAGACGGCGTTCCCCCCAGAATTGCGTGAGCCACATCTCTCACGATGCGGACCAGCGGGCGCGGAGTCTACCAGAACACCGACGAGGACGGAATTCGGCTCCTCGTCCCGGTGTTCGGGATGTGTTAGGGTCCCGCTCCCGGGGGGCGACGGCGCATCCGGGCGGGAGGGGAGGCCCATGATCATCGATCGGCAGGCTTCGGGGGGGAACTGGAGCTCCGATTTGGAGGCGGGGGGACCTGGCACCGTCGAGGAAGCCCTCGCTGGGGTGCGGCGGCGGCACGCGAGCGCCGAGGAAATCCGCGCGATCCACCGGATCGAGCCACGATCCGCGCAGTTCGCGGGGACCGCTACCGTCCTCGATTCGCGTCTCGTCGCCCTCCTCGAATCGCGGGGGACCTGGCCTCTGTACCGCCATCAGACCGAGGCGATCGAGCGCACTCGCCGAGGTGAACACGTCGTCATCGCGACCCCGACCGCGAGTGGCAAGAGCCTCTGCTTCCATCTCCCGGTGCTCGAGACGGTGCTCGAGGGCGAAAGTGGCTACGCTCTCTACCTCTTTCCGACCAAGGCGCTCGCTCAGGACCAGCACCGATCAATCGCCGGGTGGGTCGAGGATCTCGGACTGCGACTCGAGCTCGGCGTGTATGACGGCGATACCGATCCGGTCGATCGGCGGCGGCTGCGCCGCGGAGGTCGGATCATCCTGACGAATCCCGACATGCTCCACGCGGCGATCCTTCCTCACCACGGCGCGTGGGCGGGGCTGTTCGCGAATCTGCGTCACGTCATCGTCGACGAACTACACACGCTGCGCGGAATTTTCGGCAGTCACGTGGGAGATGTGATCCGCCGCCTCAGACGGATCGCGCGATATCACGGATCCGACCCGACCTTCATCACCGCAAGTGCGACGATCGCCAACCCGGGGGAACACGCGGAGCGGCTCCTCGGAGTACCGGTTACGGTCGTCGACAACGATGGCGCGCCGCGCGGGGCGAAGGACGTCGTCCTCTGGAACCCGCCGCTAGTCACCCGAGATGACGGCACTCGATTTCGAAAGGGGCCCGCCTCGGTCGCGGTGCGAGTTCTCCCGGCGCTCGTCAAGCGCGGGGTGAAGACGATCTGCTTCGGAAGGACTCGCAACACCGTGGAGCTGGTGCTCCGGTACATCCGGGAGCGTTCCCGCGGAAAGGCCGCCCGCGCCATCGCGGACCGCATCGAGGCGTACCGCGGCGGGTATCTCCCGAGCGAGCGTCGCGCGGTCGAGGCGCGTCTCTTCTCCGGAGAGATCGGTGGGGTGGTCTCGACGAACGCCCTCGAGATGGGGATCGACATCGGTGCGCTCGATGCGTGCCTCGTCGTCGGCTGGCCGGGCAGCGTCTCGAGCTTTCTCCAGCAGATCGGACGAGCGGGGCGACGACAGCGCACTTCGCTGGCGATCTTCATCGCCGGACAGGACCCGATCGACCAGTACTTCGTCCGGCACCCCGAGGCGCTCTTCGGCGGCAATCCGGAACAAGCGACGATCGAGTGGTCGAACCCCTACATCCTCGTGCGCCACCTGGTCTGCGCTGCGTACGAATTGCCGCTGGGGAAGGAGGACGAGACCTTCTTCGGGAAGGACCTGATGGCGCTCCTCACCCTTCTCGGCGAGGAGGGGCGACTGGTCGAGGCCTCGGGGCGGTGGCACTACACGGAGACCGGATACCCCGCGAGTGAAGTGAAGCTCCGCACCGCCTCCGATGAAAATTTCACGATCCTCGAACTCGGGGCCGAGCAGATCATCGGCGAACTCGACTACGTCGCGGCGATCTTGAGCCTCTACGAAGGGGCGGTGTACATCCACCGCACCGAGACCTTCCTCGTCGAGGAGATGGACTGGAAGAACCGGATCGTGAAGATCCGCCGCACCGAGACCGGTTACTACACCCAGGCACTCTGCCAGAAGAGCGTCACGATCGAAGAGGTGTGGCAGGAGAATCCCGCCGACGGAGCCCGGACCCAGCTCGCCGAGGTCGAGGTGATCACCCGCGTCACCGGCTACAAGAAGGTGCGCTTCCACACGATCGAGAATATCGGATACGGCGAGATCGACCTCCCCCCCCTGCGTCTCGACACCGTCGCCCACATCATCGAACTCCACCCCGACACCATCCACGCCACCGACCGGTTCGGTCCCGACTTCCTCCAGTCGGGGATGCACGGAATTGCCCACCTTCTCCGCACCATGACCGCGATCCGCGCGATGTGTGACCCCGGCGACATCGACACCCACGTCGACGGCGATCGAATTCACCTCTACGACCTCTATCCCGGCGGGATCGGATACTCGGAAGTCGCCTTCGAGCGACATCGCGAACTGCTCGAGGCGACCCTCGACGCTGTTCTCGACTGCCCCTGCCCCGCCGGATGCCCGTCCTGTGTTCTTCCCGCCAGCTCTCGGACTCGATCGAACCTCGAACCATCGATCCTCGAGTACCCGTACCCGAAGGAAGCCACGCGGTTCCTGCTGCACCGACTCCTCGGACTCGCCGATCACGTCCCCGACCTCGTCGGTGTGCTCCAACCCGCCACACCCGGCGCCGGAGAACTTCCCCCCTCACTCGATCCACGCACCGAGAGGAAAGCGCGGAAGGCGATCGGGCGGATGGGTGATAGCCGCCAAGGGAGAGGCGAGTGAGCACGCCGCGCGGGTGGGGGATTCCGCGGCGGAGGAGGGAGTTGGAGGCTCGGATCGAGGGGATGAAGGGTCGGAGTGGCGGCGGAGGTAGTCTCGTCGTCGAGACAGGGGACGTAGCGGAGACCGAGACTGAGACCGTTGACGCCTCCTCCGCTGGTGCAGCCGCTGTTCCGATTGCCGGTCGCTCCCGAATTCGGGGGGCTCGGCTCGCGCTTCGTTCTTCTAGGGTCGAATCCGACGGCAGACCTGCTCCCGTCCCACTCGACGCCGCTCTGTTTCGAGTCGACTCACTCATCGCACTGCCCAGAGTCGATCCCCGCTCCGTTCCCGAGGACTCCATCTTCCTCGATCTCGAGACCACCGGGCTCGGGGGGAACTCACTCGTCGCACTCGCGGGGACCCTTCGGAGAGAAGGCGACCGATTTCGACTGCGGCAACTGGTCGCATTCGGCGCAGCCGACGAACGATCGGTGCTCGAATCGCTCCTAGGGGAGATCGCTCACTCGGAGCGCGTCATCACCTACAACGGCCGGAGCTTCGACCTCCCGTTCCTCGCTCGCCGCCTCCGATGGCACCGTCTCCCCGCACTCTCCTGTGCGCTTCGCCATCGGGATCTGCTCCTCGAGGTGCGTCGTCGCTACCGCAGGGAGTGGCCGGACTGCTCGCTCGGCACGGCCGAACAGCGCCTGCTCTCGGTGCGCCGGCCCGCAGCCGACGTGCCAGGGAGCGAAGTTCCGCGCCGCTTCGCCGATGTCCGCGAAGGCGCCCCCCCCGCACTCGTCACCCCCATCATCCTCCACAACCGCTTCGACCTGACCTCACTCGTCGCCCTCCACTTGCAGCTCGAGGGGTGAGGCGCCAAACTCAGGCTCAGTTTCTTCCCCTGGGAGGTTCCATGCGCTCGTCCTGCAACCGCGGAAATCTGTTGATTGCGAGCCCCCAACTGCAGGATCCGAACTTTCGCCGCGCCGTCGTGCTGATCTGCGATCACGGTGAGGATGGGAGTCTGGGGTTGGTGATCAACCGGCCGATGAAGGTTCCGCTCGGAGCCGTGATCGAGCGCCTACGGGAACATCCCACCTCGGGACTGCTCGTCCATCAGGGCGGCCCGGTAGAACCGGGAAAGCTGCTCGGAATTCGTCGCGGTGCCAACCCCGATGAGAAGACCGAGCCGCTCTGCGGTGATCTCCACCTGCTCATCGATCTCGAACACACGCTCGACCGTATCGCCGACGGCGTGGTCGATGGGAACGACTACCGCTTCTTCCTCGGATACTCGGGGTGGGGAAAGGGGCAGCTCGACGCGGAGTTGACCGAGGAGGCGTGGATCATCTCCGAAGCGACGGAGAAACTCGCGTTCGAGGTTCCGACCACCGAAGTGTGGTCCGCCTCGCTCCGCGAACTCGGCGGACGGTACGAACTACTGTCGCAGATGCCGGTGGACCCTGAGGTGAACTAGGCTGTGTTCTTAGGGGACTTTCGCCAAGCCCTGTGCCTTCTGCCCCGCTGTAGGTTCAGTTGCGACGTAGGCGACGGCGAGTGGAGGGACCTGTCAGTGAATTCACCTATGCTGTCCCCCGGAAGGCGCCTGCGCCTTCTTCTCGTGCCAGCGCTAGTTGTCCTAAGCAGCGTTCTCCTGATGAGAGTTGTCGGGCAAAGCAAAGAGATCAGTGGCCTCCAGGAAGCTCTGACAGTCGCCAGCACGGCGGCAACTCCGCTCTACGATGGACCCGCGGATCATGGAGCGCAGCCCGAGGTCGCAATGGCTGAGCCGACCGGAGCAGCTCCCCCCCTCCAGGCCGAGCTTGATCAGGCTCGGGAAGAAATTGCAAGACTTGAGGCTGAGCTCTCAGCACCCACTTCGCTCGCCGAGCTCTACCTGTCCTCTGTATGCCAGCTGCTGAATCTGGATCCGAACTTGAGCAAGCTGGAGCTGACGCTGCTCGCCTTGGAGAGGTCCCAGCGGTCTGCCGATCCAGATGTCGTTGCTCTCGGTGTTCGGCTACTACGCGAGCTCGCCCCGAATGACAGTGAGCGAATTCGGATGGCTCTCGATGATCTGCGAACCCGGATCCCCGGCCCTCCAATGTGGGCGTCTGCCGAGTATCTCGGAAGGACCTCCCTCACGAGTCCCGATGTCAGTGTGCTCTCATCGCTTCATGAAATTGCTGACTCCGAGCCGTTTCCCGACAATTGGGGTGCTGCGATGGCACTCATGCTCACAGGGGTTAGGGATCCGCTAGAAACGTGGGTGGACGCAGCCCTTGAAGTGGTGATGGGCGATGGCGTAGGGGCAATACAGATTCTCGGTGCTTGCGAGGCGGCGGATTTTGAGGGGCGTGAAGACATCTTGGTCTCCGCCGCCACTCTTGAGGGCAGCGCTGAGCGGCACCGCCGCCGGGTTGGTGGGCTG
>JAQBGV010000074.1:0-29472 GCA_032128395.1 Planctomycetota bacterium | reverse complement strand
ACCGAGAATTTGAGATTTCGAGACATTTTCAGCTAGACTGCGGACGCAACCCCCACGGTTGCATCCAGACCCCGGTTGAGCCATTTCAAAACCGAGACCCTTGGCTAGACACACCTCAAGTCGGGAAGGCTTTAATTTCAGGGAGATTCAGGCCTTGAGGTGGAATATTTAGCCACGAGACTTTCCGTTAACCGTTCGGTCAGGGAAAGTTCGTGGTTTTGAGTTTAGCTCCCCGGGCTGGATTCGAACCAACGACCAAGTGGTTAACAGCCACCTACTCTGCCGCTGAGCTACCAGGGATCGGTCGGCCGACCGTCGGGGGATTCCCCGACAACACGGCGGAGAAGAGTATCGGGGGATCCAGATACTGTCAACTCACCGCGGGAGGTGGCCTCGCCAGCTTGGAAAGGCCCTAGAGCCACAACGAGGAGGTCCGCTCCCCCACAGCACTGGGGTCCAGCGGTTATGCTGGGCCCGAGGAACGGGGGGCATTCGACGCCATGAGACGCCGGGAAGGACTCGCCAAGCTCACAGGGCGCGAACTCTATACCGATGATCTGGCGGTCCCGGGCTGCCTCTGGGGGGCGACAGTTCGGAGCCCTGCACCGCGCGGTCGGATTCGTGAGATCCGGTATTCCGACTCCGTGGATTGGTCGGAATTCACTGTTGTCGATCACCGAGATATCCCCGGACCGAACGAGATTCTCCTCATCGAGTCTGATCAGCCCGTTCTCGCAGCCGATCGGATTCGTCACATGCACGAGCCGGTCGCACTCATCGCTCACCCGTCCCGCGACGCGGTGCGCCGTGCGCTCGGTGCGATCTCCATCCTGGTCGATCCCGAGCCACCGATTCTCGACTTCCTCGCCGATCCGGGGCCGGAGCAGATCCAGCACGGGTCCGACAACGTCTTCTCCCGCCTCGAGATCTCGAAGGGAGACGTCGATCGGGTGCTCGCAAATGCTGCCCGAATCATCGAGGGAGAATACCACACCGGCGCTCAAGAGCACGTCTCGATCGAGGGTCAGGCGATGCTCGCCTGGTGCGACGGCGACGTGCTGGTCGTAAAGGGATCGATGCAGTGCCCGTACTACGTCCAGAAGGCGCTCATACACGCACTCGCCCGCGACTCCGACCACGTGCGGGTGATCCAGGCGCCAACCGGGGGCGGCTTCGGCGGCAAGGAAGAGTACCCCTCGACTGTCGCACTGCACGCGGCGCTGCTCACCTTGAAGGCCGGGGCGCCGGTGAAGATTGTCTTCGAGCGGGGCGAAGAGATGGTCGCGACCACAAAACGCCACCCCGCGCGAATCCGACATCGCACTGCGGTCGATGGCGACGGACGCCTGCTCGCCCAAGACATCGACGTCGTGCTCGACGCGGGTGCGTACGCCACTCTCTCCCCCGTCGTGCTCAGCCGTGCGATCATCCATGCGGCGGGGCCCTACCACTGCGATCACGTCCGCATTCGTGGGCGCGCCGTGCTGACGAACGCCGTCCCCTTCGGGGCGTTTCGCGGTTTCGGGGCGCCGCAGACGCAATTCGCCGGGGAGCGGCACATGGACCGCATCGCCCGGATCATGGCGATCGACCCGGTCGATCTGCGGCGGCAGAACTTGCTCCGAGATGGCCAGTCCACCTCGACCGGGCAGGTGATCTCGGATGGCACCGATCGCGAGGCGGTGCTCGATCGGGCCCTCGAGCTCTCCGACTATCGCGCTCGTTCTGATGCGCACGCAGAGTTCAACTGGACGCACCCCTACCTCCGTCGTGGAATCAACTTCGCGACGATCTTCCATGGGGCGGGCTTCACCGGCAGCGGGGAAGTGTACCTCGATTCTCGCGTGCACCTCGCGGGTCTGCCCGACGGAACGGTCGAGGTTCTGACCGCCAACAGCGAGATGGGGCAGGGGGCGACGACGATCTTCGTCCAGATCACGTGCGAGCACCTCGGGCTCGCCCCGGATGAGGTCATCGTCGCCGATCCGGACACTGCGCGAGTGCCGAACAGCGGGCCGACCGTTGCCTCGCGGACCGCGATGATCGTCGGGCGACTCATCGAACGAGCAGGAGATGACCTGATCGCTCAACTCGGTCTCGCCCCGGGAACGCGCGGATCCGCGGTCCGCGAAGCGATCATCGCCTGGCACCAGGTCCACTCGGGCGAGGCTCTCCTCGGCACCGCGGTGTACAAGCCCCCGTCGACCGTCCAGTGGGACGACGAGAAGTACAGAGGCGATGCGTATGGTGCGTTCGCCTGGGCTACGTATGTGGCAGAAGTCGAGGTCGACCTGCGGACCTGCGGAGTTCGGGTGACCGACTTCGTCGCGGTGCAGGAGATCGGAAAGGTCCTGAACGAGACCTTGGCGCGCGGCCAGATTCAAGGGGGAGTCGCCCAAGGGATCGGATGGGCGCTCTTCGAAGAGTGTCGGTGGGAGAACGGCGCCATGGCGAATCCCCAGCTCACGAACTACATCCTGCCGACGAGCGCGGATCTGCCCCCGCTGCGGGTGGAGTTCCTCGAAAATCCGTACGAGCACGGGGCACAGGGTGCCAAGGGGATCGGAGAGCTACCGATCGACGGACCCGCGCCCGCGATCGTCAACGCCATCGCGACTGCGATGGGAGTCGATCCCTGTCGCATTCCCCTCACCCCGGAAGTGCTGATGCAGCTAGAGTCCGGGGTGCCCCGATGAACGGGTCTACCGGCGAGCGCAAGACTATCTCGTTCACGCTGAATGGCGAATCAGTTTCGATGGAAGTCACGGCTCGTGAGCGACTCCTCGATCTGCTGCGCTACCGACTCGGCCTCCCCGGAACGAAGGAGGGGTGCGGTGAGGGCGAGTGCGGAGCCTGTACCGTGCTCTGGAACGGACTCCCCGTCGATTCCTGCCTCGTGCCGGCATTCCAGGCGGAGGGGCGCACGATCGAGACGATCGAGTCGGTCGATCCTGCAGCGCTCGGCCCGTTCCACGAGGGAGGTGCGACGCAATGCGGCGCCTGCACTCCGGGGGTGGTGATCACCGCACGCTGGATCCTCGACAACCCCGGTCTTCTCAAGACACACACGGTGCGCGAGTTGATGGCGGGCAATCTTTGCCGCTGCACCGGGTACGACGGAATCATCGAGAGCATCGAGGCGGCGCTCGACACGCAGGGAGGGAACTGAGTGCGCGTACTCTCTCCGAGCACATTCGACGAAGCGCTCGTGATGATCCGTGATCGAGGAGGCGAAGCAGTGCCGATCGCGGGGGGGACGGATCTCCTCGTCGATTGGCATCATCGGCTCGGTGCGGAGGAGAAGACTCTCCTCGATCTCTCCCGGCTCGCCCCGCAACGCTCGCTCGAGTGGACGAGGGACTCTCTGACGCTGGGTGCATTGACCACCTACTGGGACGTGATCGTCAACCGGCAGGCGCGCAAGGAGTTTCCCCTCCTCGAGTCCGCCGCTCGTCAAGTCGGTGCGATCCAGATCCAGTCGCGGGGAACTTGGGCCGGGAACATCGGCAATGCCTCGCCCGCGGCGGATGGCGTGTGCGTCTTGATGGCGTACGACGCGACCGTGCTTCTCGCCTCCGTCGATGGCGACGAGGAAGTTCCGCTGTCGGACTACTATCTCGGTTACAAGCGATCCCGTCGGCGCCCCGAGCAGCTGATTCGATCGATTCGGATCCCGAGGCGTCGGACGACGGCGCAGGTCTTCGAGAAGGTCGGAGCGCGTCGAGCTCAGGCGATCACGAAGGTCGGGCTGGCGATCTGTCGATCAGAGGCGGGATGGCGGGTCGTCGCGCACAGCGTCGCCCCGACCGTCAGGCGGTGCCCGTCCCTGGAGGCGCTGCTCGAAGCCGGAGCGCAGATCTCCTCCCCGGCTGACCTTCTCCCGGCGATCCGACAAGATGTCGCCCCGATCGACGACCTGCGGTCGACCGCCGTGTATCGCGAGACTGTTCTATCCCGGCTCTTCCACTCCGCCGTGGCGGACCGGGGAATCGGGCGAAGGGACGAGCCATGAAGTGCACGGTTCCGGAGGAACCTCTCCGCGCCATCCTCGAGCGTCTCGACGACGCAGGTCGGGCGTACGATGCGCGCTTTCCGGGAGAGAGCCCCAAGCGTCAGCCGGTCCACACGGTGTATGGCGGGGCGCATCTGTTTCGCTTCGACACCGCTCGCCGGTTGGGGGAACGTGCGCTCGCAGCTCTCTCCGAGTACGCCCCCGACGTCGCCACCTTCGCCGCAGTCTTCGACTTCACTCCGGAGAGCGCCTCCGCGATCCGCACCCGGGTCATCGAAAAGCTCGAGCGTGAACCGGTGGAAGACTTTCGACTCGACTTCGAAGACGGCTACGGCCACCGCCCCGATGCCGAGGAGGACGCGACGGCCCTTCGCGCTGCGGAGCAAGTCGCCCGCGGAATGGCCGAGGGGACGCTCCCCCCCCACCTGGGAATACGTATCAAGCCGCTCAGCCGGGAACTGGCCCCGCGTGCACTCCGCACCCTCGACTTGTTCCTGACGCAGCTGCTCGCCCGGAGCGACGGGGAATTGCCGAAGCGCTTCGTCGTCACGATCCCGAAGGTGGTCAGCGCCATTCAGGTCACCGCGGTAGTCGATGCATTCGAAGCGTTCGAGTCGCGGTCGCCGCTCGAGGATGGTGCGCTCCAGCTCGAACTGATGGTCGAGACCCCACAATCCCTGATCGAACCAGATGGGCGTGCTGCACTCCCGCGATGGGTCGATGCCGCCCGCGGTCGTTGCGTCGGTGCACATTTCGGTGTCTACGACTACACCGCGAGTTGCTCGATCACCGCTGAGCACCAACGGATGCGACATTTGACCTGCGACTTTGCCCGGCAGTCGATGCTCGTCTCCCTCGCGGGCCGCGGCATCGCATTGTCGGATGGTGCAACGAACATCCTGCCGGTCCCCGTCCACCGTGCCCGAAATGGAGAGTCGCTCACCGAGCTGCAGCGCGGAGAGAACGCACAGCAGGTGCACCGCGCGTGGCGGCTCCACTTCGACGACGTGCGGCACTCGCTGAAGAACGGCTTCTATCAGGGCTGGGACCTGCACCCCGCGCAGCTCCCCACTCGGTATGCGGCGCTTCACTCGTTCTTCAGGGAGGGACTCGACGCCGCCACCGCGAGGCTTCGGAACTTCATCGACATGGCATCACAGGCGACCTTGGTGGGTGATGTCTTCGATGATGCCGCGACGGGGCAGGGGCTGCTGAACTACTTCCTGCGCGGCGTGAACTGCGGGGCCATCACCGAGGAGGAGAGCCTGCGGACCGGGCTCTCGCTCGACGAGTTGCGCGGGCGCTCGTTCCGGAGAATCATCGAGGCGCGGGGAACGGGCTCGGCGTAGCGGCGGGCCCGTCCCATCTCCGTTCCCTCGATCTTCTGATCCGAGAATATCGAAGATGGGACGCGCACGCCTCTGGGGCGCCAGCCCCCCTTCTCAGTCCTTGCGCACGTGGGGTGCTTCGAGGATCGGCTTCGGTTGCTGCTCCGCCTCGACGCGAGCGAGCTCGAGCTCCTCGATGAGGACCGCGGGCGCGACGATCGAAGTCGCATTCCCACCGAATCGATTCAGGACGGTCGGAGTGCCTCCGGCGGCCGCGATCCGTTCGAGGTCGCGGATGTCGATCGCATCGAACTGGCAACCGCGCACCGGCTCCTCTCGGCCGTCGGCCACGTACACCTTGTAGACGAAGATCGGATCGCCGAGCGCGCTTCCTCCGGCGCCACCCCCGGCACCACCGCCGCCGCCCCCTCTCCGTCCTCCACCGCGGGCGAAGCGAGCGATCGCGACCTGGGCTCCACGCGCGCCGCCTCCCGCGATCGACGAGACGCGGAGCGCGTACTCGAGGCCCTGCGCGTCCGCGGCATCGATGAGCGCCTGCTTCATGTCCGCGTCGGAGAGCCCCTCCTTCGATTCGACGAAGAGACACCCGACTCCGGCCCCGGCGCCCCGGGCGTGACCATTCGTCCCGCTCCGCTTCGCAGCCGGCGTGCGCGACATCAGCAAGTCTTGGACGCGACCGTCGACCACCAGGTCGACCCGCTGCGCTTCGATCCCTTCATCATCGAATCGGTAGTGACCGGCGAGGGGCTCTTCCCCCACCGTCTCGATCCGGGGATCGTCGTAGACCTGGAACGAGGCGGGGAGAATGCTCCGATTCATGAACCGGTCCAAGCTCTGGGAGCCGCCTCGGCGTCGGCGCTCCGCGCCGACCGGTTGCGCTTGGGCGGCCGCACCCCCCGCGAGAAGCTGCTCGAACAGCTGCGGTGCCGCCTCGCCATCGAACAGCACCGGACCGACGTAGTCCTCGAGTGAGGGGGCCGCGATCGCTCGGGCCAGCCCTCCAGCGAGCGCCTCCACCATCGAGAGGAGCTCTCGGTCGTCGGGGAGTTCCGAGGGCACTTGGGCGAGCAGGGCGCGGTCGTCCTGAATGGTCTCGCCATTCTCCGCCTGAGCCACTGCTTGGATCGTCAGGATCACCTGGGTATCCCCAGTGACGATGCGCGAGCCCTCCGATGTGATCAGGTACCTCCGGCCATCGACGGCCTGCAGCCGCACGCTCGAATCGACGATGTGCGGGTACTCGAGGAATTTCGCGGAGATCGAGCGCAACCGTTCCTGCCAGCGCGGCTCATCGAACGTGAATTCGCTCCGCGACTCGAAGTATCGAACCGGATCGACCTTGGTGTAGTCCTCGGGACGATCCTCGATCCCCTGATCCTTCATGAAGCTGCGCTTCTGGCTGAGGGTCGCGACCGCATTCTTGTAGTCGCGATCGCTCGCGAGCCAGATCGCCTTGCGCAGCGCGCTGATGTCGTCGTCGATCGGCAATCGTGCGCCTTCACCGCCCGCCCCGCGGCCGGCCGGCCCGCGACCTCCGCCTCCGCGTCCCCCCCCGAAGCCACCGCCGCCAGCACCCTGGAAGTTGGTGTTGTCGAGCTCGTACGAGCCCACACGAATCTGACTGCGGAAGGTGCGACCACGGTTTCGATCCGACGAGATCAGAGCACCGTAGGACGCGGACATCCGGTGGGTCACGGTGTCGTCGACCGTGTACTGGATCTGGTACGGCTTCTCGAGGTCCTCGAGCTGTAGCGTCATCGATCGCGCCATCTCGGCATCGAGCGCCCGGAGAATCGCATCCGCCTCCGGGAATTCGTCCTGAGCAAGGGTAGGCGCCGCGAAGAGCAGCCCGAGGATTGCCACGATCCACACTGATTGCGGCCGCATGATCATCGCCTCCCTTCCGAGGAGCCCGCTTTGCTCGAACTCGACCCGAAGGGGGCCGGAAGAATCGGCTGGCGCTCCTGCGATCGTTCGCGTTTCTCGATCTCGATCTGCTCCACCAAGATGCTCGGGGAGACCGCGGAGACCGGAACCCAGCCCGACTCCGCCCCACAGGTGCCGTTGAAGATCTGACCGTCGTCGCCGGTACAGATGATCTTCGAGAAGCACGAGAGCGGAGTGCCCACGATGTCGACCCCGCGGACCAGTTCATCCGGACGACCGTCTGCGTGGACGCGATAGACCACCACCGGGAGCACCTTGAATGCTTGGGGCCCGCCCCGGCCGGTGGTCGTGAACCCGCCGGTGATGTCCTCGAATAGGTACCCGAACGGCTTGTCCTGCATCTTGCACTGCTCGACCAGCATCTCCTTCAAACGGGTGAAGGGGACCGATCGGTTCGACTGCACCATCAGGTTTCCTTGGCGGGAGACAGCCGCCTGCCCGGACTCTCTCCGGCCGTGACCATTCGACTTGTCGAACCCGAGCACGGGCGAACGGGAGAGCAGAAAGGTCTGCAGAACGCCCTCCTTCACCAGCTCGACTCGGGAGCCACGAATCCCCTCGTCGTCGAACTCGTAGAAGCCGCGCAGGTCCTCGCCGCCGAAACTCGCCAGGGTCGGGTCATCGATCACGCTCAAGAACTCGGGGAGGATCGGCTGGCCGACCATCTTCGTGAAGGTCTGCCCCTCGTCGACGCTCTTTTGGCGGTGCCCTTCGATCCTGTGGCCGAAGATTTCGTGGAAGAAGACCGCGCTCGCTCGGTTGATCAGGATCGCGGGCCCGGTGTACGGCTCGACGAGCGGCGCCCCGCGCAGCGCGAGCACCATGTCGATCACCTCCCGGAACGCGGTCTGCATCTGCTCGACGGAAGGGAGTCCCCCCTCGTCCGCCGCGTTGAAGATGAACGACTGGCTCAGATCCATGCCGTCATCGGCGCGGGAGCCCGCAGAGACCACCACTCGCCACAGCTCACGGCCGGTGCGCAGGCGGGTCCCTTCGCTCGAGACCATGGTCCGGTTCTCCGCCGTGCCGACGAGGGAAACGCTGGAATTCTGGATCGTGGGGAACTCGAGCGCGAGTTGCGAGACCGTGCGGATCCGTCCCCTCCACTCTTCGGCGTCGATCTTGAGGCCGACTTCCGCCCCGACATGGTGACTCGGATCCTCGCGGGAGAAGTCGTTCGCGGAGACCCCCTCCTCGACCGCGGTCTTCTGGTCGGTCAGGACTCGGTCGAACTGGCTCACTGCGGCGCGGAACGCCTGGTCGGTCGAGCGCCAGAGAACATGCCGGATCGCGGCGGGGCTGTCGTCGAGGGGCACCGCCGAGGCACCGCCCCGACCGAATGCACCGCCGCCGCGGCCGCCCCCTCCCCGAAGGTTCCGCGTGTTGTCGAGGGTGTAGTCCCCCACCCGCACGTCGACGTCGAGGATCCTTCGACGGGACTCGAGGTCCGCTTGCAGCGCACCGAGCTCTCCCGTGATCGACACCGAGGCGGTGTCAGTGACGGAGTAGGCAAGGTAGTAGGGCTTCACCCCGTCATCGTTGACGAGCCCTCCCATCGATGCCTCGAGCTCGGCTGCGAGGATTTGCATCAGTGCGGTCTCCGGAACCGCGTCGCCCGGCTCTGGCCCAGCGCCGGGGAACGTCCCCGTGAGCATCAGAACCAAGAGGGAAACGGCAATCGGCATGGCAGCTCCTTCCGATCTTCTCGATATCCTTCGGGTTCTACCCGCGCGCGATGGTGGCTCGGATCGTTCCGTGAGGTTCGTCGGTGGGGACGAACACCTCAAGGTCGTTCGTTCGACCGAACGGGGTCAGGTCGACGGGGAGGACGTGCAGATTCGGCAGATCCAAGTCGACTCGATCGACCTCGGGGCAGACTTCCAACAGACCCACCGCCATGTCGTGGAGGGTGTGTTGGACCGATCGGCTCCGGTGTGTCGCAAATGTTTCGATGAGGGCGGTTCGGGCTCTGGTCCGCACCTCCTCGTACTTTGCTGCGACTCTCGCAATTCGCCAGTGGGCCGAGATCTTCGTCGCGAAAAGGCGCTCGCTCGCTTCGGGGAGGGTCGTCAGCGAGTCGCGGAAGAAGTCCTCGAACGCGGAATCCGTCGTCTTCAGGACCACGAGTCCTTGGAGACCCGAGACGATCTCCTCGTGATCGCCGGTGACGGTGACGCTGACCGTCGCCTGCTCCCCGTCTACTCGGGAGAACCCATGCGGATGGGGACGACCTCCAACCGGGATCGCGTTCCACGGCGTCTCCTCGATCTCGATCCGCGCCCCGGTAACCTGCGCGTAGGTCGCCGGAAAATGGCGGGCCAGGGCGAGTGCGAACGACTCGATCGTGTCGATCGTGTGGTCCTTGCCGAGCGCGTAGATCGTGTTCTTCATCGTGTCGGTAGCGACGACTTGTCGATTCTCTGCATCGGTGTACGCCGCTGCGAAGTCACCTTCCAAGCGAACGGCCACTGTCAATTCCAGAACCCGGTGAGAATCGGAATCGCGCATGACCCTCATCAGGCGGACACGGGACTTGCCGTACTCGTGACTCTCGAGATGAACAGCGACCATGTTCACGACCCCCGGTAGGTGCTGTATCCGAACGGGCTGAGCAGTAAGGGCACGTGAAGATGCCCCCACCCGGACTTGGCCAGGAAGACCACTGCGACGAAGGGATAGAACGTCTCGATCCCGGCACTCTCGAAGTAGGGTCCCGTCTCGAAGTACAGTCGGTAGGTCCCCGTGACAATGCCCTGGCCGAACGGGAGGAGATCGCCGACGCGACCCTCGCTGTCGGTCTTCCCTCGGGCGACCTCGCTCCAGCGATCTCCCTCGCTGACCGAGAGCACGACCGAGATCCCCACGGCGGGCGCCCCCCGCGACGTGTCGAGCACATGGGTAGTGATGGCGCTCATGTATCCCCCAGTTTCTGCAATCTCAGACGGGTGATCTTCGACTGCTCCGCCGCCGCGACTCGCAGCTCTTCTTCCGGAGTGTGATCGATGCGGTCCCTCAGGGCGGCCAGCATATCCTCTGGGCTCCGCCCAGTGGCGCAGATGAGGAATACGTGTCCGAACCGCTCGTGGTATCGCTGATTCAGTTCGGCCAGGGCGCCCTTCACCGCCTCGGTGGCCTGGTCCATCCCCGACTGCTCCTCCCTCGACCACTCTCCGCTCTGCGGGTCCCCTTTGCCTTCGAGGCCGCGCTCACCGATCCGGGGGTGGTGTTGAAATGCCTCGCGCCAGTCATCGGCACCCAGGCGGAGCCAGACACGATCCGCGACCTCGAACATCGCCGTGTCAGATCCGAAAGGACGGGCGTGCAGCATCTCGTCGACCCATCGAGTCGATCCGCAGCAGCGCGTGAGCGCCTCGCGCCCCTCCCTCTCGGGGAGGCGATCGATCATCTCCGCGACACTCACGGAGCGGCACCGTCTGGCACGATTCGACCGAGGACCCGCAGCCGCCCGACGCCACCGTCTGGATAGATGCGGAAGCGGACGTGCGACGCGATCGCCCGCGCGACCGGCTCCACCGAGAACCTGTGCTGCGTATCGGCTTGAAGCGGGGTTCGAGCGAGGATCGCAGTCCACTCGAGCGTGTTCCCCCCATCGACCAGCCGGGCTTCGTCACCGGCGTCGCAGGACTCGAGGCTGCAGCTCTCGGGAAAGTTTCCCTTGAAGTGGCACGTGTCGACTTCGATCCGCTCGATGATCCCAGGTCTCCCGAGACGAAGAACGACCCAGTCGTCGCCCGGTCCTCGGCGACGGCGGGTCTCCCAGCCATCGCCCATGTTGACCGGGCGACCGGGAAGGAGCAGGTGCGCCGGTTCGCCGAAGCACTCGTCGCTGCATGCGATCGGGACTCCGCCGTTCTCGACTGCGACGAGGTCGATCACCTCCGATCTCTGCAGCACCGCCGACCAGTCGGGACGAGCCGCACCGAGCACGCGGAAACGCGCGACGCCCCCGTCGGGGTGAATGTCGAGGCGAACGTGGGTGTACACGTTCGGGTCGGCGACATCGGCGAGATTCTCGGCGTCCGGGCGGGCGGGAGTTCGCGCTACGATCTCGGTCCATCCCGCTTCGGAAGGGGGACTCTCCTGCGCGGAACCGTCCCACCAGCAAGCCATCACCGAGAACCCCTCGGGCTGGTTCCCCTTGAAGTGCTGCGTATCGACGATGACCTGTGAGATCACTCCGGGGATGCCGAGTCGAATCACGCACCAATCGTGCCCCGGGTCGCGGCGACGGCGGGTCTCCCAGCCATCCATCCACTTTCCGCGGTCGGTGAACTTGTCGGCGACGAACAGTGCGGGCCCCCCCTTGAGCAGGTTCTCCTTCGACGCGAAGAACTCGTCATTGGCGGCGACAGCCCGGCCTCCGTGCCGTTCCGCCGCGAGGTCGATCAGGGGTCGTTTCGCGCTCACGGGTCCATCCGCTCCAGCCAGGTCCCACCGGGGGCACCCGCGAACTCGCCCCGGTCGTAGATCGATCGTCCCCGCAAGTAGGTGCGCTCGACCACACCAGCGAGGGTCCGGCCATGATAGGGAGAGATGGGGTGTCGCTGATGCAGTTTCTGACGATCGACCTGCCACTCGCTCTCCGGGGACCAGACGACGAAGTCGGCGTCGTGCCCCGGGGCGATCGATCCCTTTCGCCCGTCGAGACCCGCGAGGCGAGCGGTCTCGGCACTCATCCAGCGAGCGACGTCGGCGAGATAGACTCCGCGCTCCCGCGCTCCCGTCCACACGGCAGACAACCCCAACTCGAGCGAAGCGATCCCCCCCCAGGCGCCGAAGAAGTCGCCGAGCTCCAGCAACTTGAGCGAGGGGGGACACGGCGAGTGGTCACTGGCGATCAGGTCGATCGTTCCTTCACGGAGACCCTCCCAGAGCCGCTCACGATTTTCCCGCTCCCGAATCGGGGGAGTGCACTTGAATTCAGTCGCCCCATCGGGAATCGATTCGGACTCGAAGGTGAGGTAGTGCGGGCAGGTCTCCACCGTGAGCCGCACGCCCTCGCGACGAGCGCGCGCGATCCGATCGAGCGCACCTGAGGACGAGAGGTGCACGATGTGCGCGCGGGCGCCGGTCTCCCGCGCCGCGTCGATCACGGCGTCGATCGCTTCGTGCTCGGCGTTCCGCGGTCGAGACGCGAGGAAGGTCGCGTACTGACAGGGGTCCCCATCGCTCTCCAGGCATGCGCGTGCGATCGACTCTGGCCACTCCGCGTGGACCAGGAGCACGGCGTCGATTTGGGCGAGAATCTTCATCGCGGCGCGAAGCTCTCCCCGGTCGATCGGTGGGAATTCTTCGATTCCGGAGTCGACGAGGAAACACTTGAACCCGCGGACCCCGGCGCGCGCAAGTCCCAGAAGCTCGCGCTGGTTCCCCGGAACGACTCCGCCCCAGAATCCGAAGTCGACCCGGCATTTACCTGAAGCGGCATCTCGCTTTCTCGCGAGAGCCTGAACTGTCGTCGTGACCGGAGTGGAGTTCAGCGGCATGTCGAGGATCGTCGTCACGCCTCCCGCCGCTGCGGCTCGTCCTGCGGTCTCGAACCCTTCCCAGTCGGTCCGGCCGGGCTCGTTCACATGGATGTGGGAATCGACCAAGCCCGGGGACACCACCATCTCCCCCACATCGTGATCCTCGGGGCTCTCGGCGGGGCGATGGGGCTCGACGGCTTCGATGATGCCGTTCGAGACGACGATCGAAGCGGGCTGAACGCCACGGGGCGTCACGACTCGCCGACTGATCAGAGTGAGCCTCGAGAGTGCCATCGCGACGGCTCCGTTTCGGCCAAGAGCCTGCGCCGACCCATGGCAGTGTGCATGCGGAACCGGCTCCGCACTGGGGTACTCTAGCGGATGCACGAAGCGATCTGCATTAGGCTGGACAGGCCTTCGGTGCGCCACAGGAGAGACCCATGCCCCGACCTCGGTTGCCCGACGAGCTGGCCGCACGGTTCGAGTTCATCCGACTTGCTGGAAAGGGCAGTGTCGGGCATGTGCTCGAGGTGCGGGAGCGGGAGAGTGGGGAGACCTACGCCTTGAAGATCGCCCACCACGCCGCGGTGGATCCGGAGGAACTGATCGAGATCTTTCGCCAGGAGTACGCCCACCTTTCGCTCGTCCATCACCCTGGGATCGTCGCTGCGCACGAGTTCGGGGTCTGCGACGGGCTCCCGTTCCTGAGGATGGTTCGTCGATGGAGAGTCCCTTCGAGAACGGCTGAAGCGCGGGCGCCTCGATGAACGGGAAGCGATCGGGATCGTCCAACAGATTTCGCAAGCGATGCGAGGTTACGACTCGAGAGGACTGACCCACGGAGACATCAAGCCCGACAATTTGATGATCACCGCAACCGGGAGAGTGAAGCTCTGCGATCTCGGGGTCGCGGAGCGATCCTACATCCTGCAAAAGTTGGCCGGGGGACCGCGCCGCGCGGGGACCCCGCTCTATACCAGCCCCGAAGTGATCCGGAAGAGTCCCGAAGTCGACATCCGAATGGATCTCTACTCTCTCGGCGCGACCTTCTTCCACCTTCTTGCCGGCCACCCCCCCTTCGGCGGGAAGACCATCGACGAGGTACACCGGGCTCACCTCACACGCCCCGTTCCGCGGATCGATGGCGTGAGTGACAGAACCCAGGCGGTCGTCGAGCGCCTCCTCGCCAAGAATCCTGCGGATCGGTACCACTTTCCATTCGAGCTCGAGCGCGACTGCCAGAGCCTGCTCGACGGCGAGGAGCCGGTGCACGCCCTGGTGGAGAGGGAGGAGGATACCTTCGGCCCGGCGGTGGTTCCCGCGGGTCCCCGGGACCCCCGCTGGGTCGGTTTGGCGGCGATTCTCGTCGTCGCTGTCGTTCTCGCGATCCTTCTCACGCGTCCACGAGAGGAGAAACTCACCGACCCCACGAGGGAGTCTGTCGCGACCGGGGCGGAGGGGGGAGAAGCACCCGTGGGGAGTGTGGAAGAAAACCCCGTGGAGCTCGACGCGGGGCCAGGCGAAACCTCCTCGCCCGACCCCACGCCCGAGAGTGACGGAAGCGAGCGGTCGATCGAACTCGTCGATCACGACATTGAGCCCGAGTCTCGATCGCCGATCTCGGCGAAGTCGATACCACCGGATCCCCTCGAAATGGCCCCGGCCGCACTCCTCACCCCCGAAGAGCGCGCGGGCATCCGAGCCCGGCGCGCGCCCGCCACCGCGTTCTTGTCTTCGCTCATCTTCTCGGAGGTCATCGAGGTCCCGGATAGTCTCGATACGGTGGTCCTCGTGAACGACTGCAGCGTGACGCAGGGACGGGACTGGCTCGGGGGTCCTGGGTGGCCACGTGCGGAGGACAGCATCCTTCGGGGTCGATTGGGGACGTGGGAGCGCGGGCTTACCAGTCGCATCACGTTCGATCCCGGCGATTGGTCGTTCGAGTGCGAAATTCTGATCGAGTCGAGCGAGGCGACCGTCATCCTCGAGGCCGGCGGCTATCAGGCGTTCGTGAGTCTTCCGAACCGCGCTGTCGAGATTCGCCCGCGCCCCGTCTCCTCCGGAGACTCGACTGCCGCGCTCCCCGTGAGCAGGGTCCTTCGATCCGGTGTCGGGATTCCCTCCGGAGAGCCGATCCGTCTCCTGTTCCTGCGTCGGGGTGAGTGGCTCTCCGTGCGCCTCGGGAAAGGAGGCGGAGAGCCGGAGCGGTGGGTCGAAGCGCGCGCTCCAGTCGTCGACGCCGAGTGGAGGGCGAGGATTCGGACCGATCGCGAGGGACTCGAGGTCTACGGCACGCGAATCACCGCGGGGATTTCCCGGGATTGGTCCGCCAAGGAGAACGCGAGCAGCGAGAAGGACGACAGAGTGCTCGCGGCCGCGGAGGATGGGGACTGGGCGCAGACACTCTTCCCGAACGCGAGCCGCACCCGCGGAAAGCCCGACGGGAGGATCGAACTGCGCTACGACTTCGACGACGCGGCGGAGCGGGATGACTGGCGCGACGTCTCTGGCGGGGAAGAGTTCTGGACCGTTCGAGATGGACGACTCCGGCTGGTTCGAGCCATCCGCGCGGGAGACCCTCGACAGCCGTGGGAGTTCTCCTTTGCAGCGATCGCACTCGCGGGTCGCTTTCGTGAGGTCTTCTCGGTCGAGTACCGGGCCTTCTCCCCCGATACTCCCGATTCAGATCCTTTCGCAGTGGGACACTTCTTCGAGGTAGAGCGCACCGATGTCGCGCTCCGTTGGAATCGCTCCTGGTTCACGTGGCTCTCCGCCGGTCTCGCGGAGATTCCGAGTCAGGTCGGTCGTGGGCCCGACTCTGCCGTAGTGCAGTCGGACTTCGAGCTGAAGCGGCGGGACCTTGGTTGGCAGATCCAGTACAGCGAGCGGGAACGGTCGGGGAACCGCGGATTCGTCGTGAAAGTGAATGGTCGGGAGGAGCTCCGTGGGGTGCGCACGGATGGACAGGCTCCGGGGGCGTTCGGGATCTGCGCCGCCGGAACTCCCCTCGATGTCGATGAACTCCGCATCGAAGGAGTCGTCGACCCGGAGTGGAGTCGGGTGGAGTTCGAGCGCCGGCTCGATCAGCTGAGACGCGACCGGGCCCTCGCGACTCGTGGGGAATTCTCCCTCTCCCTCGGTCCAGCCCTCGCCGCGTGGAGCGTCGAGGGGGACTGGCAGTTCGATCCGGCAAAGAACCGGGTCTCGATCGTCCCTCCGCCGGTGTCTGAGTTTCGGTGGAGGTTCGGCGCGCTCGCCTACCGCGAGTGGCAGCAACTCGCGACCGCATGGCCTCGTCGCTATCTCCAAGCTGAGCTGCGCGCGGAGTCCACTGCGACGCGAGCGGGCTTCGTCGTCGCCTACGAGGGGGCCGGGCTGCCCTGCGTCTTCGTCGGCAGAATCGGAGCTCAGGAGTTCGGTGCGGCTCTGATCCCGCGGCTCGGCACGCTCGCAGACGGGGAGGACCTGCTCGGAGAAATCTTGGCGCGCGGCCCCGTGAGCGTCGCCGCGACGCGCTGGAGTCAGTGGCGGCTGGAGGAGCAGGGACGCCGGGTCCGGCTGTTCATCGAGGAGTCTCCGGTCCTCGAGTTCGACCTCCCCGACTCGATCCGTGAACGACAGGGTGCAGCGGGGTTCCTCCTCACCCGGGGCGGGGGCGGGGTCTCGGTTCGATCCATTCGAGCCGGCCCGCGGTGATTCCACCCTCGGAAGGACACGGGGTCGTCCCAGGCGGAACTGAATGTTGACTTTGCGCAACTATTCGCGTAACAGGGAGGGGTTCCCTTTCCGCTGGGCCGGCGGGCGGGTTCGCTCCCCCTGTGATGTGGAGGTGATGCGCATGAACCAACCCTATTCTGTCCCCTCTCGGCCGGCCTCTGGCCTCGCCAGCCCCTCTCCGCCCGATCTTCCCTCCGACACTAGAGCGAGCTTGGATCCCCCGACTCCGGCCCTCGTCGCGGCGCTCCGGGCCGTGGTCTCCTCCATTCGTGGCATCGGTGGAGCGATCTATCTGCCCAGCGAAGCGGGAGCGGAGATCGTGGTGGGGATCGGCCGCGGGCTCCCCGCCGAGATCGAGGCCCCATCGGAGGCACCCCTAGCCGGACTCGCGGTTCCGGGGGGCCGGATCTGGGCCCTCGGGGGGACCGGGGAGACTCCAGGTCTGCTGTTCGTGTCGCTCGAAGAGGACGGGAGCGCGCCTCCCACCCTCGGAGCCCCGTTCACGCAGTTGCGTCGAGTCTGGCGTGCGACCGCCGAACCCTTGGGTAGACCCCGTCAGCAACCCAGCGAGGTGAACACCGAGCTTCGGCCGATCTCGTTCGAATTCCCCGAGTTGATCGGGAGCTCCTCCGCCCTGCAGAACGTGCTGCGACTCATCGAGCGGATCGCCGCGACTCGGGTGTCGGTGCTGATCCTCGGGGAGAGCGGAACAGGGAAGGAGCTGGTCGGCCGCGCGCTTCATCGGCTGTCGCGACGGAAGGGCCGATTCGTCAGCGAGAACTGCGCTGCGATCTCCGACTCGCTCCTCGAGGGAGAATTGTTCGGCACGGAGAAGGGTGCCTATACGGGAGCGCACTCCGCCCGCGCCGGCCTGATCGAGGAGTCGGATGGAGGAACCCTGTTCCTCGATGAGATCGCAGAAATGGGCGGCTCCCTCCAGTCGAAGCTGCTCCGGGTACTGCAGGAGCGCGAGGTGCGTCGCCTCGGCAGCGCGAGCCCGCGGCCGGTCGACTTCCGCTTGGTCAGCGCGACTCATCGCGACATCGATCGCCGAGTCGCCGAGGGACAGTTTCGCTCGGACCTGCTCTTTCGAATCGACGTGGTGCGGATCGAGCTGCCGCCGCTTCGAGAGCGATCGGGAGATGTCTCCCTTCTCGCGCACCACTTCCTGAAGGGGGTCGCACGCGCCCACGGCGGAGCGGTGCCGCCGATGGAGCCCGCGACTCTCGAAGTACTCGAGCGATTTCCTTGGCCGGGAAACGTGCGCGAGCTTCGAAACGAGATCGAGCGGGCGTACGCCCTCTCCCCGGACCGGATCGGGCCAGAGTCGCTCTCTCCGCGCCTGCGCCAGACTGCGATCCCCCACCCTCTCTCTCGACAGATCCGCGATCAGATCGGCAGCGATCTCGGACACCTCGAGCGAGTCGTGTGCGGCGGGGTGGTCCGGGATGTGCTCCTCGAGACTGGGGGGAACAAGGCTGAAGCTGCGCGTCGGCTCGGGATACCGAAGACGAACCTCTACCGCCGGCTCGAGCGGTACGGGATTCCTTTCGAGAAGCGCGCCCCGTGATGAGAGCGAGGGGCACGCCAAGGATCACTTCCGGTCGTAGACGACCACCGTATCCGCGATGTAGTCGTGCAGGCCTCGACGGCGCCCGTTGAACGGGATGATCCAGAAGCCGAAGCCGAAGGTCGCGACGCTCGCGATGTAGCCCGCGGTTCGCAGGAAGCTGCGCGCCGGAGAGAGCGCTTTGCCCTCGGGGGTGGCGACTCGCAATCCGAGGAGCAGCTTGCCGAGGGTCTGCCCCGTCACGCTGTGGCTCACCCAAGTGTAGATCAGGAACCAAGCGACGATGGACACCGGCAGATGGGGCGAGATTCGAAATCCGAGCCCAGCGATCACCATCTGCAAGATCGCGACGAACCAGAGGTCGATCCCTGCCGCGATCCCCCGGACGAAGAGTCCCGCCGCGGGTGCATCACCGAGGTCTCCCGGGGTGCGCACCGCTCGAACCCGAGGAGTGGTCCCGATCGGGCGCGCGCGGGTGGATTCCGGGTGACTTGCGCCAGCGGGGACCGGGGGAGGAGTCGACCGCTGTCGTCCCGTCATCTCCCGTTCGAGGGAGAGAAGAGATGCGCGGTCATATTGGAGCGATCCGTTAACCGACACCGGCCGCAACCGTCCAGCGCCGACGAGCTCGCGCAGACGTTCCGATGAGACCCCAAGGATCCGGCTCGCTTCGTCCCCGTGAGTGAAGTCGCCGGAGGGAGGTACGAGCGGGGAGACCCGAGGCCCCCCGAACTCGCTCAGGGATGCCCGCACGCCCTTGACATCGGCGAAGCGCGCCTCGCGGCGGGTATAGAGTCCGCGAAAGACTCGATCGCACCAACTCGGAAGGTCCGACTCGAGATCGCTCGGCAACTCTCCGCCCGCCGGGCGACGCCCGGTGAGGAGCTCGAAGATGAGGATTCCGACCGAATAGAGGTCCGCTCGTCCGTCGGGAGACCCCTCCTGGTCACGGATCTCGGGGGCGATGTATCCAAACGTTCCCCCGGGGCCGGCGCCCTCACTGCGCAGCGACATCGAGAGGAGGAGAGACTCCCCGTTGACGGTCTGCCCGAGTCCGAAGTCGGTCAGCTTCACCTGCCCGTCTTCGCTGACAAGAATGTTCTCCGGCTTGATGTCTTGGTGGATCACCCCACGAGAGTGTGCGTACTCGAGGACCGAAAGGATTTGATCGAGGATCGCGAGCACCTCCGGCGGGGGGAGCTTGCCACGATCCTTCAGAATCGCCCTCAGACTCCGACCCTCGACGAGTTCGACGATGAAGTAGGGAGGATCCGCGTTCGTGTCCATTCCGAGCGATCGTGCGATCCCCGGGTGGTCGAGCGTCGACTGGATCAGCCCCTCGTTGGAGAGATCTCGAACCGCCTCCGGCCGGATCGGAATCTTCACCGCGACCTGACGGTCTTGCCAGAGATGGTGCCGCGCGCGCCACACTTCGCCGAAGCCACCCCGTCCGAGGGGCTCCTCGAGGATGTACTCGCTGATGCGGTCACCCTTCTTCACGGTGATCACGATCGGCCCTCCTTCACCGGCGCGCCGCCTCGAGCAAGTTGAGATATCCATAGGCGAGCACCAAAGTCGCCGCCCCGGCGAGGATCGCCATCACGGATCCTCCCCACCCCGCAGCGAAAGCGGTGAGGATGTATCCTGCGATCGCGCCCGGGGCCGCAGCGAGCGCCCACAATGCGGCGTTCCAGCTGTTCGACTCCTTCCTGAGGACTTCGACGAAGAGGGCTTTCGCCAACAGCCAGGGGAGGAGGAGGATCGCCGCCCAGAGAAATCCGCGCACCCAGACCGACGTTTCACCGATCCGGAAGCGTAGATAGTCCGCATCTCCCAGACTTCGTTCGATCCGCTCCTCCGCCGTACCCGCTGCTACCGGTCGCCCCTCGTCCTTTAGATTTCGCAGACGCCACTCCACGGAGAGATCGAGTGCTTCCTCGTCGTCCTGGCGCGGGCGCGGTCCGACCTGGGCATCGAGCAGCCACCCCGGTCGGTCAGCCGCGGACGAGAATCCGGGAATCTCATCGAGCCAATCAGCGAGCTGCGGCAGCACCTCCGACTCGAGCCATCCATCGGGCTGAGGGCGCTCCGCGAGCACGACGTCGTAGCGACCGGTGCGGTCGATCGAGCGAGCAAGGCGGGTCCGGATCGCCTCGTTTCGATCATCGGTGATGGGGGGAAGGATCAGCCGCCCATCGCCCGTGGGCTCGGGAAGTTCCCTAGCGATGCGATCGCAGACTCTGCTGTGCACGAGGTCGGGGAGATCTTCGAGCGGAGTCGCCGATGGAAGGTCCGAAGAAAAGAGCGAAACGGCCCCGATCCCCGCGCCGACGAGAAGCGTCGTACCGAGGAGCAACTTGGTGATCGAGAGGCCCGGGATCATCGCGTCTCCTCCTCGATCGCGATCGAGTGGATCTGATCCGGCACTCGCACTCGACGAGCCGGTGCCTCCGGGTGCTCCCACTTCCACGTGATGAGGTGCTGTCCGAACCGGTCGACCGCGCACGGCCCTCCGGCACCGCCTCCGACCCAGCGGATCGGATAACGGCAGCGGTAGTCGGCGAGCTTCCCGCCATCGTCATCGATCACGTGGACTGCGGCCTGCCGCGCGCCGACGATCCAGAGTCGTTGGCCGGACGTCCGAGGGGCGAAAATCTGGTAGATCGGTCCCGAGCTGACGAAGGAGAGCTCCCGCCACGCCCCGTTTCCAGTCGATCGGTAAATGCTACCGTCCTGGGTTCCGACCCGGATTTCGTCGCCGGCCCGGCAGAGCGCGGTCACCCCGTCGGGGAGAGTCCCGAGCGAGCGAAGGCCATCCTCGTCTGCTCCTCCAGACACGTGAAAGACTTGTGCGCCGTGGCCGAAGATCCAACCCCCGTCGTCTCCTTCTTGCACGGATCGGGTCGATCGACTCTGTACCAGTATTCCCTCGTACGGACGACGCAGTCCGCGCGGCTCGTTCCGGTCCCAGACCGTCAGACCGAGGCGGGAGTGGCTCGCGAGGACGAGGGCGCCCTGCACCGCGACCGCATTCGCGCCGCCGCGTCCCGCTTCGCCCGGTCGGAATCGGAAGATCTCCCAGTGAGAGCCATCGGGCCGATAGAGGCCGACCCCGGCTTGTCCACCGACCGCGACGATGACTCCGTCTGCGTCCCGACAGATGCGCACGGAGCGGAGATAGCCGATCTCCTCCGGAGGGAGCACCGGACGTGCTTCCCGGTCGGCGAGTGCAGGGTCGCCATCGATTCTGTAGAGGGCGAGACCCGCAGCGAGCCAGACTCGGCGGATCTTCCCGAGAGGCCCGACGGCGCCCGCGAGCGGAGCGGGGATTCCGCGTCGCTCGATGTGCACCCGAAGAGACTCGATCCGCGCCTCGAGCCGCTCGACCTGAGTGTTCGAAGCACCGCGCGCGGCGATCTGCTCGGGTGTCATCTCCTTTTCGATGAGCCGCTCGAGAAGGCGCGTCTGGCCCTCCGGATCCCCGATCGCCTGAACGAGCGCGAGCCAGCCGTTCTTCTCGAAAGCCTTTTGGAGTTGCTCGGCTTGGGCGAGTTCCTTCGCGAGCCGCTCCCCATCGATCTCGACCATCGAGATCAAGCGTTCTCTCTCGAGTCTCCGGTTCAGCCGCTCGCGAGCAACCGCAAGATCCTCGTGCACACGCAGTTGCTCGAACTGCTCCACCCGAACGTGCTCGATCTCCCGCAGCAGACCCTGCTGGCGGAGGTGGGCGGCGAGACGTTCGACTTCTTCTCGGGCGAGGGCCTCGCCATTCTGTTCCTTCTGCCACAATTCGAGAAATTCGAGCCGGTCGCGGATTCGCGCCGCTTCTTCGCGCCGCTGCCGACGGGACTCTTGCGCGGCGGTGAGCTGCACCGAGGTCGCAGTCGCGAGCCTCGTCCGTTCGAGTCGCAACCCGCGGTCGAAGAGAGCCGCGATGATCGATTCGGGTACGTCGCTCGCGAGCTCGAGGCGTTCGATGAGATCCCCCTCCTCGGCCCAGAGGATCCGCGCCGCCCGCGTTGCGAGGGCGTCGGACCAGATGACGGCGAGCTCAGCAGCGAGTTCGTCCGCGTCGTAGCTCGCGCGCCCGACGATCGACTCGGCCAGGAGGCGGAGCCCCGTCGAACCGTCCGGGGGATCGATCTCGAGAACGATCTCCAGGGTGGCCACGACGCCATCGCGGTCAGGCAGATCGGGGAAGCGAATCGCGACTTCGAGGGACTCCATCGGGGCGAGGATCGAAGGTCCGAGGAGCGTCTCTCCCGCCCTCAGCACGGCACCATTCCCCCGCAGGGAGAGAGCGCGTGCGCCGGCCGGGACCGTTCCCGTATCGCGAACCTCGGCGAGTCGGTCGGTCCGCCATTCATCCTTCGAACCGGAGCGGAACATCAGCTCGCCTCCTCCCCCCGATAGCGGACGAACCGCTCGAGGTCCTCGGAGCGCACCGATGGAGGCATGTCCTTCAAGTTCTGGAGGAGGAGCTCTTGGTCGATCGGGGCTTCGTCGCCGTCGATCGCCCGGCGGAATGCGTCATCCGCAGCTTTTCGGCAGAGGCTCCGGATGTCCGCACCGCTGAAGCCCTCGATCAATCCGGCGATCCGCGGGAGGTCGAGATCATCCGCGAGGGGGCGGCCCTCGAGGTGGATCTCGAGCATCCGCTGCCGGGCCGGAAGGTCGGGGAGACCGATGTAGATCCGCTCATCGAAGCGGCCGGGACGCAAGATCGCGGGATCGAGGCTCCACGGTTCGTTCGTCGCCCCGAGAAAGAGGATCGCTCCCTGCCTGCCGCTGAAGCCCTCGAGTTCCGCGAGAATCTGGGGGACGAGACGGGCCATCACGCTCGATCGATTCTCCGCCCGACGCGGCGCGAGTGCCTCGATCTCGTCGATGAAGATCACGGCGGGTGAACGCTCGCGCGCCGACTGGAAGAGCGCAGCCATGTTCTGCTCTGCCTCACCGACCCATTTCGAGAGAATCTCGGACGGTTTGACGGTGAAGAAGGAGCAGTCGGTCTCGCCAGCGACGGCGCGTGCCATCAGTGTCTTTCCAGTTCCGGGTGGGCCGTACAGCAGGATTCCACCGCCGGGGCGAATCCCGTAGCGCTCCGCCTTCTCCGGGTGCCGAAACGGGTAGATGATCTTCAGTCGCACCTCGTCCTTGACGTCCTCGAGCCCGGCGATGTCATCGAAGGTGACGTCGGGTCGTTCGCCGATCAGGTACCGATCCCCCCCCGTGGCTCCTTCGCCGTCCGCGTCATCGGACTCCCTGCGACGGCCGTCCGGATGGGTCGCAACACCGCTCTTCACCCGGTTCGCGAGCTCGACCAGCTCCGCGGCGCGGCGAGCACGCTCCTCCTTCAGCCGCCCCTGGCTCGCCTTCGCGACCGCGAAGAGATGCTCCGCGGACTTGAGGAGACAGAAGCGCGCCCGGTCCGCATCGCCGCCGCGGTGGGCCTCGATCCCCTCCTTGCGATATCGCTCGTAGTGGGTGAGGTGGAATTCCAGGCTCAAGCCTTCATTCCTTCCCGAGTTCTTTTCGGACGTCCGCCAATCCCTCGTCGATCGCCGCATCGAGTTCACTCTTCGACTCTTCAGCCACCGCCTCGTCCTCGATCATCCGATCGATTTCGTCGTCGGAGACCAGCTCCTCCCCCGATCCTTCGTATCCGAAGATGCTCTGACTCGACATTTCGAGGAAGAGATCGGCCCGTTCCTCCATCGACTGGGCTTGCATCATCGCCTTCTCGAAGTCCTTCTGGGTGCGGGCGAAGTCGGTGGTACCGAACATTTCGCCGATCGACCTCGAGAGCGCGTTCATCGCGGTGGCGAACTCGGAGTGCGCTTCCGCCTGATTCTTGATCTGGAGTGCGGTCTCGATGTTGAGGAGCTGGCGTTCCATCGCGCGTTTTTGGGCTGCGCTGCGCTTCAGCGCCGACTTCAAGAACTGGACCTGGTCCGTCGACCCCATCTGCAGCGCGCGGCGCGCCTTCTTGAGGTACTCCTTCTCGTTCCGCTCGAGGTCCCGGATGTTGCGACGGATCGAGTTGATCCCCTTTCGGATCGCGAGCTCCCTCTCGATCCGACGATCTTCCGGGGACTTGAACAGGCCCATCGATCTCTCCTTCTCGGGGGCTACCGCGCGCGTTCCGCGGCGCCCAGATCACGCTTCCGGCTCTTCTTCCTCGAATCGGCCGAGGAGTTCGTCCTCGCGCTCCTTCGCTTCCTCGGGGTCTCCTGCACGCTCCACCTCCGCGATCGAGTCGAGTTCGGCGAAGAAGAGCGCCTTCTCCGGATCCGCCTCGAGTTCCTCGCGCTCTCCGGTGAACTCCTCGAGGATCTGATTCATGTCCTCGAGGCTGCGGAGCTGTTCGTCTCGGTCGAGTGCAATCCGTTCCGGCAGTCCGGAGGCCCGGATCCGCTCGATCAGGGCACGCGCGCCATCCCGGTCCTTCTTCTTCTCCAGTCGCTCGAGTGCTCGCACTGTCCGCCCCAGTGCCAGTGCCTCGAGGTTGTACACGCGCGCCTCGCGGCGGATATCGACCCCTTCGGAGCGATGCTGCTTGAACTGCTCCCAGAGGAAGTCGGCTTCGAGCTGGTTCCCTTCGGCGCGGGCGCCCTTCATCTTCTCGACGTACTGCTTTCGCTGCCGCTCCCAGCGCCGCACCGTGACCCGGTTACGGCGACGGTCGCCCTCGACCTCATGGAGAGCCCCCTTCAGGGTCTCCACCGTGATCGGTTCAGGTGCCCCGAACAGCTTGCGAAGGATTCCGATCACCGTTCCGTCTCCCGGCTCCGTGGGGTCGATGCAGCCCGACCCGGAGGGTCACTCGCGTCCTCCTCCGTCGTCGCACTGTCCGCCTCGACCTCGGCGTCGACCGAGCTGCGGGTGGACTCGCGAGCGGAAGAGGTCTTCTGTCGAACCAGCGTAGGTGGAGTCTCGATCTTCGTCCCCAGGATCTCCGCTTCGAGGGCCCGCAGTTCAGCGCTGTCGTCGAGTTCGTTCGGCAGCGCGCTCGTCGCGACATCTTCTGTGTCGAGGACGCTCGCATATGTTGCGAGCTCCTCTTCGTACTCGAGGAGGATCGAGTCGATTCGCTCCTCGTCCACCCCCCGGAGTTCCATCGCATCGAGGGCCTGAACCTTGCCGGCGAGATGGATCTGCAGATTGATGTTCCGGTTGTAGATCCGTAGCCGCTCCTCGAGATTGTCCATCTGCTTGCGCAGCCGCTGAATCCTTCGAAGTGCGTTGTTCCGACTTCGATCCGGGAGCTCTCCGACTCGAACTCGCTCCTTTTCCTGCCCCTCCACCGTCTCGAGGGCCTCGATCTCCCTATGGATCCGATCGACCTCGACCTCGTTCCGGGTGATCAGCTCATCGAGTCCACGGAGCATCTCCTGTGGGGTGGTCGCCTTGGCGAGGATGTTCCTCGCCTCGACCGGGATCTCCCTGCGCCCAAATAGCCGTCTGATCCGGTCCATCAACATTGCATCACCTCAGAACCGGTCCCGCTTCAGGAGTTCGCGACCAGAAACGGTCACGATCTTCAGGCGCGAGTCCTCATGGGTCACGTTTTTCATCGCGAGGTCGAGGACCTCACGCGGAAGTTCGATCTCTAACAGGAACGCCTCGACCTCGATGTGTCCCCCGGGGATCTTCAGCTCGGGGTGTTCGATGACTCGGTAGAACGTCCGGCGCACCTTCTCATCGAGAGTCTCCGGATCGAAGATCACAGCGAGCCCGGCGAGCTTCTTCGGGAGCGAGTGGGAAATCCTCCACCCACCGTCTGCTTCCTCCTCGACGAGGATGATCGCCAGATCCTCCTGGTGCGGGGGAGAACGGTGAAGGCTCTCCTCCCACCCGACGGTGGAGAGGACCCCGAGCACGTGGAAAGCGCCGCGGTGGCGGAGTTGTTCGCGCATCACCCGAGCCAGGTCGGGCTCGGAGAGCTTGCGAGCGGAGCCTCCGACGGTCGCGAGCTGCTCGATCGGGCTCACGGCAACCCCGGCGATCACCAGCTTGGGAGTGCGACGACCGAAGAGTCCGGGAGGAGGCAAGGTGAATCGAGAGGCGCGATCATGCGGCAGTCGTTCGAGGAGCGCCCTGTCGTAGAGGCCCCGCTCCTTGAGAAGATCGACGACCCGCTGATACGGATCCTCGACCTGTGGATCGAGCATCCCGGAACGGATCGTGTAGGACTTCCGCTCGACGGGACTGTAGATCCGTTCGAGCTTGGCGAGATTCTGTTCGAATCGCCGGAGGAACCTCTCCTCCCTGCGCCGGGCCTCGTCGACATCCACCGCTCCCTCGGGGAGTTTCAGGGGAGTGACACTCGCGCCCGGTCGATCGAACTCGGAGCCGCTCTTCTTCATCGTTTGTCCTTCCCGCACTCCCTCGGCGGCGATGAGTTCCGTCGGGGACCTCCAGATCGCCTCACTCCGTCCATTCTCACCCCGCTCGTCCTGCTCCCAACGGGCGCATTGTTCGAGGTCCTCGAGCAGCTCGGTCAACAACACCTCGTCCGCGCCCCGAGGTCCCGGCTCTCCTCGCCGCGCTCGCGGATAGAAGTCCGAGGTCCCCTCGACAGTGGCGAAGAAGGTCTCGACGAGCCACTCCTGCTCGACCCGATGCCGTCCGTCTCGGTGAACTTCCTCGTACAGGAGGGCGAGCTTTTCTGCGAGGACTCCGGGTCCAGCGGGGAGGTGCTGGAGGATCCGCCGGATCTGGGTCAGGGTCCGCCCGAAGCGCGTCTTCATCACGTGGATTCCGAAGAGAAGAGCGAGGATCTCATCTCGGGGATAGACCGGGGTGTTCCCTTGCTTGAGAGGCGCCGGCAGGATCCCCTCGCCTACGTAGAAGCGCATTGTGCGCACCGTGGTCGGGAATCCTCGCTCGGAACTGAGCTGCTCGATCTCGGGATAGGAGATGCAGCGACTCGCCTCCTCTTGAAGGAGCGCCCCGACTTTCTCGATTCGAGAGTCCCCCAAGGGATCGTTCCTCCCGGGCTCTGACACCATCTGACAGCGATTGACAGCGTGGGAGAGCAACCCCCGTTCCCAGGCCGGTGACCGCGGAAGTCTCACGTCCAACGTAGTGCGTGACAAGGGTTTATGGGCGAGAGAGGCGGAACCGAAAGCCAAGAAGCAGGCGAGGTCTGGCGAGAATCACCGAAGCGTTGGTCCAACCACCAACAGACCGCTCTTCCCAGGCACCAAGAGCGTCGAGGGTAGTACGGTTGTCGTGCTGCGGGGTTTTCCCCGACCGGAAGTGATCCATACGGGGGGGCAGTGCGGCCGGCGGGCCGCCATCGGCGCTCCCCACGACAGCGGGGAGAGAGCTACTGAAGGTCCTCGATTTGGGCGATGTACGGCAAGTTCCGGTAGTACCCCTGATAGTCGAGTCCGTACCCCACGACGAACTTGCTCGGAATGTTGAATCCGACGTAGTCGATCCTCGAGAGCTTGACGTTGTTCTCCGGCTTGTAGAGAAGCGCGCAGACACGGATCGAGGCCGGGCTCCGGGCGGCGAGGTTTGCCTTGAGATATTGAAGCGTGAGCCCGGTATCGACGATGTCCTCCACCAACATCACGTGTCGGTTCGCGACTGAGTTGGCGAGATCGAGCTCGAGCTTCACCTCTCCGGAGGTCACGACATTGTTGCCGTAGCTCGAGACTCGGATGAACTCCGTGGAGAGCGGAATCTCGAGGCGGCGGATCAGGTCCGCGACGAAGACGAAGGCCCCCTTGAGAACACAGATCAGGACGGGGTCTTTCCCTCGAAGGTCACCGGAAATCTCCTGAGCGAGTTCATCGACCCTACGGTGGAGCTCGTCCTCCGAAATCAGGACCGAAAGCCGATGGGCGGGCAGCGGAGGCGCTGGATTCATCGAAAATGACTGCTGGGGCTTCACGACACTTCTCCTGCTCAGACCCACGAATTGTTCAAGATCTCGCCGAAGCCACCACCGCCCGGCACGATGTACTGATGGGAGTCGAGCCCGGACTCCTCCGACCAACGGCTCCCCGGAACCGAGTCGAAAACATCTGGAGAGCTCATCCCACGGTCGAGGCGAATCGCATAGACCTCCACGCGGGGGAACTCCTCCTGGATTGCACGAAGGTACTCCGGCGTGACGATGAGATGGATGTGAATGACTTTCTCCGGGGGGCCCTCGACCTCTCGATGGTAGTAACGGAGGGCTTGCAGAAGAGACGATCCGGTCGCTCCCATCGGATCGGGGATGATCACAATTCGCCCCTTCACGCTCCCACCGATCTTGCTCCCGTGAATCTCCGCTCCGGTCACCTGTCCCTCCGCGTCGGTGATGCGGTCCATCACCAGGTGATCCTGTCGAACCACGGACGGATCGAGGAACTGGTTCAGCATGTGGAAGCAAATGTGGGATGGGAATGTTCCTGCTCGGGCGATGTTCACCGTCACCACCGGCGTCGTCGGATCGATCGAAATCCCGTGGTACCGGCCCCGGTCGGTCGACTCGACCATCCGCGTGTCCACGGTCCGGAGCAATCGCGGAAATTCCTGGTTGAAGACTCGCACGAGAAGGCTGCGGTAGCAGTTCTCGACGATGTCGTTGACCTTCGGCTGAACCGTGTCGGGAGAGCAGAGCACCGCGAGCTGCGTCAGCAGATACGGCTCGGCGAGGAGATGGACACGATCCCCGTATTCGTGGGCGAGTCCCCAGGCGCGGTAGTCGATCGACTCGTAGATCTTCTCGAGCATCGCGTCACTCCGTCTCTGCATGGTCCCCGCGAAGGTCAGGAGGGACGAACGGATCGGGAAGGAGCGCGGAGAGTCGCGTTTCGTAAACCTGGCTCCCATCGACCAGGTACAGCACCGGGTCGACCGCGAACTCCCGGATGACCTGGAGGCACGCGCCACAGGGTCTCCCCCCCGTTGGGGGAGAACCATCCGGGCCCGCAGCGATCGCAATCGCATCGATCTCGCCGGGTCGCCCGGAAACCACCCATCGAAAGATCGCGACGCGTTCGGCGCAAATCGTCAAGCCGTAGCTGGCGTTCTCGACGTTCGCCCCCTCGATCATCGGGAATCCCTCTCCGCACGAGAGAGCCGCACCCACGGAATACCGCGAATATGGGGCGTAGGCGAGCGCACGTGCGTGCACCGCACGGTCAACGAGCTGGTCCCGTTCCTCGGTCACGTCTCCAAACCTCCCGTCCCTGGGACAGGATACTAGCGTGCCAGGGAAAGAGATCGAGCCAGTCCATCCGGGATCCGGCGGAACCCCTCCCAGAGGCGCACGATGCTGAGCGGCGCGGCCCCCCCGCCCCCCGCGGGGGGAACGGCCCCCCCCGCGCGGCGCCCGCGCTCCGAGGGGCCATTAGCCGAATACCAGGGGAACCCCAACGCAGG
>JAQBGV010000073.1:0-52242 GCA_032128395.1 Planctomycetota bacterium | reverse complement strand
GCTGGGAGCCAGCCCCCTAAGAAACCCCGAGCCGGAGGCGAGCTCGTTGGGGTGAATCGCGAGCGGCTCTGCCGCGAGCGAGAGGGGGCTGGGAGCCAGCCCCCTAGGAAACGCCGAGCCGGAGGCGAGCCTCGTCGGGGTGAATCGCGAGCGGCTCCGCCGCGAGCGAGAGGGGGCTGGGAGCCAGCCCCCTGAGGAAACAGAGCCGACCGCCCTAGGGGCGATCGGCTCTTCTGCGGTCGACGGTATGCTCCCCTCACCGAGAGGAGCTCCGGAGGATCAGCGAGCGTCTAGGACGCCGGCTGGGCCTTCGGGAACTTGACCTGTCAGCCATACGGCTTCGTCTTCGCGGTGGTGACTGCTTGCCCAGCGATCAGCTCGTCGAGGGCGGCGCGGACGAAGTTCTTCGCCTCGGCTCCCTTGCGGCCTCTCTGGTCATCGTCGATCGCACCCTCGTAGACGATCTTCCCGTTCTGAAGGATGAACATGTGCGGGGTGTTCGTCGACTCGTACGAATGCCCCACCGCACCGGTTTCGTCCATCAGGACCGGATAGTTGAAACTGTGCTCTTTCCGGAACGCCTCCATGTCCTTCGACTCGGTCATGCTGCTCGTGCAGATCCCGAGGAAGACCACGTTCTTGTCTTTGTAGTCGGCCGCGATCTTCTTCATCGTCCCGGCCTTCGAATGCCGCACGATGTAGGGACACCCGGGCTCGGTCCATTCGAGGACGACGATCTTGTCCTTGTACTGATCGAGGGAGTGGGTCTTCCCTAGGGTGTCCTTGAGGGTGAAGGCGGGGGCCGCTTTGGCCGCCGCCTTCGAATCCGTGGCCTCGTCGCCAGCCATCACCACGAGGAGCGGCGAGGCGACGAGAAGGGCCAGGACTACGAATCGACGCATGACTCACTTCCTTTCTCAGCGGAGGGTGACCGCAAAGCCCCTCCGTTTCGGTTCACTGCTTCGGGGCGGGTCGTCCGGAGTGGACCCCCGCCGGATCTACTTCTTCTCGCGGACCACACGGACCCCTCGGGTCTCGCTCTTCTCGGAAGGCCCGTTCTCGGTCGACCAAGTGATCACCGCGCCGAGCCGCTCCGCGCGGAATTCCGGATTGTGCACTTCGACCCGGAAGGTGAACACCGCCCGATGACCATCGGTCTCGACCCGACCCTCGTCGAGCTCGCCACCTGGGAAGTCGAACGGGAACGCCCGCAGCTGGTCGGGGTCGGGCGCTCTCGCCCCTTCGGGCCAGCGGAGTGTCACTTGCCACTCCCCTCCCCTTTCGCCCGCCCGGTAGCTCTCACTGACGCTGATCCCGGCGCGTTCGGGGGTCCGTGGGACTGTTCCGGCCCAGGCCTGGAAACGTTTGGCCTCGGGGGAAGGTGCGGACTTGCCGCGCGAGAGAGTGATCTGGGGCTTCGCCTCGCCGATCAGGCAAGTTTCCTTGCAGACGAGCCAGGAGAGGTCCGCCTCGATCGTCACGGAGCCCTCCGAGAAATCCTCGGGGACTGTGACTTCGCTCACCAAGAGGACCTGCTTCTCGTACCCGTAGGCGACGAGAGGACCGGGGAGGATGAACCGCTTCGGAATCGGCCACTGGACCGGCCCAGCGATCCAGCCGTCCGGGAGCCCCCAGGCGACCTGGGTCCCGATTCCCCCCTCGCGGGCGCTGTGCCAGTAGGTGTGCCAGTGGTCCTCGATGGTGAACAGCACACCGAGTTTGAACTTCTCCCCCGGCGAGAACGAGGAGACATCGGCGATCAAGCGAACCTGAGCGGGTTCATCCGAGGGCGCGGGGTCGCCCGCGCCGCCGAAGAGCCCGCTGGGGATCACGGTGAGGAGGAGGGCCCAGAATGCTGCGTGGAAAGGGCTTCGGAATCGGCTGATCAAGACTGAGAACCTCCGGTGGAGAGCCCAACGGGGGGTTCGAACGGTCACTCGACCGAGACCGTTCCCCCTCGCGCGAAATTCCGCACCGAGCCACAGCTCTGTCCCGAGCCACGGCCAGGGAGGGAAGACGCGGGAGTAGCATCCGTGATCTCACGGGGAGGAACAAGCCGGACCCTCGAAGAAGCCCGAACTACCTGCCGATGCTTCGGAGGGGAGGAGGTGGGGGTCGCTTTCCCCTACTCTCCGGTTTTTCGGCCGAACTTCGCCCGCAGGTCGAGGGTCCGGATCGGTTCGACTGCGGCGTCGGTCTCGATCACGAGCTTCCCCATCAGGAACGCCTCGGCACGATAGGCGGGGAGCGAGACCTGGACGGTGTAGTGGCTCCCGACCACGATCGGGTGGACCTCGACCGAGAAGGCACCCTCGGGCAAGTCCTCGAGTCGAGCAGAGAGCACCTGGAGGGGACGCTCGGCATCTCGGCTGCGGAGGGTGACGGTCTTGACGACGGGGGGCGCACCGGCGACGAGGAGCCGGTCGGTGTCGGCGTTGTTGAACTGCAGGGCGCGGTCGGGGGCGACGAGCACGGGGTCGAGGTGCTCGATGTTCACCCACTGGCCGACCTGGATCTGACGCCCGTCCTTGACCTCGATGAGGAGGTCGAGCGGGTCCCGCGTCTTCCCGGGCGCGGAGGCGGGGCCGACCACGATCTTCACCTGGTAGGTGCGTTCATCGATCTCCTCGAAGTCTTCGACCTCGAACATCTGCCCCCGAGAACGGATCCCCATCAGCGTGAACCCGTATTCGGTGATCCCGACCAGACGGATCGTCGCCGACTTCTCGCTGTCGAAGAGCCCCGAGACTCGGATCTCGCGAGGGTCGGTGCGGTAGAGGGAGATGACCTCGGCCGAGAAGTAGTACCCCGCCAGCGGCTGCTTGGGGTCGTTCGTGGCGAACTGGATCCGCTTGTTGCTCTCTCCCGGCTTGATCTTCTTGCTGTCGATCTGGAATCGCACCGTGCCCGCGGTTCCAGGGGCGATCTCGCGGTCGAATGAGACCACGGTCGTGCAGCCGCAGCTGGGGGTCGCCGTGGTGATGACCAAGGGCGCATCGCCGTCGTTGAAGATCTTCAGCTCCTTTTCCGTAACCTCGCCCTGGAGGAGATCGCCGTAGGCGACCTCGTTGCCGGAGAAACGAAGTACGGGGGCGACCGGCGGCCCGTCGGCCGAGAGGCCGGCGGCGGCGGGGGGAGCCAAGAGAGTGAGCAGTATGGAGAAGAGCACCATCGGTCGGGGTCCCTTTCGCGGGCTCCCCTCCGGAATCGGAGGGGGTGACCGAAGAGTATCACGTGGGTGGTCGACGTCGGAAGGGCTCCTGCCCCATCCCCGCCGTCTATCCCACCTCAGGGATCCGGCGAATCACCACCTCGATCTCTTCCTGACTGTCGATGCGGCGCTTCTCGTCATGCACCGCACCCAGCTCCTCGATCTTTCGTCCCTGCGGGAGGACCCTCCCCTTGTAGGAACCGATCGCGTCGTTGTAGCCCTCCAGGGCCGAGACCAACCCCTTCCGAATCCGCCCGAGGTGTTCCGCGAACGTGACCAGCCGACGCTGGAGCTCCTTCGCCTCGACCCAGATATGTTCGGCGTTCTCGGCCATCCGATCCTGCTGCCAGTAGATCCCGACGGTTCGCAGCAGCGCGATGAGAGTCACCGGCGAGACCGGGAGAATCTTGCGGGCGAGGGCGTCGGAATAGATGTCGGGGTTCCGCTCGAGGGCGGCCGCAAGGATCGGCTCCGCCGGGACGAACATCACGGTGAAGTCGATATCGCCTTCGAGCTGCGCGGCGTAGTCCTTGCGCGCAAGCTCTCGGACCTTGTCGCGCAGTGCGAGCGCATGAGCATCGAGGAACGCCGCGCGGCGCGTCGGATCCTCCTCGCGACACGCCTGCTCGTAGTCGGCGAAGGGGACCTTCGCATCGACCGGGATCATGCCGCCGCCGGGGAGACGCACGATCATGTCCGGTCGATTCCCCGCTTGGTCGGTCACCTGCTCGACGAAGTCGCAATGTTCGGTCATCCCCGCGAACTCGACGATGTTCCGCAAGGCGATCTCTCCCCAGCGGCCCCGCGCCTGCGAGCTCCCTCGCAGCGCTGTGGCGAGCGCGCTGGAGTGGCGGCCGAGGTCCTGGGTGGTGGTGGAGAGTTGTTCGAGACGGGTGCGGAGCTCGCCGTAGGCCTCTTGACGCTTCCGTTCGAGTTCGGAGGTGAACTTCCCGAGCTTTTCGAGGCCTTCTCCGAGGGGCTTCACCAGGTGCTCGATCGCCTGCTGGCGCTTTTCGAGTTCCTGGGTGTGGTACTGCTCGGTCTTCGCGAGGCTCTCCTTGGCGAGCTGGAGGAATTGGACGTTGCTCGCCTTCAGCGCCTCGGCGGAGAGGGCGCGAAAGGTCGATTCGAGCTCGCGGCGGCGGGTCTCGTCGTCCGAACGAGCCACCTCGAGCGCCTCCCGCCGAGCGGTCTCGTGCGCGAGGGCCTCGCGGGCCTCGCCGGCGGCACGGCGCTCGACCTCGAGCTCATCGGAGAGTTTTTCGGCGTCTTCCCGGGCCATCCGCCGGGAGAGGGCGTAGCCGAGCCCGCCGCCGACGAGAAGTCCCAGGAGAGCGAACAGCACTGGATCCATCGAACTTTCCTCGCGGTCACGACCCCCCCGGCGTGAGAGCTGGCGGTGGCGGTGCGGTCGGAACGATAGCCCATCGCTCGCCCCCCCTCCACCGGCACGGTCGATGCTTCTACGCCTCCACAGGCGGCGCCTCTCCGGGGGATCGCCACCCGAGACGAAAAAAACACCCAGGGACGGGAACGACGCCGCGATCGTTCCCGACCGCCGGAATCGGGCCTTCGGCGATGGCGAAAGAAACAAACGAGATGTCCCCGATGCTCGCTCGGAAGAAGATCCCCGATCGGGTCCTTGACCGCGTGCGCCCCGGATCCCTCTCCTTCGAGTATCCCCACCCCGATCGGTGGAATGCGGTATCGGACCCGAGTCGATTCGACCGATCTGTCGAGGAGCGTGGCATCGCTCCGCTGGTGCTTCGTTTCGAGGGTCTCGCGGACGACTCCCGCCGGGACGATCTCGATCGCCTTCGGCTCGAGTTCGAGAGCATGCTCCTGCGGGTTCCCGCGCTGCGCGCCCGACCTTTGGCGCGGATCGAGATCTGCCTCGACTCTCCGTGGCTCGGAGACGAGCTCGCCGCGCTCATCCGAGAAGTGCGAAGACCCTTCCGCCCCTCCACCGAGACCCCGGTCGTGTTCCAGCTCTCCCTGGAGCCGAGCCTCCGCGATCTCGAAGGTGTCCGCGAGGCGGGGTGCACCCATCTTCACTATCGTGATCTCCAGGCGGAGCGACTCGCCCCCCTGGTTCCCGAACTGCGCCGGATCGGGTTCGCGGCGATCGCGGCGGACCTGAGGACCGATGAACTGGGACACTCTGACGGAGCGCTACTGTCACCCGACGGGCTCGACGCGATCGTTCTCTGTGCTCTCGGGGGGGATGGGCGCTCGGACGGGCGCTCGTCGCACGACCTCCTCAGCCAACGGATCGGAGCTGGACTGGTCGCCTCTGCCTCGCTGCGTCAGTCCGGGTTCGTGTCTCCCGTACCCCGGCGGTTCTCCCGCGGCACAGCGTTCCCTGGCCTCGATCCTCTCGACGACGCGATGATCCGACTGGGGTTCGGGCCGGGGGCGATCCGGCGAGCGGGTGTGCACTCCTCTCGGAACACGACCGACCGCGCCCGGTGGGCGCACGCGATCGACCACGGTCAGGTCCCGGTCGGCACCGACTCTCGTCCCGACCCGGAGGAGATCCTGCGTGGGAAATTGATCCGGTCCCTCCTCGGACGGGGAAGGGTGGAGGTCGTCGAGATCGAGCGGGAGTTCCGCCTCGACTTCATCCATCACTTCCAGATCGAACTCGGCGAGATCGAGGAGAGACAGTACGACGGCCTGGTCGAATTCGACCAGGACCGCATCGAAGCGACCACGCTCGGCCAGCTGCTCATCGAGGATGTGGCGGGGTGCTTCGACCCTCAGCGCCGGGGGACGCCACGGTAGAGGGGGCGAGCCCTCGAGGGGTGCCAGGGCGGGTTCTGCCCGCCCCACGGTTGCGGCTCGGGCCCACGGCGGTGGACGATTGCACCCCGGGGTCGCTCGGCTATGATCCCGAAATGGCGTGGGCATCCCAAAATGGCATGGGGCGCCCCGGGTCCACCCGGACCGCAGCGCACACCCATGCGGGCTCCCGAGACCGATCTTATTCGCTGTTCACACCCCAGCTCACGCTGGACAGACGATGGGGAGGAGGTGGGGACGTGAAGAGACCCCCCGCCCGGGCCGTCTTTCGCACACTGCTGATCATGTCTCTGATCGCGACGGCGGCTCCGTTCGCGGACGCTCAGTCCGGGTACAAGTCCTTCGTGCGGGGGGACGCGAACATCGACGGAATGGTCAATCTCGCCGACGGGATCCGCGTCCTCGATTACCTGTTCTTGTCGGCTTCTCTGGATTGCATGGATGCGGCGGATACGAACGACGACGAGTCGGTCAACATCGCCGATCCGATCGTGCTCTTCGCGTACTTGTTCCTCTTCGCACCACCCCCACCCGCTCCCTTTCCCGCCTGCGGCCCGGATCCGACGAACGACTTGGTTCTCGGCTGCCTCAACTCCGACATCTGCGCGCCTCCGACCGACCGGGCAGCCGGCTCCCACATCCTCCGCCGGATCGCCTACGGTCCGACCCCGACCGAGTTGATCGAGATCGAGACGATCGGTGCGGATACGTTCATCGCCACTCAGCTCGATCCACTCTCGATACCGGAGAATCCGCAGGTCGCAGCGAAGATCGCCGCACTCCCGATCTCCGCGACCTATGTCAACTACTACCGTCACGTGCTCATCCGTGGTCGCTACTCGAACCGGCAACTCCTCGAGCAGATGACCGACTTCTGGTCGAATCACTTCAACACGTACTTCTGGACGCTTCGAGGCTTCCTGCAGAACCTCGACGGTGGTTCGGTGTACGACGGAGGCGGCCTTCCCGACAGCCGGATCGCCGCGATGGAGCTCGAATCGGCCGAGGATGAGGCGTTTCGTACCCTCGCACTCGGTTCCTTCGAAGATCTGGTGATCGCGAGCGCCACCAGCCCGACGATGCTCGTCTACCTCGACAACATCTCGAACATCGCGGGGGATCCGAACGAGAACTACGCCCGTGAACTCCTCGAGTTGCACACGGTCGGAGTCGGCGGTGGATACAGCCAGAACGACGTCGAGCAGGTGGCCCGCGTCTTCACGGGGTGGACGATCTGCAAGGTCGATCCGGTGGACGTGGGCGATCCCCACGCCGCGTGCCTGCCGAACAACTCGACGACAGGTGTGTGGAGCTTCCACTTCGAACCTGCGAATCACGACTACGGGGCGAAGAGTCTGTTCACGAACACGAGCTACCCCCTGAGCATCCCCGCGGGGATCCCCGGAGGCCTCGCCGGCGTGGATGAGGGGTTCGAGGTGATCGCGCACCTCGCGGTGACCTCGCAGACCGCGCAGTACGTATCGACGAAGCTGATCCAGAAGTTCGTCTCCGATGAACCTCCGCTGTCGCTGGTCGCCGCGTGCATCGGCACCTGGCTCGGGACCGGCGGCGAGGTCGGCGCGGTGATGCAAACCATCCTCGACAGCGCGGAATTTCGCGGCACCACGTATCGGTGGAACAAGGTCAAGACCCCGATGGAGTCGATGCTCGCAACGGTCCGGATGCTCGAGGGCGAGACGACGAACGCGCAGCAGATCCTCGTCGCCGTCGCGAATCTGAGCCACGTGGTGCTGAACTTCGGCACCCCGGACGGCTATCCCGAGGTAGGGAACGACTGGATCGGCACGAGCAAGCTGGTCGATACGGTTCACTTCAACGAGATCATCTATCAGGGATCGTCGGAGCTCACCTACGACCCGCGACTGATCCAACTCGCGGCCAACCCTTCGATCGACGAATCCAATCCGACCGAGGTGGTCACGTTCTGGCTCGAGCTGATGCTCCCCGAGGGCTACAACCCCATCGACGAAGCGATCGCGCTCGATTTCTTCTCGACCGGCGATCTCGGAAATCCGCTCGGGAACCCCCTCGTTCTCGTCCCGGGGACCCCGGCCTACGATCTTCACCTCCGCAAGTTCTTGACGTTCCTGCGCAGTTGGCCGCAGGCGATGAAGCAGTAGGAGGACGACGATGGCCCCTCTCAACCGACGCGGATTCCTGCGACTCGGAGGCACCGGGCTGGCGCTCGGCGCTCTCTCCCCGATCCTCGGGAACCCATTCCTCTATTCGCGCCTGCACGGGCAAGGTCCCGGTAATCCGAAGAAGTTGCTCGTGATCTTCATGCGCGGCGGGAACGACGGGATCAACACGGTGATCCCGTTCGGAGACAACGCGTACAACACCACCAATCGACCGAGTCTCTTCGTCAACCCCGCCCAGGCTCACGACCTGAACGGGTTCGCGGCCCTGCACCCTTCGATGCAGTTGATGAAGGACGTGTACACGACCGGCGACCTCGCGGTGATGCACCGGATCGCCTACGACAACCAATCGCGGTCGCACTTCACGAGTCAGCAGCTCTGGGAGAATGCGATGCCCTCGATCTCCGGGGCGTCCGAGATCGAGGAGGGGTGGCTCAACCGATTCGTCGACAGCGATCCCGCCCTGGCCAACCACGTGATTCCAGCGGTCAGCGTTTCGAACAATATGCAGGTGGCGTTCCGCGGCGACCGCGCGCTGATCCACATGCGCACGATCGATTCCTACCGGCTCGGCTCGGATCCGATCGATCTCAAGATGATCGGCGCCGCCCCCTCCGGCGGTGGGACCGGTTCGGGTCTCCTCGGCGTCTACAGCCGCGATCCGGATGCGACCGACTACGACGAGCGTGTCCGCGACACCGGAGTTGCGATGGCATCGAGCCTCGACGCCCTCGAAGTGGCGGGGATCGACGAGACCACCTACGTCCCCGACAACGGCGCGTTCTATCCAGACTCGACCAGTCCCGACAATTTCGACGGCCGCATGCAGACTTTCTTCCGCCAGGTGAAGAACGCAGTGCAACTCCTCAAGGAGACCGACTGCCGGGTCGCCGGAGTCGAGCTCGGCAGTTTCGACACCCACTCGAACCAGGGGATCCTCGGCGGGTCGCAGGGTGAGAATCTTCGCGGGATCTCGCGGGCGTTCCACTCGATCCGCCTCGATACTCTGAACAACATCTGGCCGGACACCGTGGTGCTGGCGGTGAGCGAGTTCGGCCGCACCAGCGCCGAGAACGGCAGCGCCGGCACCGACCACGGCGAGGCGAGTTGCGCCTTCTGCGCCGGCGGAGCGATCAACGGCGCGGTCTACAACTGCGACTCCTCCACCTGGGCGAACGGCGACATGTTCAGCGTCGGGAACCCCCCGCGCTACGTCGCCCAGAAGACCAGCTTCCTGTCGATCTACGCCGAGATCGTCGATCGTCACCTCGGCGCGGCGACTGCCCTCGACACCGTGATCCCGGGATGGAGCGGCCTCAGCGGACCGCAGCACCAGTACCTCGACCTATTGCTCTGAGCCGAGTGCTCAAAATGGATGAGCACGGGCCCGCCCTCCTTCCGGAGAGCGGGCCCGTTTCGCCTCCGTGATGAACCGAATTGGTGTCAGCGTTCTTCCACGACCGCTTCGGGTCGTGGGGCACGCGAGTAGTCGTAGTGCGTCCTCGCCCCGGGGTCGAACTCGAGCTGCGCGAGTGCCGACTCGATCCGCGCCGGGGTGAGTTTCTTCGCGATCCGCATCCCGAGCGAGCGAAGCTGCCGGTGGACGCCGTCGAGCTCCTCGAACTCCGGTTGCAGCGGGTGAAGCGACCGAGCGAGCCGGGGGAGCACCTTGCGCCGGATCCAGCGACCTGGGCTGGTGGCTAGACAAGAGAAGAAGCCGAGCAACCCGGCCCCGAAAGTGATCAGAGCGACCATCCCCGCGGGGCTCGACCCCGGTTCGTCGGGGAAGACCGCGCTCGTCGCGAATCCAGCACCGATCGGGGCGAGTACCATCGCGAGGATCGCGATGACGCACTCCTTGTCGATGCGGCTCGAGCCGGAGCACACCGCCTCGACGTCCGCCTCGAGTTGGAGAAAGGGTTCGCGCAGCAGTGCTTCGCGCGCTTCCGCGGGGATCTGCTTCCCGGCGCGGAGAGAAGCCTCGATGGCGAGCCGCTCGCCGTACACCTTCTCGAAGTCGGGGAAGGTCTCGCGCACGAGTTCGGTGGTGTCTTCGGACGGCCGGGGGAGGAGTTCGCGGTAGGTTGCGGGGTCGATGGGGCGGGAGCTGTGGCAATCGGTGCAGGTCGCGAGATGCCCGACCAGCTCACCGGATCCGACCGAGAGGCCGTAGACGTGCGATGCGGCGCCGACGCGATCGATCCGAGTCGGGCAGAGATCGCGGCAGATCCCGCAGAAGTCGGCGGCGTAACCGAGCCGCTTCACGGTGCGTTTGGTGCCCCAGACGACGAACAAGGTTGGACTCCTTCAACCCCCCCCAGGAGTCTACGATGGCATCGCGCGGCCCGGGCTCCGATGAGGCACCGTCACTCTGCACGCGAGCTTCTGACTCAGGACACTAGAGATCGCACTCTTGTCGAGCGACATGGAGCCGGATCGCGGCGATCAGCAAGCCGGTTGCCAGCCCCAGGTAGCTGCCGATGTGGATCCCCCACACCTGTCGGAAGGTGGGCAGTGCCTCATCGGTGACCCCCGGATGCCCCCAGCCGAGAAGGTCGACCGGCCGCACGATTCCTGCGAGGACGGCACCGACCGCCGCGGCGATGAGGGTGCCGAGGATCCCGCGACCGAGCGCGCGATACGAACTCGAAGGCCTGGTCCCGGACCGACCGACGTAGAGGAGGATCGCCCCCCCGGCGAGGCCCGCTCCGCAGCCGGACTCGGCCCCGAGACTGAGCGCCCGAAGGGTCAGCCCTTCCCCCGCGGCGAGGCCTTTTCCGACGATGAAGTACTCGGAGGAGATCGAGACCGTGATCGCATCGTGGACCAGACCGTAGATCGCCCCGAGCACCGCGGTCGCGAGAATGAATCTCCACTCGCGAGGTCGTTCCGCAGCCGCCCCCCGCCGCCAGCGATCCCAGAGCGCGAGCGCGCCGAGGAACGCGAACAGGAGCAAGAGTCGCATCTCGAAGTTCATCGATCGGCCTCCGGCTGCATCATCCCGCTCTGGAGCACCTGCGCGCAACCAGGCCCGAGTCCACCTAGCCCCCTAAACAAACCGCCCGGGTTCGCTAATATATGGTGGTGAGCCACGCACCGCACTCCTGGATCGACGCCCTACGATCTCCCTCGGCGTACCCCGTGCCCACCGCCGGTGTCGAAGTCATCGAGACGCATATCTCGACCGTTTTCCTGCTCGACCGTGACGTCTTCAAGGTGAAGAAGTCGGTCGACCTCGGTTTCCTCGACTTCTCCACCCTCGAGCGGCGACGCCACTTCTGCGAGGAGGAGGTGCGACTCAATCGGCGCCTCGCCCCAGAGGTCTACCTCGGAGTCGTACCGATCGCCCGAGAGGGAGCTGGATACCGAGTGGGCGGCACCGGGGAAGCGATCGAGTACGCCGTCCACATGGTCCGCCTCCCCGATTCCGCTCGTCTCGAGACGATGGTGGCGGAGGGTCGGGTCCCCGAGGGATTCTGGCGCCGTCTCGGCAAGCGACTCGCCCGCTTTCATCGGGAGGCGGAGCGGTCCCCCGAGATCGCCCGCGGCGGTTCGTTCGAGATAGTCGCGAGACACGCCCGGGAGAACTTCTCCGCGACCGAGCGCTTCGTCGGGGCGGGCATCTCGGAGAGGCTCCATCTCAGGGTCGCCGAAGCCACGGATGCTTCACTCTCCCGTCTGCGGTCGGTGATCGAATCGCGCGCCGCGCGGGGCGTGCCGTGCGACACCCACGGAGACCTTCGCTTGGACCACGTCTATCATTTCCCCGATCGCGAGCATCCGCGCGATCTCTTGATCATCGACGGCATCGAATTCTCCCCCATCCTCCGCCACGCCGATCCGGTGAGCGATGTCGCCTTCCTCGCGATGGACCTGCGCTTCGCGGGGGAGGACTCGGAATCAACCGAGCTCATCGAGGCATATCTCCGCGCCTCCGGGGACGAAGATGGACGCGCCCTCTTCCCGTTCTACATCGCGTACCGAAATGCGGTCCGGGCGAAGGTCGACCTGTTCACCATCGCGGGGTCGGAGCTCTCCGCGTCGCGGCTGGGCCGACTCGAGGAACGCGCCCTCGGACACTGGCTCCTCGCACTCGTCGAACTGGAGCCGCCGGAGCGACGCCCCGCGTTGGTCCTCGTCGGGGGCCCACCGGGGTGCGGAAAATCGACTTTGGCGCGATCCCTCGCCACGACTCACGAATTCGAGTGGATCCGATCGGACGCGGTGCGCAAGGAGATCCACGCGGGACTCGACGGAGACGCTCTGTACACCCCCGAGCGCACTACCGAGGTGTACGTAGAGTGTCTCGAGCGTGCGGATGCGATCGTCTCGGGCGGGGGGCGGGCGCTCATCGATGCGACCTATCACGCGGATGGGCCGCGGCTCGCGGCCCGCGATCTCGCCCGGCGTCGACGGATTCCGATCATCCACCTCGACCTGACGATCGACCGGAAGACCGCGCACGCGCGGATCGCCGGGCGCCAAGACGACCCTTCCGACGCCGATCCATCGGTGCACGACGCGCTGGTCGCGGAGTGGGAGGCGCCTTCGGCAGAGACGAAGGAGATGCGCGTCGCGATTCCTGCGGCGGGGACTTCGGCGGAGGTGCTCCACGCCGCGGAGAATTCGCTGCGCGCGCGGGGGATCACCCGGTGAGTACTGGATCCGGCCGGGTGCGGGCGGTGGCGGAATTCCGGTGAGATGAGAGACGCCCGCGGCCGAGCTCGGCCGCGGGCGTCTCCGTTGGGTCTATCGCGAGTGGCTAGATGTCCCGCTCGCCTCCTTCGTCCCCTTCCTCATCCTCGTCGGTCGGGGAGAACTGCTCCTCGAGGTACTCGTACTCGAGCCAGGTCGGGTCCGGGTACGCCGGGTCGATGTTCACGACCAGGGACTGCTCCTGCCGCACCCCGTCGACCTCGAGCACCACTTTGTACTCGCCCGGTTGGACGAGCGGGCCGAAGCGGCCGCCGCGGAACTGCCCGCCGCCGCCGCCTCGGCCACCCGCACCGCGACCCTGCGCACCGCGGCGCGGAGTGCGACGCAGGTCCCAGAAGGTCGAGTGGAGGCCGCGGTCGGTGCTCGCCTCGAGTGTTGCGAGCGTCTCTCCCGCGAGATTCGTGATGGTCAGGACCGCTTCTCCGACCCGCTCGGAGCCGATCGAGTAGACGATCTGCGCGCCGCTCGGCGGGTTCTTTCCCACGAAGCCTCGGGCGACGCCGGTCCGCGGCTCGTTGCGCCAGAGAACTCCGTGGTTCGGGCGGAACAGCTTCGCGGACTCGCTCGAGGTTTTCTTCGTCATCTGCCGGAGCGCAGTGACATCGGCGATCCAGAGGCTGCGCCCGTGGGTCGCTGCGACGATCTCGCCGGCGGTGGGATGCTGCGCGAACCCGTGCACCGCGACCGTCGGGAGCCCGGCGAACTCAGTCCACGTCTCGCCGCGATCGATGCTGACCCAGCCGGCGAACTCGGTCCCGAGGTAGAGGATGTTCTCGTTCTGGATGTCCTCGGCGATGCACCGCGTCGAGCCGGCGGAGTCGGCGAGGTTCCCCTGGATCGACTTCCAGGTCTCTCCGTAGTTCTCGCTCGCGAAAACGAGCGGGCGATCGTCATCGGAGCGGTGGCCGTCGAGAGTCAGATAGACGCGTCCATCCGCATAGCGGCTCGCGACGATCTCGCTCACCCATCGTGGGCCGTCGACCAGCTCCGGGAGATTCGATCGGACGTCGACCTCGCGCGGTTCGGCCTCGGCGGCAGGGTCATCGGCTCCCCCTCCGCGGCGTCCACCGCGGCGGCGGCCAGCGCCTTCGCCGGACTCGGGGGGTGCACCGCCTGCGGCAGGCGCATCACCGGCGGCACTCCCGTCGCGACCTCCGGGAGGACCGGTTCCCGGCTCGCCTCCTCCGGGACGACCGCGCCCCTGACCGGAGGGGCGTCGGGCGTACGCATCGAGTTCCTTCGTGTCGATCACTCCGTCGCTGTTCGTATCGACCCGATCGAACATTCGCCCCGCCACCTCTTCGGGCACTTCGCTCTTCGAGATCTTGCCGTCGCCGTTCTCGTCGTAGCCCTTCAGGCGGTCGATCATCTGCTGACGCCGGGGGTTGATCGGAGGTGCCGGCGGGTCGTCGTCATCATCGATCACCTGAGACTGCGTCTGCGGCACCTCGGCGTCGGGCGCGAGGTTGTAGAAGACGCGCGCGCCCTGGACGACGTCGGGAGGCGCGGGGGGGAGCGGAAAACTGAGCGCGATCCAATCGTGCCCGCCATTCTTCGTCATCCAGAGAGCCCCGTCGTCGGTGCCGGCGTAGAGCACGTCCGGGTCACGCGGAGACTCCGCGAGCGCGGTCGCGCTACCCCAGTCGGTCGGGGTGAGCTCCGGTGAGATCGCCCGCAGCTCGGATCCCTCCTCGAGGGAGCGGAAGACCAGGTTGGCGCCGACGTAGTAGATCTTGGGATTGTGCTCCGAGAGGATGAACGGAGTCCGCCAGTTGAACCGATAGCGCGTACCGCGCGGAGCCTCCGGTCGAATTTGCCCCCCTTCGCCAGTCGCGAGGTTTCTCCGGCCCATGCCGCCGTTCTGGCTCTCGAAGTAGACCAGGTTCGGGTCATCGGCATCGACGCGACAGACGAAGCCGTCCCCTCCGCCGATCGAGAGCCAGTGCCAGTTCGCGGGGCCGGAGCCGTTGCGCACCCGACTCGGACCCCCCCAGCTTCCGTTGTCCTGCAGACCGCCGTACACGTTGTAGTCGCGACGCGATCCCACGGCGACGTGGTAGAACTGCCCGATCGCCATCTGGTTGTGGTGCTCCCAGTGATCCATGCGATCGTAGGTGACGTAGAACCCGCCATCGTTCCCGAGGATCTGGTGCCGTCCGTCGCGCGGGTCGAGCCACAACGCGTGGTGGTCGACGTGGATCCCGCCGCTCCCCCCGTCGCCGCTGAAGTGACTCCCTCCGTCCTTCGAACGGTAGAGCGATGTGCCGAGCACGAAGACGTGGTTCCGATCCTGCGGATCGACGCGCACTCGGCTGTAGTACATCGGGCGCGGATTGACGGTGTTGATCCGTCTCCAGCTCTCCCCCGCATCCTCGCTCACGTAGAGCCCGCCGTACTCGTGCTCCGACTCTCCCTGTTGTCCTTGCATGTTCTCGCGCTGACCCCCGAGGGTCCCCGTGAACGGATTGCGAGCTCCGCCGCCGCGACCGCCGCCACCGGGTCCACCTCCGCCGGGTCCACCTCCGCGGCCGCCGTTCTCGCCCGCTGCCCCCTCTTCGGGCTCCGGACGCTTGGCGAGAGCGAGCTCGACCTGGACCGTCTCGCGATTGCGCGAGACCACCAGCGTGGCCGTTTCCCCGGCGACATGCCGCCGGATCGCCGCCTGCAAGTCGCCGTAGGAATGCACGATCGCGTCATCCACGCTGACCACGATGTCGCCGACCTCGAGCCCCGCCTTCGCGGTCGGTCCGTCATCGACGACCGCCGTCAACCGCGCGCCGACGTCGGCGTCTTCCCCGGTGAGTCCGGCGTAGGGTGCGTTTTCAGGCTCCTGACCGATCTTCTCGGTCTCGACCATCGCGTAGACCACGTTCGATTCCTTGCGGTACCAATCGATCCCGATCCTTCCCATCTGGACCGAGGGAAGACCGCGCGTGATGCGTCGCCAGCTCTTCCCGCCGTCGGTGGTCTTGTAGATCCCCGACTGTTCGCCGAATTTCACCGCGGGGTCGTTCGTGTCCTGGCCGTCGCGTTTGCGCTCGTATGCGCACGCGAGAAGGGTGTCGGGGTTCCCGGGCTGCATCTTGATTTCGATGACACCGGTGCGGTCATCGAGGAAGAACACCTTCTCCCACGTCTCGCCGCCGTCGGTCGTCTTGAAGACCCCGCGCTCTTCGTTCGGACCCCACAGCCGGCCGAGGGCACCGACGTAGACTATTTCGGGGTTCGTCGGGTGGATCGCGACCTGCCCGGTCTGGTAGCTCTCCTCGAGGCCCATGTGCTTCCACGTGTCGCCACCGTCGGTCGACTTGTAGACACCGTTCCCCCACGACACCGAGTTCCGCGGGTTCGACTCTCCGGTGCCGACCCAGACGATGTTCGGGTCGCTCTGCGCGACGGCCACATCGCCGATCGAGACGGTCGCCTGGTCGTCGAACTGGTGCTCGAAGGTCACGCCGTTGTTGGTGGTCTTCAGAAGACCGCCGCTCGCCGACGACACCCACCAGATGCTCGGGTCTGCCTCGTACACCGCGATCGAGGTGATCCGTCCCCCCATGTTCGCGGGGCCGATCGATCGCCACGAGATCGCCTCTCCCCACGAAGCGGGGAGTGACGACTCCATCGCTGTCTCCTTCGCGGGCGCTGCGTCCTCGGCGGGGGCAGCGGCTTCCGCGCCCGCCTCCTGCGCGCTCAGCTCCGGGACCGGAGCGACGGAGTAGGTGAAGATCACCGCGATGAGTGCGGCGAGAAGAGAGCGGCGGTGGGGTTGCATCGGACCCTCCTTCGACGAAGCGGCCGTGAACAGGCCCACGGAGCGAGGTCCGCGAGCCGGGAATTCGTATCGAGTTCTGGCCTTGGGGAGCCGCGGGGAGAGCCTGCGGAGTACCGAGCCGCCCCGAGGATAAGGCACAATCGGCCAAATCGCATCTCTAGAGTCGCCCGGGCTCTTGGAAGTTTGGCGGTGCGCCGCAGCCGTTCTTCCCGCCCCCACACTCTCCGATCGTCGGGGGAGAACGTTGGGTCTCTGCGGGCTGGAGCGGGAACCGGGCGTGGGGACTGGCTCACCGCAGGGGCTTCCCATCTTCGGTCCCTCGGCTACCGACCCCCCTCCGCAGAAGATGGGATTGGCACCGCTGTGCGGAGCCAGTCCCCAAGCTCTTTCCCGATCGTGCCGATACTCGATGGGGGTCCGTCGACGAACCGCCCCCCGAGGAGACCGATGTCCGCCCCCCGACCCGGCGACCTTCGACGACGGGTGCTCCGGAGCGGTCGCTGGACGCTCCTGCGGACGATCTGTCTCGGCGTCCTCCAGTTCGCGACGATCGCCGCGCTGTTCCGATTGCTCGAGATCGAGGACTTCGCGGCGATCGCGATCGTCACCGTCGTCCTCACTCTCACCCAAGTCTTCTCGCAGACCGGCGTCGACCTGGCGCTCGTGCGCGAAGAGGGAGAGATCGAACCCCTGCTCGCTCCGTGCTGGTCGGTCTCGGTCGTCCGGGGATTCGTTCTCGGGGGGATCGTCGCCGCGCTCGCACTACCGATCGCGTGGTGGCAAGAAGAGCCCGCTCTCGGCGACTACCTGCTGGTCAGCGCGCTCGTGCCCATCCTCGACGGCATGCGCAGCATCTCTACGATTCTCTTCCTCAAGGAGATCGACCAACGCCGTCCCGCGATCATCGACACCTTGTGTGCTGCAGTATCGCTCGCCACTCTCGTCGCGCTCGCGGCGTGGCTCCGGTCGCCGTGGGCGATCGTCGTGAACCAGATCTGGGCGGTCGGACTGCGTTCGGCGGCGTACCACCTCGCCCACCCGGTCCGAACTCGCTTCACGCTCCGCTGGGGACCGCTCCGGCCGCACTTCCGTTTCGGGATCGGCTACAACCTCGCGGCGAGCTCGACCTATCTCATCGAGTCGGTCGACCGACTGCTGATCGGACGCATGCTCGGCATGCACTCCCTCGGTATCTACGACCGTTCGATCACCCTCTCCCACTACGGAGTGCGGCAGATTCCGAGCTTGTTCTCCGCCACGCTCCTCTACCCGGCCCTGTCGAAGATCCGCAGCGATACGATCAGGTTTTGGCGTCTCGTGCGCCGGATCGTCGGGGGGCTGTCGTTCGCTGGGGTGGTCGTGGCGGGAGCCCTGTGGTGGGCGGCGGAGCCGATCCTCGCGGTGGTGATCGGCGAAGAACATGCGCTCTATCTCGCCCCGTTCCGGCTCCTCCTCGCGCTCGCGCTCTTTCGCGGGATCGCGATCCTCGCGCAGATCCCCTTCTACGTGCTGGGGCGACCGCGGTTCCAGACGATGGCGAACTTGGTCCAGGTGGTGATCCTCGTCGTCGGACTTCCCTGGGTGTTCGGCGCCGGAGGAACTCTGATCGACGGCTGCACCGTCGCCCTCGTGGCCGGCGCAGCGAATCTGCTCGTCACCCTGGGGATCGTCGTCGCGCTCGCGCGGCAGCGGCACGAGGTCGCAGCGCCGGAGATCGACCAGCCCGCTCCGGGCGAGAGTCCCGCCGCCGTCACTCCGCGATACGAGCATGCCGGTAGTAGACCGTGAGTGTGAGCGTGCCCATCGCGGTCGAGTAGACCCGCCCTCCCGCCGGCCCCCACTCCTCGATCGGATCCCACGATCCCTTCTCGCAGCCGGTACGCCGCTGGTTCCCTACCAGGGCTTTCATCCGGCGGAGGACCAGCCCCCGTCGCTCGATTCGTGCCGCCGAAGCCACCCGAGTCCGGCGAGGACTGCACTCTTGGTGCCCGCACCGGCCCCGGCGGTCTTGTTCTCGCCTCGACCTGCGTAGAGGGAACTGCGCGACCAATCGTTCTTCGTCGGCGCCGCCTTCGGGTCAGCCGCGAGAGAGAAGGACGCGAACACTCCTTCCGCCTGGGTCGCCCCACCCATACTCGCCCGCGCTCGGTGATCTCCGGAGAATCCGAATGAGAGCAGTACGAGCGAGCAAGCGAGCAGTCGAGTGTTCATCGCGAACCCCTCCCGCCGCCCATCCTAACTGCGAGCTCTGGCTCCGGCTATCAACGGCCTCAGACCCCCGATTCGATCGTTCGCCCGTAGTAGACGTGCCCCACCCTTCGATCCCCGAATCGCGCGACATCCGGGAGATCCCCCCACCGCTCGAAGCCGTGCCGCTCGAGGAACGCGATGCTCACGGCGTTGTCTGCGAGCAGGATCGCGATGAGGGTGTGGACTTGGAGAGAGGTCGCGCGATGGAGCGCAGCGGCGAGCAGCGTGCTCGCCACCCCGCCTCTGTGGTGGTCGACATCGACGTAGAAGCTGACCTCCGCCGTGCCCGCAACCGCGCCGCGGCCCGGGCGGTAGTCCCCCAGGCTCAACCAGCCGATGATCACCCCGGCCCTCTCTGCGACGAGGACCGGACGACGATCGCGCGGGTGGCCCTCGAGCCATGCGTCCCACCACTCCGCGCTGGGAGGCTCGATGTGTGCCGTCTGCTCCGCGCGCACCCCTTGCGCGTAGATCGCTGCGATCCCCGGCAGGTCCCGCGTCTCCGCTTCGCGGACACCGGCCGTCATCGATCGCTCTCTCGGCGATCGTGACCGACGAAGATCCAGTCGGTCTCGACCGTATCGATCAGAGTGTTCTCGAACTCGACCGGCTCGAGCCGCACCGTTTCGAAACACCCGCGCATCGCTTCCGCGAACGGGGGGCTCTCCTCGTACGACCAGACCGCCAGCACTCCTCCGGGCGCGAGGTGTTGTTTTGCGATCGCGAGACCGTCCGCGGTGTAGAAGCGGTCGCTCGCCCGGCCGAGGCGATCGTCGGGCGAGTGATCGATATCGATGAGAATCAGGTCGAAGGTCTTCTCGGGGGGTGCGAGGAGACGGGCGTACGCATCGCCTTCGACCGGTACGAACCGCGGTTCGGCGCCGAGCTCGGCGGAGAGCGGTACGAGTCCACCCGCGAGCCAGTGGATGACCGGCGGGAGGAGTTCGATCACTTCGACGAGCGCGACCCGATCGCTCTGGAGCGCTTCACGAGCGGTGTAACCCAGCCCGAGGCCGCCGATGAGGACGCGCAGGTCCCGCCCCGGATGCTCCTCGAGCGCGAATCTTGCCAAGGCGCGTTCGGAGTCGGTGTGAAGACTCGACATCAGGAACTCGTGGTCAAGGGTGATCTCGGTGACGACGGTGCCAGGTCGACCGAGGAGTTCCCGTCGCCGCAGGCAGAGAATGCCGAGCGGCGTCATTTCGTGGGCGAGGATTTCGATGTTACCGACGCCCATCGCGTCCTGCCTCCACTCAGGATGACTCCCCCGCCGCCCCCTGCAAGATCGCCAAGAATCCCTCGCCGTACTTCCTGAGCTTCACGAGCCCGACGCCGTTGATCATCGCCATCTGGTCGATCGTCTGGGGACGTCGCTCGGCCATCTCGATCAGGGTCGAGTCGTGGAAGACCGTGTACGGGGGGACCTCGAGCTGTTGCGAAAGTTCGAGTCGATGCCGGCGCAGGCGCTCGAAGAGGGTCGCCTCGGCGTCGCCGAGCGCGTCGAGGAGCTCCTTCTTCTTCCCTTTCGCGCGCCGTGTCCGCACCGGAGTCGGATCGCGACGAAGCGCGATCGGTTCCTCGCCACGCAGCACCGCACGGCACTTCTCGGTGAGCGAGATCCCACCATGTCCGATCAGGTCGATCTTCAGGAATCCTCGCGCCGCGAGTTGGCGGTACAAGCTGTGCCAACCGGAAGAGTCGAGCTCCTCGCCGATTCCGAACGTGCTCAGTCGCTCGTGTCCGAAGCGACGAACTTTCTCCGTGTCCTTGCCGAGCAGCACGTCGACGAGGTGCCCCTTGCCGAAGAGTTGCCCGGTGCGCACCACGTTCGAGAGCGCCTTCTGGGAGGCGACGGTGGCGTCCCAGGTCTCGGGGGTGGTCCGGCAGTTGTCGCAGTGACCGCAGTTCCCGATCAGCTCCTCGTCGAAGAAGCGCAGGAGGACCGCGGTACGGCACTCGGTCGATTCGCAATAGCCGAGCATCGCATCGAGCTTGTGGCGTCCGATCCGTTGCTGATCCGCCCCCGCTTCCGACTCCTCGAGTCGCCGCGCGGCGAGCATCACGTCGTTCCAGCCGTAGGCGAGCCAGGCGTCGGCGGGGAGTCCGTCGCGGCCGGCGCGGCCGGTCTCCTGGTAATAGTGCTGCAGGGTCGACGGCATATCGAGGTGGGCGACGAAACGGACGTTCGATTTGTCGATCCCCATCCCGAACGCGACGGTGGCGACGATGACGATCCCCTCTTCGCGCAGGAATCTCTCCTGGTGACGAGAGCGGAGCCCCGCCGCGAGCCCGGCGTGGTACGGGAGCGCCGCGATCCCCTCGCCGCGGAGCCACTCGGCGGTCGATTCGACGGAGCGGCGGGTCAGCGAGTAGACGATCCCCGCGTGGCCCGCGTGGCGTTCGCGGAGGAATCGCAACAGCTGCCTCTTCGGCTCGACCTTCGGCTCGACCGAGTAGTGCAAGTTCGAGCGATGGAAGCTCGCGACGTACACCGTGGCGTCCTCGAGATGGAGCCGCTCGCGGATGTCACGAAGCGTCGGGGTATCGGCGGTCGCGGTCAGGGCGACCATCGGCACCGTGGGGAACCGCTCCCGCAGTTGGCCGAGCTTCAGGTACTCCGGTCGGAAGTCGTGCCCCCACTCGCTGACGCAGTGCGCTTCGTCGATCGCGACGAGGGCGGGGGGGGTCTCCTCGAGTTCCGCCAGGAACCCGTCGAGCATCAGCCGCTCCGGCGCGACGTAGAGCAGGTCGAGCTCTCCCGACTTCCAGCGCGCGAAGGCGCGCCGACGATCCTCGGTGGGCATCCCGGAGTTCAGGCTCGCCACTGCGACCCCGCATTGTTCCAGCGCCTGGACCTGATCCTGCATCAGGGCGATCAGCGGCGAGACCACGAGCGCGGTCCCCTCGCGCAAGAGCGCCGGGAGCTGGTAGCAGAGCGACTTGCCACCCCCCGTCGGCATCAAGACGATCGCGTCCTCACCGCCGGAGACGCGACGGATGATCTCCTCCTGAGCACCGCGAAACTCGCGGTGGCCGAAGACTTCGTGGAGCAAGGTGCTCGCACGCTCGGAGTTCGCGGTCGGAAATTCGGGGGCCGAACCGTCCACGGTGTTCGAGAGCTCCCCCTCGCCGGAATTCGGCATCATTCCCCTATCTGCCCACGTGGATCGTCCGCCCCGGCCGGAGGCGAGGGGCTAGCATCGGCGAGTCGCGTGCGCGGAGCAAGTGGCGGATGGGGTTTTGGCAGTCCGTTGGGACCGTCCCAACGTTCGCGGGTCCTTCCACCCGCCAGGGACTGTCCCGACGGTGGTCTGCGAAACGTCCCGGGAGGCCAGTGGACGATCGCGCAAGCACAGAGCGCTCTTTACCGCGGTCACGCAATCCATCGTCGGGACAGTCCCTCAAAGTGGGTGGCAACTCTCGGGCCCGGTCGAATCTTTCTCGCGGGGGGAACCCTCGCTGCGTTCGCCGGTCCAATCCCCCCCACCACCTGAAGGGACACCCATGAATCACGATCACACCTTCGTGTTTGTTCGCGTCGCTCTCTGCCTCTCCCTCCCGCTCCTCTTCGGATGCCTCGTCTCTCGTTCCGACTCCCCTTCCCCTCTCACGACCACGAACGAGCCGGTGCCGCTCCCCATCCCGAGGTGCGCCCTGGTCGAGCGAGGACTCGCCCTCGAGCTCAGTGCACCGAACGGTACCGTCTTCCCGGTCGAGACTCCGATCGAGCTGCGCTGGACGCTGCGCAACACATCCCCGACCAAGACCTTCCAGGTCGTCCAAGGTGGAGATGGCTCGGAGGCGGGGTGGCGCGAGCCGATTCTCTCGCTCACCGCCGAACGCCTCGGCACCGACGGCATCTGGCAACCGATCGACCGCATGCCCTACGGCCGCTGCGGGGTCCACGATTCCGAATGGCGCGACGACATCGTCTCGATCGAGCCGGGGGAAACCCTCGACGTCGCTTGGGTGCCGTGGGTGACGTCGTTCTTCGACCTGTCGCAGCCGCAGCATGTCCGCTTTCGGGCGGAGTACCGGTACACGGCTGGCGAAGCGGGCAAGGGGATGCAGGAGCGGGGTCGAGACTGCGAAGGGGTCGGGATCCCGGCGTTCACGCTCATCTCAATGCCGGTCGAGTTGCAGATCACCGTCGCCGAATAGGCGCGCCATCCCTCCAAACCGAGAGCGGGGGAGGAGCGCCGACGCGTCCCTCCCCCGCTCTCCGTTCGAAGAGTCTCGCTGCTACGGACAGACTGGCTCGATCGCGCAATCGATCGGATCCGCGGTCGGATCCGCACCGCACCCCGGACCCGGGCCGGGCGCCGGCGGCTGGGGACCCATGGTGAACAAGGTGGCCAGGCCGTGCACCGGATCTGAGATGTCGACCGATCCGTCGTCGTTGTTGTCGCAAGCATCGTCGCAGCCGAAGGGACTGCCGCCCCCGAAGAGCGTGTTCAGGGCCGAGACCGCATCGGAGATATCCATCGCGCCGTCCTGGTTGCAATCCCCGCGACGGAACATCTGCGGCGGGATGATCACCGCGAACGCGGTCGTCCCGCTCGCCCCTAAATTCCCCGCTCGGTCGACTGCGCGGACGAAGTACGACACGTTCGATCCGACGGGCTGCCCCGGGATCTCTCCGCGGTACATCTGATGGCCGATCCAGGTCAGCGGCACGATGACTTCCCCACCACCGTCGACCGCGTAGTGGAGCGTGGTCGCGTCGTAGAACGCACCCGTATCGCTGGTCATCTGATCACTGATCTCGGCGCGCACCACGTATGGCCCCACCGCATCGAGGGTGTCCGACAACTGCGCCACGCGCAACGTCGGCGCAAAGGTGTCTGCGGCGCCGGAGTTGATATAGATCCGATTGCGGAAGGCCCCTGACTCCCCCTGGGCGGTGACGATGTCCAGATCGCCATCGTCGTCGAAATCCGCGACCTCGACGTCGAGCGAGCTGTCCCCGATCGCCGTGATCACTCCGGCGATCAGCTGGAAGGACGTGCCGTTGTTCCGCAGGATCCGCTCGGTACTCCCGAGCGAGGCGATGACTAGGTCGAGGTCGCCATCGTTGTCGTAGTCGAGGAACTTCGAGTCGTTGTCGTCGATACTCGGGTTGCTCGGGATCCAGGTCGAGGATTGATTGGCGAACACTCCGGAGCCGTCGTTGATGAAGATCGCCTCCGAGCTTCCGGCGCCGGAGTTCTCGCCGACGATGTCGAGATCGCCATCGCTGTCGATGTCGCCGAGGTCGAAGCTGTAGGTCGACGAGTTCGACGGCAACGTGCCGATGGTGAACACTCCGGTGCCATCGTTGAAGTAGGTCCGGCTCTGGTTCGCCGTCCGGTTCCCCGCGACCACGTCGAGGTCGAAGTCGCCGTCGAGGTCGCCGAAAATGCAGTCCATCGGCTCGGCGAACAGCTGGGGGGGGACCCGCGCCGCAGACTCGTTGGTGAAGAAACCCGTCCCATCGTTGATCAAGAGCTGCGGCGAACCGGAACCGAATCGACTCGCGCCACCCTTGGCGAACCACAGGTCGAGGTCACCGTCGTCGTCGACGTCACCGAACGAGCAGTGCGCGCTCGAGATCACCAAGCTTCCGAGGCGGGCGACCGACTCATCGGTGAAGTTCCCGGTGCCGTCGTTGACGAGCAGACGCTGCTGATTGAGGAAGTCGTTCGCGACCACCATGTCCAGGTCGCCGTCGCCATCGATGTCCCCGAACTCGACGTCGCGTCCGAAGCCGATCGGCGCCCCGCGCGCGATCGACTCGTCGGTGAAGTTGCCGGTGCCGTCGTTGATCATCAGTCGCACTCGCTCGGCGACCGACGCGGTAGAGAACCCGCGGCCGTTCGCGAAACCGATGTCGAGGTCGCCGTCCCCGTCGATGTCCGCGACCACGACCTGGCTCGAATACTCGTTCGCGTCCGGGAGCCGCGCGATGCTCTGATCCTGGAACTGCTGGGCAGAGAGTCCGCCGGCGAACGACAGAGTCATGATCAGCGCGCCGAGGGCGCGAGGCAGAACTGTGGGACTTTCGGCTGCTCGATTCACGGTTCCTCCGAGGGGGGCTAGGATACGTACGATAATACCGCCACCGACCGGAAGCGTTGGCCCGATGCGGAGAATCGGGCAGGATACCCCTCATCCCCTCCCGGAGGTATGGCTTGCCGTCAGAACGGGCCACAGAGGACGATCACCGCGCGCCGGCCCCATCACCCCCGAAGGAACGCTCTTCCCGCCGCCGCGGCTGCCTCGTGGCGGTCGGGATCTTCGCCGTCTTTCTCGTCCTCTACCTGCGCATCTTCCTCTCCGACGGACCTCCGCCCGAGGACTCCGACCTGCTCCCGAATTGGCCGCAGGTCGCGAACGAGGTGAACGGGGCTTGGTACCTGGAGAGGGCGATCTCCGCGATCGATCTGCAGAGTTTCGTAGACTACGAGACGGTGCTTGAACGCTTCGGGTCGATACCAGAGATTTTCTACGCCGATCCGGAGGTCGTTCTGTTCGAACTGAAGGATGCGTGGGGGACGCTCTGCGAGCAGATCGGAGCTCAACGGCTCGCGCTCGACGAACTCGAACGAGCAGCCGACGCACCGGAGTTCGTCCCGCTCCACGCAACCGTGGACGACTCGGGGGCGATCACCCGGTTCGTCCCCTTCATCCGCCAGGCTGCACTACACGCCCGGCTCGAAGGCGATCCCGAGCGGGCGCGACGGCTTCTCGAGTCATGCCGATCGATCCTTCGGCGGCTGATCCAACGACCGTCGAGCAGTACGGATCTCATCCACCTCATCCCGACGTATCACCGCACGATCGGACGCGATCTCCTCTACCTCGCGCTGACCGAAGAGTCCGAACCGAGGAACTGCGGGCGCGCCTGACCGCACTCGGCGAGCCGCATCTCTGGTCGGTCGGGCACGATCTACGTGATACCGGGGGCGGGGGGTGGAATGGTGATTCGCGCTGGTCGCTCAACGCCCAGGACCCGACGGTCCGGTTCGCGAATCCACACGAAGGGTAGAAGCGATGAACGAGCAGCCGGGGGCGGCGAGCCCCAGGGAGAACCTCGGCTCCCCCCGAGCGAAGCGCTCCGCGCGCCGCCGCGGGTGTCTCGTCGCCAGCGGGATCCTCACGGTCTTCTCCACCTTGTTCCTAGGGCTCTTCTTCTCCGATGCACCACTCCCCGATGATGGCGATCTCATCCCGAAACGCTGGGACGATGTCCCGGACGAGGAGAACGCCGCGTGGTACCTGCGGGAGGCGCAGATGTCCGTGGATCACAACGCACTGGTGTTGTTCGACGATCATTGGGACACGGCGGTGAAGGAGGGGCTGCAGAGCTTCTTGGCGGATCGAGAGGAGACGCTCGCGCGGCTGAAGGAGCTCGGGATCGAAGAGCCGCTCCGCACGGTGCTCGAGGTGCATCGGAAGACGTACGACCTCTTGGACCGCGCTGCGCGCGCGCCCGAATTCGCTCCACCGTGGGATCTGCGCTGGGGGGCCTCAGGCGGGATTGGGATGGGATTGAGGATGCTCCCCGAACTCGCCGCATTCGAAGCGTGGCTCGGAGGGGATTCGGATCGAGCTTGGGAGATCCTCCTCGGGGAGCGGAAGATCCTGCGTGCATCGTCGGAGCGCCCTGGCGGTAACAGTGACATCTACACGCTCCTTCTAGAGCAAGTGGCGCTTCCCGGACCGGGGCTTTCTCGCCTCGAACTCGCTCTGGCTCCGGGCTGTACGCCAGATCAACTCAGGCGGTGGCTCGACGACCTCGCGGATCCTCTGCTCTCCGATGACTGGCTGGCCCGCATGTTCGAGCGAGAGTATCAGATCGTGAAGATGATTCTCGCCGACGAGGACGAGATGGTCCCCTTCTTCGAGATCCCGACCCGCCTGCTCTATCGCCGCGGACGAACCCTTCGGCGTGTGGCGATGATCTACAGGACGCGGATCGCTGCGGCGAGACTGGAAGAGGATGACCCCGCCGATCACGAAGAAGCCGGGTGGTTCGATCACGTCCAGTGGCTTCTCGGCGGGAACTACAACGGCGACGCGCTGATCGATCAGTCCCTGGGATCAGGATCCGTGGTGCCGGCAGTGCGGCAAATGGGTGCGGAAGCGGAAGTCATCGACACTTTGACCCGGGCGGTCCTCGCCCTGCGCCTGTACCAGCTCGAACATGGTGACTGGCCGGATTCCCTCGAGGCGCTCGTTCCGGGAATCCTCCCTGATCTCCCCCGCGACCCCTTCGACCCGAACGTCGGCCCGCTCCGCTACTCGAAAGAGAGCCGGACCCTCTGGTCGATCGGCCATGACGGGGTGGACGAAGGGGGGACGGCGGACGAGACGGTCCTCGAATTCTCTGGCTGGGCTCGCGAACCCACCATCGCGCTCGAGGCGGGCGTGATCGGGGTCCAGAAGTCGGGGAAAGACCGCTGAGGTCTTCCTTTCCTCCCAGCCGAGCGCGCCCCGAAGTCGGAACTTCCTCGATCGCACGGCTTCTCGGCGGTATCTAGGATGCTGGAGGGGGAGTGTGCCCCTGGCGTATGGAACAGAGAAATCGGAGTCCTGATGACCGCCCCAGAGCCCCGTTCGAGCCCGCCCCCCCGTCCAAACGGGGGACCGAACGGCCGTGGGAACAGCTCATCGGGGCCCGCTTCGGATCTCCCGGAATTCGCGGATCCCCCGGAATACTCAGGCCCGAAACACCGTGCCCCGAGGTACGCAGAGATCACCCCGGCGGTGCCGCGGTGGCTCCTCGAAGACAAGGCGTGGTTGCTGCGGGTCGCCCGCGGGTTGACCGACGATGCCCATCTCGCCGAGGACGTCGTCCAGAACGCATACCTCGCGGCGCTCCGTTCCCCTCCGCGGGACCCAGCAAGGCGGCGCGGGTGGCTGCGGATCGTGGTGCGCAACTTCATCCGCCTCTCGCACCGAGAAGAGACCCGGCGCGTCGCGCGCGAGCGCATTCACTCCCGCCCCGAAGCGGCCCCTCCGGCCGAGGCATGCGTCGAGGAAGAGGAACTCCGCGAGCTCGTCGCCACGGCCGCTTCCGAACTTGCCGAGCCGTACCGCCACACTGTCATCGAGCACTTCTACCGTGGGCGCACGACGAACGAGATCGCCGAGGAAGAGGGAATCGCACCGAACACCGTCCGTGTGCGTGTCCGACGGGCCCTCATCCTCCTCACCGCCAAGCTCGACCGACGCGTCGGTGGGCGGCGAGCGGTGTGGCTCTTGCCGCTACTCGGCCTGTTCCTCCCCGCCGAACGCCTCGAGGCGCTGGCGGCGGAACGCGCCGAGCGAGAGGGCGTCGCGCCGGCTACCGCCGGGAGCGCACCATACTGGCGAGCTGCCGCCCCCGTCGCAGTGCTCGGGGTGATCGTCGCCTTGGTGGTGTTCCTCGATCGAAATCCAGAGGCATCGGGAACAGAGCCCGGGCACCGCGTCGCGGTCGAGTCTGGCGCCGCTCCGTCGGAGACTATCCGCCGGGCGACCCACGGGCGGCCGGACGATGAACTTGCCGTGGTCCTTCCTTCGTCGAGGATCGACCGCCTCCCCAGCGGTCTCCCGCGCTTCATCGCCGTGCGCAACCGCGCCAGCGGCGATCCGATCCGCGGCGCCGACGTGTACCTCGATCCGCAGACGATGGATTCCGAGCGACTTGCGCGCGGTCGGACTCCCCTCGACTGGCTCACCCAACCGTTCGCAACGAAGCTCGTCGGGCGGACCGATGCGAGCGGCCGGCTCACACTTCCTCCCCTGCACCTAGGGCGCGATCGGCTGCTCGTCCGCGCCCCTGGTTTTCTCGAACATCGGGAACGCTCCCGACTGAGGCGTGGGACCGAAGGCGAGGGCCTCTTCGAGGTCTCCTTGCGCCCGGCAGAGACCGGACATGTGATGGTCTTGCTCCCAGGGGGCACGCCCGAGCGGGACGTCCCGGTGCGGGTGATCGGAGCGAGCGGCGCCGTTCTCGACGGCCTCACCGACCGAGAGGGGCGGTTCGCGTACCCCCTCGAAGAAGCGGAACATCGGATCGAAATCGACCTTCCCGGCTTCGCCGCGGTGCGCGAGCTCGCACTCCCGCCAGAGCAGACGATCACGCTCATCCGAGCGTCCGATCGCACCGCGCTGGTGACGGACGCCCGCGGGCAGCCGGTCTCCGAAGCTCGAGTGACGATCACGCTCCCCCCTCGGACGCGCATCGAAGTCGCCTCCGATCGGAGCGGTGCCGTGATCTTCTCCGCTCCCGAGGGGGAAGGCGCCGTACGCTTCGCGGTCGAGCACGAAGACCACCCGCGCACCTCCTTCGAGCGACCGCTCTCCAGCCGATCTCCGTTCCGACTGAATCTCGCCGATGCGGCGTGGGTCGAAGGAATCGTCCAGGGACCCGAGGGAGCGATCGCGGATGCGACCGTGCTCGCCGTCCCCGGGGGCCCCTTCTTCGTTCGAGATGTCGTCCGAGTCGCCACCGGCCTCGACGGCCGCTTCCGACTCGGTCCGCTTCTCCCTGGCGACACGCTCCTGCGGATCGAGAGTGAAGATTGCGCTGCAGCTGAGACCCCCGTCCACGCGCTGCAGCCCTTCGAGACGCGAACCCTCGACGTCGAGCTTCCTCGTGGCGCGACGCTCGAGGGACGCGTCGTCTCTCCCCTGGGGCTCCCGCTCGCGGGGGTGCGCGTCCAAGTCGGAGCGGTCTTCGGGGACGAAGTGCGGGGCCCGATCGCCGAGAGCGATGACGATGGGCGTTTTCAGATCGAGGGACTTCCCACCGATCCCCCGCCACTGCGCATCGCCACCCCGGAGTCCCGATGGGCCGCCTTCGGCGATCCGAAGGCCGGATTCCCGGATGGTCCGAAGCACGGGCTGATCCTGCAGGTGCACGCGCCGCATCAACTCCGCGCGGCGGACGGGGTCGAGATCCCCCGGATGTCCTTCCTCGGCTCGCGGAACACCGTCGCGCTGCCGCAAGGAGCGAGCGAGATCGAACTGGTCGTCGATCCGTGGCCCGAGCAACATCTCCCACGCATCGAGCTCTTGGATCCCGAGGGCTTCCCCGTCCGCGATGTGGTGAACTGGTTGATCATCCCTTCCGAGGATCCGACCGATCGGTCGCGACTCTTCGCGGGATCCGATGGGAACCCCGTGAACGTCGGCGACGCGTCGACCCTCGAAGGCTGTTGGATCCTCTTGGTCCCACGCCGTCACGCGGTGACGGGAGCGGTCCTGCACCTGCGCAAGGACGATGCCCCGTGGCAGGTCGAGCTGTGGCCTCGCGTTCAGCGGACGATCTTGTTCCGCCATGACGACGGCACGCCGCTCGCGAACGCGGACCTGTGGTGGGTCCCTCAGGATCCCGAAGCGTTCGCGGCGCTCGCGCTGGGACGCACGTCCGCGGTCGGGCTGCTGACCGTGGACCACTTGGCACCAGGACACTATCGGATCGTCGAGAGCGCGCAACGGGAGACCCCGCCCGATCCTGCGGCAGAAGCGATCGCGATCCAATCGGGGAGGATGATCGGGGTGCTCGATGTGCCCCGCGGTGGGGGTGACCGGCTCGAAGTTCGAGTGAATCGGGCGCTCGATGGAGGAGGTGGAGGATGAGTATTCTGAGATCACGCGCGATCCCCACGATCGGTCCTGTGGCCGTGTGGTGCGGAGTGCTGTGCGGAGTGCTCTGCGGAGTCGTCGCCCCGGGATCGGTGGCGGCGCAGATCGAGTTCGCGCCGGGTGCTACCGTGACGATCGCCACTCCGGAATCGATGACGAAGGGCGACTTCGATGGCGATGGTCACCTCGACCTCGCGGTCGCCAGCACTCTCGCCAATCAGGTGGTGGTGCTCCTCGGGAACGGTCTCGGCGGGTTTCTCTCGTCGACGGCGATCCCGCACGGAGCTCCTTTCTCCATCGTCAGCTCAGATTTCAATGGCGACGGTGATCTCGACCTGGCCACCGCGGACGTATTCGCGGGGACCATCACGGTCTTCCTCGGCGATGGAAACGGAGCGTTCACCGTGTCGGGGAGCTACGGGGTCGGGATCTCCCCGTGGGCCATCGCGGTCGCGGACTTCGACGAGGACGGGGTGCTCGACCTCGCCGTCGCGAACCACGGATCCGATTCGGTCACGCTGCTCCGCGGCGACGGTCTCGGGGCGTTCACCAACCCCTGGCCCGCGTTCATCTACGCTGGCCCATCCCACGTGGTCGCGGAGGACTTCGACCAGAACGGTCACGTCGATCTGGCGGTGACCTCGTCGATCGACAGCAACTTCTCCGTCCGCTACGGAGATGGTGCGGGGCTCTTTCCGTTCGTCCTCAACTTCTCGATCGGGATCGACGATTCGCTCTGGTCCGCGACCGCGCACGATGTGACCGGGGACGGCCTTCCCGACCTGATCTTCCCCTGCCCGAACTTCGACATCATCGCGCTCTACGCCGCGCTCCCGGCGGGAGGATTCCTGTCCATCACTCCGGTTCCCTGCGGCGACCAACCGCGAGAGGCGCTCGTCGGAGACTTCAATCTCGACGGGAATCTCGACATCGCAGCGCTGAATCTCGGGAGCTCCAACCTGACGGTGTCGCTCTCCTACGGGAGCGGCCTCTTCGCTGCGCCGCTGAATTTTTCCTCGGGTCCCGATCCGGTATCGGTGCTGGCGCTCGACCTCGACGAGGATGGACAAGAGGATCTCATCGCCGCCAACAAGCTCGCGGGGACCTTGACCGTGTTGCTGAACCGCACCCATCCCGACGGGAATTTCCTCCGGGGGGACGCCGACGGCGACGCGGTGCGCACCATCGCCGATGCGGTCCGGATCCTCACCGCACTGTTCGGGCCGATCTCGATCCCACTCCAGTGCCCCGACGCGGGGGATCTGAATGACGACGGCGTGCTGGGGATCGCCGATCCGATCGTGCTCCTCGGATACCTCTTCGCCGGGAACCCCGCACCACCTCCGCCGGGACCGGACTGTGCCGTGGATCCCACCGTCGACCCGCTGCCGCCGTGCGGAGTGGTCGTCGGGTGTCTCTGAGCACGCAGCGATGAAGCAGTACATGCGAAGCGGTCTCGCGATCGCCGCGGTCATCACCCTGGCGAGCCCGTGCTCGGCGGGACCTGCGACCGTGTTCCGGTACCGAACCCCGGACATCGTCGCCTACTTCGATGCGACGACCGGCAGCGCCACCGTCAGGGTCGGGGCGATGATCTTCGAGCAGAACGGGGTCTCCGCGCCGACCTACGGGTTCGCGATGGGTCTCGCCCACGATCCCGGCTTGCTCACGGCGACCTTCGTCGAGCCGGTCGGTCCGCTGCCAGGGATCGGGGGGGGAGCAGGCCCGGAGTTCTTCGGGGTGACGATCTATCCCGGGGCGGTGACCGTCGTCGTCCTGTACGACGCGGCGTCGCTCGAGACGCTGATCTTCGACACCGAGGTCGCCGTCCTCTCGGTGCACTACTCGGCGAATCCCGCCGTTCTCCTGGCGAGCATGGGCCCGGTCTCCTCGATGATCGAGTTCGATGACTCGTTCGGATCGCCACCGGTCGAGAACCGCGTCGTCACGTCGGCGACGGGAACTAGTGTGGTCCCCACGCAGGTCGACGGGACGGTCACACTACTCCCCGCCCTCGCGTTCGTCCGAGGGGAGTGCAATGCCGACGGCATGGTGGACCTTGCGGACGCGGTGACGGTGCTCGGGATCCTCTTCGGCAGCATGGGAGCAGTCGACTGCATGAGTGCCTGCGACGCGAACGACGATCACGCGGTCGACATCGGGGACGGCGTCCACCTGCTCCAAGGTCTGTTCCTGAGCGGCCCCGATCCCGCGCCTCCGTTTCCGGGGTGTGGGGTCGACCCGACTCCGGACTCGCTTCCGTGCGTCGCCTATCCGCCTTGCTGAAGAGTCGTGAGGGACCGTCCCGACGTTCTCGGGGCACCCTCGAGGGGAAACGCGAGAAGTGAAAGAGCCCGGAGCGGCGATCCCGCTCCGGGCTCCTTCGATTCAGAGATCGAGCGTTGTTCAGGGGCAGGAGGTGTTCGCCACGCAGCCGAGGGGGTCCGCCGTCGGGTCGATTCCGCACGCCGGGTTCGGCGCCGGGGGCGGTGGGCCACCCGTGAAGAGGGTCGCGAGCAGGTAGACCGCATCCGAGATGTCGAACCCGCCGTCGTCGTTGTTGTCGCAGGAGTCGTCGCACGCAGCAGCGGCCGCCCCCGAAAAGAGAATGTCGAGGCCGCGGATCACGTCGGCGATGTCGATCCCGCCGTCGTCGTTGCAGTCCCCACGGCGAAAGATCGGGCCGGGAAGGCAGGTGACGCCGCAGCAGACGCTCGACGAGAGCGGTACTCCGCATTCATCGGTCGCGAGCAGGCAGACCTGCTCCGCGATCGGGTCGATCGGGAGCGACACGGTGGTCGTGGTCGCGCCACCGGGGAGGGTGGCGACGACGACACCGCCGACCGTCACGTCGATCGCGGTGTAGACCCCGGCGAGGGTCCAACTGACATCGACGGTGCACCCCGACGGGTCCGAGCTGGCGATCGCACAGGTGAGGCCGGTCGGCGGCGGCGCCGGGACGACGACCGGGCAGTTGGCGGTGCAACAGGAGTCCGCCGAGCCGGTCCCCGCAACGACGCCGCGGACACACACCGAACCGGTGCCAGGGCCGGGGAGGCTCACGTTGGCGCTCGTCGCTCCGCCGGGGAGCGTAGCGACCAGACCGCCATCGAGGCGCACTTCGACCGAGTCGTACGCCGCTCCGTTGGTCCAATTGATGGAGAACGCGCAGGTACAGCTGTTGGTGAGCGCGCAAGTGACGCCAGTCGGAGCAGGCACATCGAAGAACACGGAACCGTTCGTGGTGGTGGGGAATGCGCTCACCCCACTGACCGTGAAGACGATGTTCACCGCCGGGGTTCCGAGGTCGGCCGCGGGCACGATGAGAGTCGTCGAGGCGGGTGGCGACGCGGCATTCGTGTCGTAGGTCATGACCACCAGCTCATGGCCGATTCCGATCGGGATCTCATCGGGAGCGGCGATCGTGAAGAGACAAGCGACGGTGATGCCCGGGCCGTTGAAGGCAGCCAAGTTGGGGACGAAGTACTCGGCGCCCAGGCCCCCGTTCGTCGCCAGCGCTGCCGCACCCTGAACGGCGAGGGTCGGGGTCAGACGGGCGGCGTCGTGGCGAAGACCGAACGTGAACGCCATGATCGGTTCATCGGTGTCGCCCAGCACCTGCGCCTGAATCGAGTTCCCCGGGAAAGTGGACTCGTTCGAGACGTAGAGGCTCTTCTGTGCGAAGAGTGGAATTCCGATCGAAAGCCCGAGCAGCAGAAAAACACCCTGCAGGGCGGTGCGGCCGTGGCGCATCGCTCACACTCCTTCTCACCATGATGGTCGAATTGTCATCCTCGATACCCAGAGGACAGAGATCTGAGAGGATTCCAGAACCCGATCGCGACCGTGGACGAGACCGCGAGCCTCCATTGAATCCTCAAGAGGCGTCCGCGGCAAGCCCGGGAGCCAAATCCGCCCCGCAGAGGGTGCTGCCTCGATGCCAGCCGGTGATTCGCCGAGAGTGAGGTCGAGAGCCGCCGATCACTGCCGAACAGACCTCCCATGGGTGATGAACATGCATCGGACCCTGCTTCGCTTGCTCTCGCTGCTCCTCGCCGGCTGTACCGACTCGCGATACCCCGCCACCCCCGGGGTCACCCTAGAGTACCAAGTCGACCTCGAGCTCGTTCCCGACTCCTGGAGCGGGTACGTCCTGCACGAGGTCGCCGAGATCCTGGAGCGGCGGTCCCGTCGAGCTTCTACATTCCACCGTCGATGAGTACGGCAAGCCGGCGATCGCGTTCTACCTCCGCGAAGCAGGCTCGAAGTCCCGCCGGTCCTCGTGTCGGAGACGACGACCGCTGGTGAGCGCCCCGGTGATCAACCCACTGGAACCGTGCTGAAGAACGCCCGGTGTCGCTCCAGAATCCTGCGCACTGCACCGCCGCTCACTTCGGTATCCGAGACGTTCCACTCAGAAGTTCCCCCCAGCACCACCGCGTCGCGGCGTGGAAAAATGTATCCCTCGTGACTGACCAGGTACGGAAGCGCCTGCGGTCTGAGGTGGACGAGCTGCCCCCGCACTGGGATCAGTGCCTTGTCCTGGAGGAGGTCGCGCGCACCGAGTCCGAGGCAGTTCACCACCGCGCGATCGGGGAGGGTCGCGAGGTCGTCGAACGCATCGAAACTTCGACGAACCCGAGCGACCCCGTGGTCCTCGAGATCGGAGAGAAGGCGCGGCAGGTAGGTCGGCGGTTCGATGAGGAGCGTCCGGTAGAGTCGCCCCCGCCGGGGCGGCCCGGGGAAGGGGAGGCGGTCGAGCGATTCGACCGGCGGAAGTATCCCGCCGGGGATTCGCGCGAGCCCGCTCCCATGTCCGGGGGTCACGTAGTTGTCGCGACGGAAGACTCCGTATCTTTCGCCGACGTGCGCGAGGTACCGGCGGAACGAGCGACGGAGGATGCGCTCCAGGCGATGGCGGCGTTCGAGACCGCGGTCGAGGTCGACGAGGGACGGCGCCCATTGCCCTCCCGCGACATCCGAAGTCGTCGCCGGAGTGAATCCCTGGGCGTACAGCGTCACGCCGTAGCCCGCCTCACCGAGCACCCACGCCGCGGTCATGCCGACGATCCCCGCGCCGAGGACCGCCACCGTCGCCGGCGGTTCGAGGCGTGCTCGGAGCAGATCGCGCACCTCCTCCGCGCATCCCCACGCGAGCGTGATCCCCGCGCCACCGTGCCCGTAGTCGTGGACGATGGGGCGACCATCCGGGAGCGATGAGAGCTCGAGGCGCACTCCACCGCGGCGGTACGGGCGCAGTCCGGCGCGGGTGCCGATGATCATCCCATCGGAGAGATCGGGAACGGGGAGAAGGTCGAGCGGCGGTGGAACGCGCTCGACGACCGGCGTATCGGATGCCGGCGTATTGGATGCCCGAGTATCGGATAGAGGTCCGGTGTGACCGACCGAGCGACTGGGCGCCGATGGCTCGTAGACTTCTGCGACGCCGCCGACACACCCGACCACGCCCCCGGAGACGAGACCGAGGGCGATCCCACCGGCACGGCGGAGGAAGATGCGACGATCGGGAGTACCCAGGAGATCGGTCATCGGAGAAGAGCCCCTTCGGCGCGGCGCGGCATGATAACACGCGGGTGTTTCCTCCGGGAACGGGAGTGGGGCCCGGGCTCGCAGCCGGATGGCTTGCCCCCGAACCCCTCGTCGGACAAGATCCCCCGCTTCTTATCGATCATCACCCCAACTTGGAGATCCGATGAGCGACCAGCCGTGGACCAAGTCGATGCCGGAGGAGCAGTTCGCGCGGATGCGCGAGATGCTCGCGGCACCGAGCCCGATCGGGCTCGAAGGAGCGATGACCGAAGGGGTGATCGTCCCATTCCTCGAGAGGCACTGTCCGACTTGGAAGATCCATCGCTTCCGCGGCAACGCCGGGATCGTGGTCGACTCGAAGCCAGACTCGCCCGATGCGTTCTCGGTGATGGTGATCGGTCACGCCGACAAGATCCGGATGCAGGTCCGGAGCGTCGGCGACGACGGCAAGATCTGGGTGAACAGCGACTCGTTCCTCCCTGTGACCGTCATCGGCCACGAGGTGCAGCTCTTCAGCGAGGACCCGGAGAGCCCGGGGAGCTACCGGGTGATCGACGGGGGGACGATCGAGGCGATCGGGGCGATCCATTTCGCAGAGGCCTCGATGCGCGACGGGTCCAAGGGTCTCAAGCCGAACCAACTCTTCCTCGAGCTACAACTGCACGGTGAAGAGCGGAAGAAGCAGGTCGAATCCCTCGGGATCCGGGCGGGCGACTCGATCCTCCTCAAGCGCCCGATCCGCCGCGGGTTCGGCCCCGACACCTTCTACGGTGCGTATCTCGACAACGGCCTCGGTTGTTTCGTCGTCGCCGAGGTCGCCAAGCTCATCGCGGAGACCGGCGGCCTGAAGAATATCCGATACCTCGGCGCCTTCGCCGCCTACGAGGAGATCGGTCGCTTCGGCAGTCGGGTTCTCGCGCAGGAGATGCGCCCCGATGTGGTGATCGGCGTCGACGTCAGCCACGATCTCGAAGCCGCTCCCGGGGTCGGCGATCGCCGGTACACACCGAACAAGATGGGCGATGGGATGACCCTGTCGGTCGGTGCGATCGTCAACCCGAGCATCAACGAGATCTACCAAGAGGTCTGCCGAGAGCACGGAATCCCGGTGCAACTCTCCCCCAACGGACGAGACACCGGGACCGATGCGATGGCAGCGGTGCTCGCGGGGATCGACTCTGCGGCGACCTCGATCGGCTTTCCCATCCGCAACATGCATACGATGTCGGAGAGCGCGCACACCGGTGACTTGCTCGCCGCGATCCACTCGACCCTCCTTTCGCTGAAGGCGATGGATGGCCGAAACGGTGGGAAGGGGATCACCGCGGACGATCTGCGCACCGCACACCCGCGTCTCGATAGCGCGAAGCCACTCTCCCACCCGGGAAAGAGCGCGTAGTACGAGCGATCCGGATGCGAGACGGGCCGCGTTCCCCGACGGGGAGCGCGGCCCGTTATCGCGGCCCGTTCCATTCGGTGCGTGCGGCGTCTACATCGAGCCTTCGCTCGATCCCTCACAGACCGCGCACTTCTTCCAACCGCGGTACACACGCTGGTACGGGCCTTCCTGGTCGAGATAGCTCCCGAGAATCCCGTTCCCCTTCTCGCGCATGTCTTGAATGTGTCCGGCCCAGATCCTTCGCTCCTCCGGGGTGAGGCGCATGCGATCGAGGTAGCTCGCCATCCAGCGCTGGATCAACCCTTGGAACGCATCGAGCCTGACTTGTGGTTCATCGCTCGCGATGTTCGCCCGCACCTCATCCGAGAGCCCTGGCCCGAAGGTGTCCCGCTGCTGCTTGTCGCCATGGAAGACCGGGCGTGTGGCGTAGGTGCGCACGGCGTTGAATGCGGGCGTGCAAAGCGGACAGCTGTAGATGAAGTAGAGCGGCGCTCCGGAGGCCTCATCGGTCGAGGCGAGGAGCTTCGCGCTGTCGCTGTCGACCCCGTCCCGATACATCCCCTCGAGCACGGCGAAGAAAACCGCTTTCTCGACATCGACCTTGGTCGCTCGCTCCGGACCGCAGTCCACGCCACCGCCGGCGGCGGCCGGGATGATCCCGGAGGTGAGAAGTAGGGCGACTCCGACAAGGGCCAGTCCGATGAGGAGTGGGTTGCGTGACATGGCAGTTCCTTTCCCGCGGGCGCCTTCCGGTCGGGGGACAGGTCGCGCAGCCCAGGACCACCAATACATCGAAGTTGCTACCGGGCGCCCTCCACGGGATCGGCCACGCTCTTCAGGCTCGGGCGCTGGATCACCTGCACCAAGCGGCGGTCGCCCTCGATGATCACGTTCCGGACCCCGAGCTCGGGGTTTCGGTACCAGACCACGGTCTTGTTGTTCACCGAGGTCACGGCGAACGGCTCCCCGTAGTCGTCCGGGAGCTTGAACAGGTCGCGCTGCGTCGCGACGACGAGCTTCGGCCCGTCATTGTGGTTGTAGAGGAATGCCGGTTCCGCCACCTTTCCGGCGAAGCCACCTCCGCTGATCCATTGAGTGGCGATCTGCGCCATCGCGGGTCCTGTCATGGCGAGTGTGGCCCCGAGCATCGCCCCGAGTCCGATCGAGAGCACGGTGAGACGGTTGGGTCGCATGGGTGTTCCTTTCCGAGCGCATTGCCGCAAACCGGAGGGGAAACGCCGCTCGGATCGGTTTCGGTTCCGGGGGTGGGAGAAGGGCAGGCTCCCCGTGGCTATTCCTTCGGAGCCAAGTCCGCGCTCTCGATCAAATACTCGAGGCGGTTGGAGAGGACTTGCAGGCTCCTGCGGATCTGCTTCCGGCGATCGGCGGCCGCGGCTGGAGAATCGCCTTTGACATCGGGCATGTCGACAGAGTCGATCTGCACGCTGTCCTTGTCATAGATGATGCGGATCCGCAGATCGTAGTTTGCGAGAGGATGTGATTCGGAGTCGCCGGGGACGGCGAAACACTCACCCTGTTCCATTCCCTCGACCACCCACCCCTCCCTCCGCAGAGCATCCTTGATCGCGCGTTCGGTCCGATCGAACGAACTCGCGCCTCGGATCGGCTCGGGAATGACGAGGCCGCGGTTGGCGCAACCCGCTGCGGACAGGATGACGAGCACGAGCATGGTGTGGGGAATGAGGCGTAGTGGGGAGGTCGATCGAGATGGAATCGGCATCGGTCGACTTTCTGCGGCGGGATCGGTCCGCACGGCTCTCCCCCTGGTCCCGGGTTCGACTCCGCGCACCATAGGTAGCATACGCATCGGCTCCGGAAGATTCATGGAGTTGAGTCAAGTTCGCCTCACACCCGGAGTTGGCTCGCTCGTTCCCCGAGGCCGAACGCTGTGCTACGCTGCTTCCGTTCCTGGGCCCCCAGAATCCCGCGCTCGAGAATCGATCGATTCCCCCCTCGCCAGGGGCGGTTTCCGACCGAACGCGCTGGGTTTCCGCGGCCCGGACACCCGGGGGGGGAGGGTCTCTGGGCCACCTACGCTCGTACCTTCGAGGGCATCCCACTCCTTGGCATCCCACTCCTCGGCATCCCACTCCTCGGCATCCCACTGTGCCGCGCTCCACTGTGCCGCGCTCCACTGTGCCGCACTTCCCGCCCCTCGCTGCGCTCCATCGGCCCCAGTCCCGCTCGTGCCCGCCACCGTCCCGCCGCCCTCCGGAAGGAGAGCGATGATTCGCGAGGTCGTGATCACCGGACTCGGACGCGTCGGCCCGGAAGGAGCCGGCCGCGCCGCACTCGCGCGAGCGCTGCGGGAGGGGGCTCCGGTGCCGATTTCCCCCTTCGATACTCACGAAAGTCTCGCGGTCTCCGAGGATCACTCCGGTGAGCCGCCTGCCCAGGTGGCGCGGGTCTCCGAGGGCGCGGCGTCACTTCCGGATGGGCGCGCCCGCGCGGATGAGAGGGGACAGGCCGAGACGATCGTCCGCGCAGCGGCTCGACTCGCTCGGAGCGAGGCGAAGCTTCAGGGGACCGCTCCCGCCGGCGAGCTGTGGGTCGCCACATCGTTCGGAGTTCCCGCGAGTCGACGCGCACTCGGAGAAGTGGTCGATCCGGAAGAAGTCGAACGCTGGGTCAGAGCGACCGGCACCGAACGGCTCGGCGGTGAGCTGGTGGCACGGGAGGCGAGCGGCCTCCTGGCGTTGACCGCCGCCGCTCGCGCGGTCGCCGAGGGTCGGATCGATCGCGCCGTCGTGGTCGAGGTCGACGCTTTCGGCCCGGCGCTGCTCCGAGTACACCGACGACTCCGCGCCCTCGCCTCCGCGGTCGGGGGAGTGGCTCCCGTCGCCCGCCCCTTCGATCCACACCGCCGGGGCACCGTCCTGGCGGAGGGTGCGACCGCTCTCGTACTCGAACGAGATGCGACCGCCCGCGAAAGACAGGTGCACCCCCGGAGTCGCATCGGGTTCGCGTACCAGGGTTTCGACGAGAGCGCTCCTCCTTACGGCTTCGGCTGCGGGGGAACCCGACTCGGGGTGGAACTCCGGGATCGGCTCGCCGAGGCGGGGATCCCGCTCTCGACCATCGAAGGAGTGATCGCAGGAGCACGAGGATCGCTCGAGGGAGATGCCCAGGAGGCCGCCTGGATCGTGGCGCTCTTCTCCCCGGGACCACCCCCGCCGGTGTTCGCGCCGATCGGGGCCACCGGTCTCGGCGGCGGCGGATTCCTGGCGGCGGCCGCGCTCGCCGCGGAAGGCTTGTCCCTTGGCGACAGTGCGGGTTTCTGCCGACGTGATTCGAACTCGGCGGTCCTCCCGCACCCCGGCTCGATCTTCCCCGCCCGCGGCCGTATCCTCGTCTCGACGATCGCGAGCGGCGGCCGAGCGGCGTGGGTGCTCCTCGAAGCGCCGTAGGAGTGACATCTCACCTTCTCCGTCCACCCCCCCCCTTGGCCAAGATCTCGAATCGACGGGATTCCGCGGCTCGCCGATACTCTCCGGTCCACTCCGCAGGAGGCCTGCAGTGAAGCGACACCTTGCGTTCGCAGCTCTCGCCCTGCTCGTCGGCCCGGGATGTATCGGGGCCGGCCCGGTCGAGGAGATCTCACAGACGATCTCGACCATCACCCCCGAATCCACCCGCGCGCATGTCGAGGCGATCATCGCGATCGGTCCCCGCCCCGCCTCCGATCGAGAGCGCTCCCGCGCCGTGCTCGATCTCTTGCGAAGAGACCTCGAGGGGTGGGGGTACACGGTGCGCGAGGAGGCGTTCGAGGCGGCGATTCCTCGGATCATCCAGACCTCGGGGCGCTACGAGTTCGAGACGGTCGAGACCACCCAGGTGAATCTCCTCGCCGAGCGACCGGGGGTCCAGCACCCCGACGAGGTAGTGGAACTCTGCGCTCACTACGACGCCGTGTTCTATTCGCCGGGGGCGGACGACAACGCGAGCGGAGTCGCGGGAGCCCTCGAGGTCGCCCGCGCGATCGCCGAGACCTCGCTCGACCGCACCGTTCGATTCTGTTTCTTCGCGGCCGAAGAGGCGGGGATGCTCGGCAGTCTTCACCACGTGGAGCGCATCCAGGCCGGCGAGGAGGGCACGATCGTCGCCCTGATGAATTTCGAGATGATCGGCTACACGACCGAGGCAGCCCGCTCGCAGCGCACCCCGATGGGGATCGGCTGGCTGATCGGGACCCCGGACGCGGGAAACTTCGTCGCTCTGGTCGGCTCGCCCACGAGCTCCGATCTCGGGGATCTGGTGGTCGCGGCGATGGAAGCTCACGTCCCGGAACTCGAGGTGTTCGCCCTCCCGCGGATGGGGAGCTGGTTCCCCGATGCCCACCGCTCGGACCACGCGCCGTATTGGCGCGCGAACCTCCCCGCCGTGATGCTCACCGACACCGCAGATTTGCGAAATCCGAACTACCACCGCACTTCCGACACGATCGAGACGGTCGATTTCGAGTTCCTCGCCCGAGTCGCCCGAGGGGCCGCAGCCGCGGCGATCTACCGCGCCGGGTTCCGCGGTGCGCAGGTCCCGGTTTCCCTCCCCTCTGCCAGGGATCGATCCATTCCCCAGAAGCCCTCACGCCCCCCCCCCATCCCGCCGAAAAACAAGATGGGGACCGGTCCGGGAAGGGGATGGAGTGGCTACTGGGGCGGGGACGGTCTGGCGGCCCCTGGCGGCGTTCGTCGCCCTCGTGGTCGTGACGCTCGCTTCGTCTCCCGCCGGTGGAGCCGATCGCCTTCTCACTCTCTGGCCCGATGCGATGGGGCTCGTCGGCGAAGGATCCGACTCCGATCCTCAGGTGGACCCGGAATCGATTCCGAAGATCTCCCCCCGCACCGGCATCGACCCGGACGGTCGCATCCCGAAGGTCCCGTTCCCCGACGACCTCGAACACCCGGAGCGCTGGCGATATCTCCCCGACGGATTGATGCCGCCCGGAAACATCATCGATCGATTCCTGCGCACCACCTTCACCACACCGGTCCTCTTCTTCGAAGGGGACGTCGGGGCCGGCGGCGGGCTCTCGCTCGCGGATGTCGACTTCCGCAACTCGCGCCGTCAGGAGTTCCTGAACCTCTGGATCTCCTACACCACCGAAGGACAGCAGCAATACATCCTGACTTGGCGGCGGTGGTTTCATCAACGCGAACTCGAGTCCGGGGTGATTCAGGAGGAGCGCAGCAGGGTCGACGTGACCCTCAGCTATACGAACACACTGACCCGCCGCTTCTACGGCTTCGGCCCCGACACCGACGAGGACGACGAGACCTCTTACTCCGAGTCCCTCATCTCGGCCGAGGTCGATCACGAGCACTCGTTTCCCGACCCGGGAGACGATTGGGTGCTCTCCTGGGGTGCGCGGGCCGAGCGACGCAATCTCGGCGATGGTGAAGCCACCGGGGTCGCCGACACCGCGGACGCGTTCCCGATCGTGTTCGCTGACGGCGATTCGTACGACTCGCTGTGGATCCGGGGCGGCATGCGCTACGACACCCGGGACAGCCAACACCTCCCCTATCGAGGCGGAACGATCGGGGTCGGCATCAATTATGTCCCGCTGCAGACCGACCAGAACCACGGCGCGATCTTCGGAGTCGACGGGAGCCAGATCTGGACCATTCCGCCGCTCTTGCACTCGGGACCGACGGGCGAGGAGGAGCACCCCCCGATCGACACCGTCGCGCTCGCGCTCCAACTCCGGGAGGCCGCAGGGGATCTCCCCTTCTGGCTCCTCCCGAGCCTCGGCGGGAGCTTCACGCTGCGGGGTTACCCCCCGAACCGCTTCACCGACGACGCTTCGGCGCACGCGAGCGCTGAATATCGGTGCTGGGTCCTCCCCCGCGGGATCGGGATCACCGACACGATCCGAGTCGAACGCGTCGGTGTCGCACTCTTCGCAGACGCGGGGACCGTCGCTGATTCGATGCTCGATCTGCTCGAGGAAGACCTTCTCTATAGCTTCGGCGTCGGGATCCGCATGACGTTCGACCGCCAGGCGCTCTTCCGGATCGACGTCGGATTCTCCGAGGAGGGCTCGAACCTGAGCATCAACTACGGGTTGAGCTTCTGACCCCAAGGGGTCTCCGGCACTCCGTTCCCCCCGCGCTCCGACTCGGCTACGCTGGCGCGTGACTCCCGTAAGGAAGGACCGAACCAGCCATGGCCATCTCTCGCCGCGAATTCGTCGGCGTTTCCGCGACCGCTGCGGTCGCGCTCACGATGTCGCCCTTGCGTCTCCTCGCCCAGATCGCACCGTCGAATTTCACGGAACTCCGCGGGGGAGTCGGCACCTTCGTCGGCCAGGGAGGCACGATCGGTTGGTACATCGCGAAGGACGCCGCGATCGTGATCGACAGTCAGTTCCCGCGCACCGCGGAACCGTGCCTGAAGGGGCTCCAGGAGCGATCGAAGCGCGGTCTCGACCTGCTCTTCAACACGCACCACCACGGGGATCACACCGGCGGGAATGCGGTCTTCAAGAGCGCGGTACAGCACATCGTCGCGCACAAGAACGTCCCCGACCTGCAGAAGAAACAAGCGGCGAGCCGTGGGCAGGAAGACGGACAGGTGTACGCCGACACCACGTTCGACACTACTTGGAAGCAGAAGCTCGACGGAGAGACCGTCCACGCGAAGTACTACGGTGGCGCCCACACCGGGGGCGACTCGGTGATCCGCTTCGAGAAAGCGAACGTCGCCCACGTCGGGGATTTGGTGTTCAACATGTGGCACCCGTTCATCGACCTCCCGGGAGGCGGGACGATCGTCGGCTGGGCCGAAGTGCTGAAGAAGGTCCACGACGACTTCGATGACGAGACGATCTTCATCTTCGGCCACGGGAGCGAAAAGGCCGGGATCACCGGCACGCGCGCGGACGTGCTCCGGATGCGGGACTACTTCAACCGCGCCATCGACCACGTCCGCAAAGGGATGAAAGCCGGGGACGACCAGGAGAAGATCGTCTCCGCGGAATTGCCGGGATTCGATGGGGTCGTCTCCCCCCGCGCTCAGATGAGCATGCGAGTGACCCTCGAGCGGACGCACGAGGACTTGGAAGCGCGGGCGAAGGCGGGGGCCGGGTCGCGCTAGTTCTCCTGGATGGGACTGGCTCGCCGAAGGTGATGCCTGTCCCGGACGATCGCCCGCAGGCCCACCGACCTGTCCCGGACGATCGCCCGCAGGTCCACCGACCTCCCGCGAGCTCTCGAGACCGTCTCCGCAGCCGTCTTGCTCCGTAGGAGTATCGGCGGAGGTCCGGGACAGGCATCCCGGCGGAGCCGCGAGCCACTCCCGTCATCCACGTCACTGCGCGTTACCTCCCAGTGACTCTGCGGTCCCCATCCGCACGCTACTCTTGATAGGACGGGACCGAGAACTCCCCCCCTTGAAGAGAGGTCTAGCGATGCGCGCGTTCATGCTCCTTCTCGCCCTCTGTGGGCTTGTGACCACGGTGTTCGGGCTCTCCGCCGCCCCAGCCGATCCAGGCTACGTCCCCGCGGCCCCGACTTCCCCCCCTTCCCCCACCACCGACCGCGAGGCTCGGCCGCTGATTCAGTTCGCGATCTGCCTCGACACCTCCGGCAGCATGGAGGGGCTTCTCGACTCGGCACGGCAGAAACTGTGGGCGATCACCAACGAGCTCGCGCTCGCTGATCCGACCCCGCGGCTCCAGGTGGCGCTCCTGACCTACGGCAACGATGGCCACAACGCCGAGCTCGGCTGGGTCGCGAAGCACCTCGATTTCACCGAAGACCTCGACGCGGTCTCCGAGCTCCTCTTCAGCTTCGTGACGAACGGCGGGACCGAGCTCGTCGGTCGGGTCCTCAAGGCTGCGGACGAACAACTCTCTTGGGACGACAGCCCGCAGACGATGCGCGTCGTCTTCGTCGCGGGGAACGAGTCGGCAGACCAGGACGGACAGGTCCCCTTCCGCGACATCTCCTCCAAGCTCGTCAGTCGTGACATCACCGTCAGCTCGATCTACTGCGGAAACGCCGAAGACCCCATCGCTCCCGCCTGGCGCGAGGTCGCCCTCCGCGGGGACGGTCACTTCGCGACGATCGATCAGAACCAGGGCACGATCACCATCGTGACCCCGTTCGACGTCGAGATGACGAATCTCGGCGTGCTCCTGAACACCACCTACATCCCGTACGGTTCCGATGGAGACCGCGGCGTCTTTAACCAGGTCGCCCAGGACTCGAACGCCTCGGGTCTCGGCTGCGCGACTTCCGCGGGGCGTGCCACCTGCAAGGCGACCAGCAACTACTACTGCTCCTGGGACCTCTGCGATCTGGTTCGCGAGAAAACGATCGAGATCCACAAGATCGTGATCACCGACCTGCCCGAGGGGCTGCGAAAGCTGACGATCGAGCAGGTGATCGAACACGTGAACACTCAACAGGCGAAGCGGACCGAACTGCAGGCGAAGATCCAGGAACTCTCGAAGAAGCGGCAGGCCTTCATCGACGCCGAGATGGCGAAGAAACAGCTCACCGGGGAGAATGCGTTCGACGCTGCGGTTCGCAAGTCGCTGCGCGAGCGGGCGCAACGCAAGGGATTCCGCTTCCCGGGGGACACCCCGCCGGTCGAGGTCGAAGTCCTCAGAACAGGAGAGACCGAAGTCGATGTCGAGAATTCTGGTTGTTGAGGACGACGCGGCGATCCGCCGCGGCATTGTCGATGCACTCCGCTTCTCGAAGTACGAAGTCGCCGAGTGCGGCGACGGCACGGCCGCCCTCGAGCTCGCGCTCCGGGGCGGCTACGACCTCCTCCTCCTCGACGTGATGCTCCCCGGAACCGACGGATTCCAGATCCTCGAAGCCCTGAAGAGGGAGCGCACTGCAACCCCGGTGATCCTGATCACCGCCCGTGGCGCCGAGGACGATCGGGTGCGCGGTCTCCGCGGCGGCGCCGATGACTACGTCGTGAAGCCGTTCTCCGCCCGCGAACTCCTCGCCCGCGTCGAAGCGGTGCTGCGGCGCGCCCCCGAGCGCCCCGCCGAAGTGCGTCAGGTCCGCTCGATCTGCGGGACCGCGATCGACCTCGAACGACGTGAAGCAACGCGCGCTGACGGTGGCGCGGTGCAGCTGTCGGAGAAGGAGGCCCAGCTGATCACCTATCTCGCGGTACATTCCGGGCGCGCGATCGGGCGCGACGAAATTCTCCAGCGGGTCTGGGGGCTCGATCCCCGTGGGGTGACCACCCGCACCATCGACATGCACATCGCGCGGCTGCGCGAGAAACTCGGTGACGACCCCGCGACTCCATCCTTCGTCGCGACGGTCCGAGGCAAGGGATACATGCTCGCCGCCGGAGCGGAGATTCAGCTATGAACCGCGCCCGTTCGTGGTGGTTGGGGTTCGGGGTTGCGACCGCCTTCCTCATCGGAGGGCTGGTCTGGATCTCGCGGGTCACCCTCGAACTCGAAGCGCAGAATCGGTTCGCCCGCGCAGAGTCGACGCAGCGGGAACAGCTCCGTGACGCGCTCTGGACCATCGATGGTTGGCTCGGGCAGATTCTCGACGACGAGGCGGACCGCCTCGCCGGGGAGAATTGGTTCACGCCCCTTCCCGGCCAGACGTTCGCGACTCCGCTCGTCGCGGAGACGGTCCCCTTCTTCACCTGCCGATTCGAATCGAGCCCGACCGGGGAGACGACGCTGCTCCCGACCGTCCCCGCGGACACGCCGCCGCACACGGGAATGTGCCCCGCCCCGGAACTCATCGCCGAGACGAAACAGTGGGTCGACGACAACGACATGTCTCAGGTGGTGAAACTCGCCGAGATGGAGACTTGCTCGACCCTCGTGGTTCCCCAGCAGGTCGAGTGGATGCAGACCGACAACGGGCCGGTGCCCTCGCAGCAGCAACAACAAAATACGGTCGCTCTGGGATCCGTCGGTCAGCCCGATGTTCCTGGCGAATATCGCAATCCGGCCCAGTCCATCGATGTCTACTCCCAGAATCGCCGAAACTCGGCAGCCCTCAAGGCGCGCAGCATGCGTGGCGCGAACGATGACGCCGCGTTCCTCAACAGCGTGAATCCGCGGGTGGCCGAAACGGGGGTACTCCTCCCTACCTGGCGCAGAGGCTCCGTGGGGTACGAGCTCATCCTCTTGCGCCGGGTGTTCGCCCCCGACGGCGTGTGGGTGCAGGGGCTCGTCGCCGACTGGCGCACGCTCGAGGCGGAGCTCCTCGCCGTCTCCGGGCCGATCCTCGCCGGGCTCAAGCTGCAGCCGCTCGAGGGGCGCGCGTCGAGCGACCTCCGCTGGGTCGGGTGCTCCCTCGCCACGATTCCGGTCGGGTTGATCCTCCCCGCGGTCGTACCCGGGAGCGCGGAGATCATCTCTCCGGCCCGACTCGCGCTCGGCCTGACGTGGCTCGCGGTGCTCGGCGCGATCGCGGTGGCGTTCGCATCTTTGCGGGCGAGCATCGCCTTCGGGGAGCGTCGGAGTCGATTCGCCTCTGCGGTGACGCACGAACTGCGGACCCCGCTGACCACCTTTCAGCTCTACTCCGAAATGCTCGCCGACGACATGGTCCAGGACCCCGCACAGCGCCAAGAATACCTCGAGACGCTCCGCGACGAGTCACAGCGACTCTCCGGTCTGGTCGAGAGTGTGCTCGCCTACGCCCGTCTCGAAGAGGGGCGAGAGCAGCGCCGCCGGGAGACGGTCTCGGTCGGGGCGCTGATCGAACGAAGCCGCGCCCGGTTAGTCGAGACTCTCGAACGAGGGGGGCTCGAACTCGCGATCGAACTCGAAGCAGCCGAGACGAATCTGTTCACCGACCCCGATGCCGTCGGGCAGATCCTCTCGAACCTCGTCGAGAACGCGGCGAAGTATTCGACCGGGAGTGCGCCGGCCCGCGTCGAGATCACCGCAGAACACCGTGGCGGCCCGATCGAGATCGCGGTGCGCGACTTCGGACCGGGCATCGCCCCCGAATGCGCGAGCCGGGTGTTCGAACCCTTCGACCGAGCGGGGCGCGAGGCGGGAAACCTCCCCGGCGCCGGCCTCGGCCTCACCCTCTCGAGGGCGCTCGCCCGCGACCTCGGCGGCGATCTGCGGCTCGATGGGGCGGTGTCTCCGGGAGCACGGTTCGTGCTGACGCTGCCATTCGGAAGATAGGGGATTGGCTCCGCACAGCAGTGCCTCTCCCATCTTCCGCTGAGGGCGGCCGGCCCGCCGAGGGGACACAGTGGGGACAGGCACCGCTGTGCGGAGCCACTCCCCCCGTTCGTGTATGATCCTCCCGTCACCGATGGGAGGCACTCATGCCGTCACTCCTCACCCTCGTCCTCGTCCTCTCCGCCTGGGGGGACGAACCCACGACGCGCCCCGAGCGTGCACCCGATCGCGAGCTCGACGGGGGGATCGTCGTCGAGCTGCTCACCGCCTCGGAGGCGAGAGTCGCGATCATCGATCCGACCGACGCGTTCTTCGAGAAGCTGACCCTCCTCGAGATCTCTCTGCGCGTCGACCGCGACCTCTCCGCGCTCCCCCGCGATGAAGCTCTCGGCGAGTTTCGCAAGCACTTGGTCGACAACGTGACCGACTGGCCCGAGGAGGAGCGGGACACCCTCCTCGCCGCCCTCCCCAAGATCGCGGAGGCGTGTCGGGCCGGGTGCCCGAAGCTCGTGCCGAAGCGGTGGCGATTCATCCGTACCACCGGAAGAGATGAGTCGAACGCCCCGTACACCCGCGGCGACTGCATCATCCTGCCCGCGGGGGTGGTCTCTCAGTTTGCGGAGAGGAGTCTAGAGAACCTCGGACAGCTCATCGTCCACGAGACGCTGCACGTCTACACCCGGAACCACCCCGCGGAACGGGACGCGCTGTACGCAGAGGTCGGTTTCCTCCCGATCCCGCCGGTCACCCTGCCCGAATCGATCGAACGGATCCGGCTGACGAATCCCGACGGACCGGGGTGGGAGCATGCGGTCACGGTGAAGGACGAGGACTCGGAGGGAGAGTGCCAGGTGATCATGATCCTCACCTCGAGGATCCCGGAGTTCATGAAGGCGATCGGGGGAGTCCTCCCCATCCTCCAGTTCCACCTGTATCCGCTCACCGCCGACGATCCGCCACGACTCCGAGTCGATGAGGCGGGCGAAGTGGTGCGTTGGTGGCCGTTCACAATACAGAGCTACATGGAGCAGATCGGCAAGAACACCGGGTACATCATCCACCCGGACGAGATTCTCGCCGAGAACCTGTCGCTCCTCGCCTACCCCCGAGCGGGAGTGAAGAGCCCGGAGCTCCTCGAGCGGATTCGCGCCCATTTCGCGATCGAAGAGGAAGCAAAGCCCGTCGGTGCGAGCTCCTCCGGGAGCGCGCTCGGGGGATGAGTCGCGCGGCTAGGAGGCTGTGGGAGAACCTCGATTCGGGCGAGGTTTCCCGACCGCATCCTAGCGACGGGGCGAGCGTGAGGGTGGAGTGCGGCGAGACTTTCGACGGAACTGTCGGTTCGTGGTCGGACGAGTGATCGGCGGGGCGATCAGAGAACGTGCTCGCGTTCCTGCGCGACCCACCCGCTCGCCGGGAGCGCTCCGCTGACGTATTCGCGGAGCACCGATGCGTAGCGCGTCCCGACCTGCGACCAGTCGTATTCGGTCTCGATGATCTCGCGCGCCCGCGCCACCCGAGTCATCTCCCCGCCCGGATCGCGCGCGATCGAGAGAATTCGGTCCCGAACCGTGCCTGGGTTGACCTCGCGGAGTCCTCCGACCGATCTCGCGAGCGGCCACCGAGCCCAACTCTCGGGGACGTTCACCAGACAAGGGACACCGCCGAGCAACATCTCCTTCAGCTTGAGGGCGGTCGGCGCCATGTGCGCGGCGTCCTCCTCGAGCAACACCATGCCGCAGTCGAGGAGCGGGAGGAAGCCCGGCACTTCGGTGTGTGGGAGGAGATCTGAAGTGTGGAGCTGTCGCTCGAATCCGTATCTCTCCGCAAGCTCATGGACCCGGTCCTGCATCGGGAGCGGCGCGACGACGAGGAACTCCACCTCCAGCCCCTGCGCGCGGGCGAGCGATGCCCCGGCGAAGAGGATGTCGAAGTCGTACTTCGGATTCGCCGAACCTAGGTAGCCGATGAGGAAGCTCTCCTCCGCGATCCCGAGGTCAGCGCGGGTTCGCGTCGCCACCGGGCCGGAGAAGAGTGCTCGGTCGACTCCGTTCTCGAAGGTCCGGAACTCGACGTCGGTGCAGCCGACCAGATCGCGATAGCGCTCGCCGAGCTCCGGGCTGACGCCGAAGAGCAGCAGCCGGGGAAGCCGCGCGGTGGCGCGGAGCCCATCTCGGATCATCCGCTCGTCCCAGGTGTCGGCCCCATCGAGCGTTCCGTTCAACTCGATCGCAAGGGGAATACCGGAAGCGCGGGCGATCGCCGTCACCGTCGCGAGGGCGTGCGAGAGCTTGTGCACGATCACGTCGGGGCGCGTTCGTTCGATCCGCGAGATGAGCCGACGGCGGAGCGCGAAGCGATACGCGCGCAGTCGCATCGCGGAGAAGCCGAGGAAGGGAACCCCGGTCACCTCGATCCCCGGGATCGTCGGCCGATAGGAGCTGCGGGGTCCGAAGAGCTCGACCTGCTCGCCGGCGAGGGCGAGCCCCTCACAGAGCTGACGGGTGTGAAGCGCGTGGCCGTCGGGCAGGTCGAGTTCGACCAGAGAGTCGTAGAGGATTCGCATCGCTATCCGTCCTCGGGGGTGTACCCGTCATCTTCTTCGACGAGATTCGGGAGGGGCTGAACCCAGTTCGAGCGAACGGGGGAGGAAGAGCGGCGGCGCCGTGCCCCCAGTCTCCTAACTGATTGCGAATTTGCGGCTTGCGTAAGCAGAGTTGCCGGGATGAAGCGCCCAACCACCCCATTCCGCCGGACCTCGGGGGAGGCCAGCGGAGAAGTCGGACGAAAATCTCGCAGAGGACCCTCAAGAAGCGCATCGACCGGGGCCGATGACTTCCGATGTCCCGATCTGGAGGTATGGGACGCCGGTTCGATCCGGGTGGGGTCACGGGATCCCTTGTGGCCTCCAAGGAAGGATGGATCGATGCGCGATAGCGGTACTTCGATGTCTCCCGCGCGGGTTTTCTTCGGTTTCGCGGTGCTAGTCGCCGCATTCGCGTTCCTCGCCAACGCGATCAATTTTGAGGTCTTCAACATGAACTCCTTCTTGTTCGTGTGTGTTGGAGCCCTCGCATGTTGTGTGATCGCCTGCTCCGTCGAGATCTGGCGGTGCGGGTTCCAATGCATCATCGGGAACAACGACGTGAATCCGGTGCAAGCGTCGGGATTCTGGAGCTGCTTCGGTACCTACGCCTGGTACTGCGGCGTGATCGGCGCCTGTATGTGCTGCGTGGCATACGCGGGGTCGATCAACGGTGCTTCTTCGTTCGACAAGATGATCGTCCCGGCGATGTACTGCCTATGCTACGGCATGTTCTTCAAGGCGGTCGGTTCTTCGGTTGCCTGCGCGTGCTGCTGCAGCTGCGTCCCCGGCGGGGTCGGGAACGCGGCAAACATGAATGTGAATATGAACGTGTCCTCGGGGAACATGGGCAATGCCAACGCCTCCTCGGGCACCGCGAAAGCGAACGTGAAGGAGAACGTCTCCGTCTGATCGAGACGATTTCTTCGCTCGTTCCCTCGAGGGGCGCCCCCCGCCGGCCGGCGCCCCCCGGGGGGATGCCCACCCCCCCCCGCCCCCCCCCCCCCCCCCCGCGTACGCGAACC
>JAQBGV010000072.1:0-2730 GCA_032128395.1 Planctomycetota bacterium | reverse complement strand
AGCCGCTCGCGATTCACCCCGACGAGGCGAGCTCCGCTCGCTCGGCTCGCGGATGTTCTCTGGGGGCTGGCGTTTCGGGGAGAGACTGGTTCCGCAGCGACTCACCCCCTTGCGATCTCGCAGTCGCGGACGGTAGCCTGGGCACATGACAGAGCGCATCGCCATCTACCCCGGTACCTTCGATCCGCCGCACCGTGGGCATCTCGATCTCATCCGGCGCGGGCGCACGTTGGTAGACGAACTCGTCGTCGCGGTCGCGGAGAATCGCGACAAGGATCCCGCCTTCACGGTCGAGGAACGGGTGCGCTGGCTCGGCCAACTGGTGGAATCGCTCGATGGGGTCCGAGTCGTCTCCTTCGATGGGTTGGTCGTCGAGCTCTATCGCGAGGTCGGGGCGAGTTTTCTCCTGCGCGGTATTCGCACCTTTGCCGACTTCGAGGCGGAGTACACGATGGCGCTGACGAACCGTGCGCTCTCGAAGGATGCCCCGGCCGAGACGATTTTCGTCCTCCCGAGCCTCGAGTACGCTCACTACTCCTCGCGCCATGTGAAGGAGATCGCGAGTTTCGGCGGTGATATCCGCTCTTTTCTCCCCGAGGGGATCGCGGAGGAGATCACGGCGCGCCTGTGCGGACAGAAGTAGCCCGAAGCGAGCAGTGCCCAGCTCCGGTGGATGCCCGATCCCGCCCTGCTATACTCCCCGGCTTCCCGACGCAGGAGACGGAGCGGGCATGACCAAGGAACCGGTTCGGACCGACGGCGCACCCGCGGCGATCGGACCGTACTCGCAGGCGATCGTCGCCGGCGACCACGTCTTCTGCTCGGGGCAGATCCCCCTCGATCCAGGCAGCGGTGCCATCGCGGCGGGGATCGAGGCGCAGACGGAGCAGGTCCTCCGAAACCTCGAGGCGGTCCTCGCAGCAGCCGGCTGCAACCTGGGTGACGTGGTCAAGACCACCGTCTACCTGACCGACCTCACCGAGTTCCCGCGGATGAACGCGGTCTATGAGAAGCATTTTCCCGATCCGCCGCCAGCCCGAGCCACGGTCGAAGTGAGTGCCCTTCCGATGGGGGTCTCGGTCGAGATCGAGGCGATCGCCTTCCGGAGCGATTCGTGACGGCCAAAGCGGGCGGCAAACCCGGCCCGAACCCGGACTACCTCCTCGAGATTCGGGACCTGCGCACCTGGTTCCACACCGACGATGGCGTCGCGAAGGCGGTCGACGGGGTGAACTACGCGATCAAGCCGGGGGAGACCCTCGGGGTCGTCGGCGAATCGGGGTGCGGCAAGTCGGTCACCGCGATGAGCGTGATGCGATTGATCCCGATGCCCCCAGGCCAGATCGTCGCGGGGGAGATCTGGTTCCAAGGGGTGAACCTGCTCGAGCTCTCCGAAGGACAGATGCGGAAGATTCGCGGCAACGAAATCTCGGTGATCTTCCAGGAGCCGATGACCAGCCTGAACCCGGTGTTACGGGTCGGCCAACAGATCGGGGAGGCGCTCCAACTCCACGAGGGACTCTCCAAGTCGGAAGCACGCAGCCGGACGATCGAACTTCTCGAATTGGTCGGGATCCCCGCTCCCGAAAAGCGTGTCGACGATTACCCGCACCAGATGTCGGGCGGCATGAAGCAGCGGGTGATGATCGCGATGGCACTCGCCTGCGGGCCGTCGCTCCTGATCGCGGACGAGCCGACCACCGCGCTCGACGTGACGATCCAGGCCCAGATCCTCGACCTCCTCTCCGAGCTGCAACGCAAGGAGGGGATGGCGATCCTGCTGATCACCCACGACCTCGGCGTGATCGCCGAGACCGCCGACCACGTCGCCGTGATGTACGCGGGGAAAGTCGTCGAGTACGCGCCGGTCGAGGAACTCTTCCTCTCCCCCAAGCACCCGTACACCGTCGGACTCTTCCGCTCGCTCCCCCGGGTCGGGCAGGAGAGAGAACTTCTCGAGGTGATCCGAGGGAGCGTCCCGAATCCTCTCGAGTTCCCGACCGGCTGCAAGTTCTGGCCGCGGTGTTCTCATGCGAGCGATCGATGCCGCGCCGAGGAGCCCGAGCTCGAAGTGATCAGCGAGGATCACACCGTCGCCTGCTGGCGCGTCAGAGAGATCGAGGAAGCCCATCCACTCCTCGAAGGGAGGGAGGGATGAGCGAGTCCGCTCCTGCCTCGAAGAAGACCCGCGATGCCGCACGCGGCGAGCCCGAGTACGCTGGACCCCTTCTCGAGGTGACCGACCTGGTGAAGTGGTTCCCGGTCAAGAAGGGCGTGTTCAACAGCACGGTGGCGCAGGTCAAGGCGGTCGACGGGGTGAGCTTCTCCCTCGCTCGAAAGGAGACCCTCGGATTGGTCGGGGAGTCCGGCTGCGGCAAGACCACCGTCGGTCGAACCCTCCTGAGGCTGCTCGAGCCGACCTCCGGGAGCATTCACTTCAACGGTCGCGACGTGCGGACGATGGGGAGCTACGAGCTTCGGATGCTCCGTCGTCGCGTACAGATCATCTTCCAGGATCCGTACGGTTCGCTGAATCCGCGGATGACGATCGGGGCGATCATCGGCGAGGGTCCCTTGATCCACCGGATGGGGACGAAGGCGGAGCGGCGCGAGCGGGTCGAGTACATCATGGACCGGGTCGGTCTCGACCCCGTCAACCAGATCAACCTATCAGGGGCTCGATACCGTGGTTGCCGCGATTCCCCAAGTGCTAAAGCGGACCTCGAACGT
>JAQBGV010000071.1:0-77149 GCA_032128395.1 Planctomycetota bacterium | reverse complement strand
CTCTCCCCCTACGCGCGCCAGTACCTCGGCAAGATGGACCGTCCCAAGGTCGAGCACATCGAAGGTCTCAGCCCGACGATCCGGATCGACCAGCGGACGATCTCGCGCAACCCCCGCTCGACCGTCGGGACGATCACCGAGATCCTCGATCACCTGCGGCTCCTCTACGCGCGGCTCGGGATCCCTCACTGCCCGAAGTGCGGCGATCGGATCGAGGGGCGATCGGTCGATCAGATCGTCGAGGAGGCGTACCTCGACTGGTCCGGGCGTGACGTGATCGTCTGCGCGCCGGTCGTGCTCGAACGCAAGGGGGAGTATCGCAAGGAGCTCGATGAGCTCAAGGAGCAGGGATTCGTGCGCGTGCGGATCGACGGCGAAGTGCGGCGGCTCGACGAGGAGATCCGTCTCGCCCGCTACGAGCGACACACGATCGAGGTGATCTACGATCGTCTGCGCCTAGAACCGGCGCGCCGCTCTCGGTTCGCCGAATCGGTCGAGAAGGCGATCGCGCTCGCGGACGGGCTTCTCGATCTGATCGTCGACGGGGAGCCACACCTGATCTCGAGCCGCTTCGCGTGCCCGAAGTGCCGCATCAGCCTCCCCGAGCTCGAGCCGCGTCTCTTCAGCTTCAACTCGACCCAAGGCGCCTGCTCGCGCTGCGATGGACTCGGCCGGGCGCGGCTCGCCGATCTCGATGCGGTCGTTCCCGACCCGAGCCTCTCGCTCGCGGGTGGGGCCATCGTGCTGCCGCGCGCCGCGAAGAACTACCGGTACCTCGGGATCACGCCGGCGGATCTGGGGAAGCGGGTCGAGGCGTGGGGAGGGGACCCGAAGAAACCCTTCGCGAAGCTTCCCGCGGCCGTGCGGCGCACGCTCTGGGAGGGGGAGAAGGGAGCGGGCGTGAAGCGCGGGCGGCGGCGGCGCCACGGAGTCCGCCCCGCGGGCGATGGTTTTCCAGGACTGGCGGCGCTGGTCGAAGAGGCATTCGCCCGGACCGGCGCGTGGGAGCTCCTCAAGTTTCTTCCGCTCCGCACTTGCCCCGCCTGTGAGGGCGCGCGGCTCCGCCCCGAGGCGCGTGCCGTGCGCTTTCGCGATCGGACGATCGACGCCGTGGTCGGGGACACCGTCGAACAGAGCCTCGTGTTCTTCCGCGCACTCGAGTTGACCGAGCGGGAAGCGCAGATCGGCCAAATGCTGTTCCCGGAGATCGTGGAGCGACTCGAATTCCTCGCGCGGGTCGGCCTCGGCTACCTCTCGGTCGCGCGCTCCGCCGACACTCTCTCCGGCGGCGAAGCGCAGCGGATTCGGCTCGCGGGGCAACTCGGCTCGGGACTGCGGGGGGTTCTCTACGTCCTCGACGAGCCGTCGATCGGGCTGCACTCCCGGGACCATCGTGCACTCCTCGACCTTCTCCGCCGACTTCGCGATCTGGGAAACTCCGTCCTCGTCGTCGAACACGATCGCGAGACGATCGAGGCCGCAGACTACATCATCGACATCGGGCCGGGCGCGGGGACTCACGGCGGGCGCGTGGTCGCCCAGGGAACCCTGACCGAAGTTCGTGCCAACAAGGAGTCGCTGACGGGAAAGTTCCTCACCGGGGAAGCACGGATCGAGCTCCCCGATGAGCGACGCCTCCCGGACGAGGAGAAACTGGTCGTTCGGGGCGCGCGTCAGCACAACCTCAAGAATATCGACGTCGAGTTTCCGATCGGTCTCTTCATCGCGGTGACCGGCGTCTCGGGATCGGGCAAATCGACGCTGGTCCAGGGGATTCTCGAGCGCGCCTCGGTGCAGCATCTCGGTCTGCAGACCGATCCTCCCGGCGATCATGATCGCGTCGACGGTCTCGAGCACATCGATCGGATCATCCGGATCGATCAGAGCCCGATCGGCCGCACCCCTCGCTCCAACGCGGGAACCTACACGAAGGTGTTCGACGAGATTCGCTCCCTGTTCGCGCGCACCACCGAGGCGCGCACGCGCGGGTACGAGAAGGGGCGCTTCAGCTTCAACGTCAAGGGAGGGCGCTGCGAGCACTGCCAGGGCGCCGGCGTGATCACCATCGACATGCAGTTCCTCTCGAGCGTCGAAGTCACCTGCGAGGAGTGCGACGGGCGGCGCTACAACCAGGAAACCCTCGCGGTCCGTTGGCGCGGAGTGAGCATCGCCGAGATCCTCGACCTTCCGATCGAAGAGGCGCGGGAGTTCTTCCGCGACATCCCGAAGATCCACCGGACGCTCGAGACACTGGTCGAAGTCGGCCTCGGTTACGTCCGACTCGGACAGCCGAGCACCACCCTCTCCGGCGGGGAGGCGCAACGGGTGAAGCTCGCTTCGGAGCTTCGGAAGAGCGCCACCGGGAACACCCTCTACATCCTCGACGAGCCGACCACCGGGCTGCACTTCGCCGACGTGCGCCGCCTCCTAGAATGCCTGCAGCGTCTCGTCGATGGGGGCAACACCGTCATCGTGATCGAGCACAACCTCGACGTGGTGAAGTGTGCGGACTGGGTGATCGACCTCGGCCCCGATGGCGGTGCGGGGGGAGGTCGAGTGGTGGCAGAAGGCACTCCCGAGCAGGTCGCGGAGGGGGACGGCGCCACCGCGGTGGCGCTCGCCGAAGCGCTCGAGGGACGTTGCGCGCCTCCCGCGAGAAAGGGGCGCCGTCGCGGGGCGGGTCTCGAGCCCGATGACCGTTTCAAGATCGTCGGCGCTCGCCAGCACAACCTCAAGAACCTGACCGTCGAGGTGCCGCGGGGCAAGATGACCGTGGTCACCGGTCCGAGCGGGTCGGGGAAGACCACACTCGCCTTCGACATCCTGTTCGCCGAGGGACAGCGTCGTTACGTCGAGAGCCTCTCGACCTACGCTCGCCGATTCCTCGGTCGGCTCGACCGGCCCGACGTCGATCGGGTCGAGGGGATCGCTCCGGCGATCGCGATCGACCAGACCGGCCGCGGCGGCGGACCACGCTCGACGGTCGCGACGAGCACCGAGATCCACGACTACCTGCGACTTCTCTACGCTCGGGCGGGCACACCTCACTGCCTCATCTGCGATGCGGAGTTGGTGGCGACGACGCCGACCGCGGCCGCTCGGCAGATCGCCGCGGAGCTCGGGGACGAGCCGAGCTACCTGCTCGCTCCGGTCCATCCGCACGCGGGGGGAGTCGCACCGAAGGCTTCAGAGCTGCTCGCGGCCGGATTCGCCCGGGTGATCATCGATGGAGAGGAGTGCCGCCTCGAAGCGCTCGACGAAGGGACGAACCTCGCCGGCGCCGATCTGGTGATCGACCGGCTTCGCCCATCCGGCGTCGGAGGAGGACGCCTCTCGGAGAGCGTCGAGGAAGCCTATCGTCGAGGGGGAGGCGAGATGGCCGCCCGGACCCGCGATGGCGCGACGGTCCTCCGCTTTCACGAGCGGCCGAGCTGTCCCGAGGGGCACGGCGGGCTCGGCGAGCCGTTGACGCCGCGGCTCTTCAGCTTCAACCACCATTCGGGGGCTTGCACCGAGTGCCAAGGGATCGGGACCGAACGAGACCTCGACCCGACCCTGCTGTTCACCGATCCCGGTCTCCCGTTCCATGGCGGCGCCATGGAGCATCGGCTCGGGAGTTGGATCTCCCGCAAGCAGGGTCGCGTCCGCTCGGTGATCGAGCACCTGCGGGATCGCGCCGGTCTCACGACGACCACTCCGGTCCGTGAGTACTCGAAGCCACTCCTCGCCGAGATCTTCGATGGCACCGACGATGAGGTGCACCCCGTCACTTTCCGTTCGATGACCGGCAGCGGGCGGACCAGGAAGAAGACCGGGACGAAGTGGGAGGGCCTCCGCGCGTGCGTGCGGGGTTGGCACGTGCGCACCGCTTCCGATTCGTGGCGGCGGGCCCTCGAGGATCGGATGTCGGCCCAGCCGTGCCGCGGGTGTGCGGGAGGGCGGCTGCGGCCGGAACTCCTCGCGGTCCGCGTGGGGGGAGAGGGAATCCACCTCGTCGAGCGACGCTCGGTGTCGGAGGCGATCGAGTTCTTCGAGACGCTGCGACTCTCCGGGTGGCAGCAGCAGGTCGTCGATGAGGTCCACCAGGAGATCGTCGGGCGGCTGCGCTTTCTCGACGCGGTCGGACTCGGCTATCTCGGACTCGATCGCCGGACCGAAACCCTCTCGGGGGGCGAGTCTCAGCGCATCCGTCTGGCCACCCAGATCGGCAATCATCTCATCGGCGTGCTCTACGTTCTCGACGAACCGACGATCGGACTCCATCCCCGAGATCGGGAACGGCTCCTCGGCTCGCTCGAGAGTCTGCGGGATCACGGGAACTCTCTCGTCGTCGTCGAACACGATGAACTGACGATGCGCCGCGCGGACCACATCATCGAACTCGGCCCCGAGGCGGGGGCCCGCGGGGGAGAGATCATCGCCGAGGGGACCCCCGAGGCGCTCCGTCGGGACCCGCGGTCGGCGACGGGGCGGTACCTCTCCGGTCTCGAGGAAGTCGGCTACCCCGCACGGCGTCGTCCGGGAGATGGGGGGGCTCTCATCGTGCGCGGCGCCCGTGCGAACAACCTCAAGAACATCGACGTTTCGATCCCCACCGGAACCCTGACGGTGATCTCCGGGGTCTCCGGATCGGGGAAGTCGACCTTCGGCATGGATATCCTCGCTCGCGCGCTCGCGCATCGCCTGCACGACGCACGCCAGCCCGCCGGTGCGCACCAGAGCCTCACGGGGGCCGATGCGTTCGAGTCCGTAGGCGTGATCGATCAGACCCCGCTCGGGAGAACCCCCAGTTCGAACGCCGCGACCTACACCGGGATCCTGACGCCGATCCGCGTTCTCTTCTCCCGGACGGCGGAAGCGAAAACGCGCGGCTGGGGCCCGGGGCGCTTCAGCTTCAACGTGGCGGACGGACGCTGCTCCGAGTGCGAAGGAAAAGGGGGCATCCTCGTCGAGATGCATTTCCTCTCCGATGTCTGGGTGACCTGTGAACGTTGCCGAGGGCGGCGCTATGACGAAGAGACCCTGAAAGTGCGCTTCAAGGGCGCGACGATCGCCGATGTGCTCGGCATGGAGGTCAGCGAAGCGCGGGTCCTCTTCGAGAACATCCCCAAGGTCGCACCGCTCCTCGAGGCGCTCGATGAGGTCGGACTCGGCTACTTACCCCTCGGTCAGTCGTCGACGACCCTGTCGGGGGGGGAAGCACAGCGGATCCGCCTCGCGGCGGAACTCGGCCGACCGTCCAGCGGCCGAAAAGTGCACATCCTCGACGAACCGACCACCGGGCTTCACTTCGGGGACGTGCGGCGACTCGTCGGGATGTTGCACCGATTGGTCGAGCGGGGCGACACTGTGGTGGTCATCGAGCACGACCTCGACTTGATCATGAATGCGGACCATGTGATCGACCTCGGTCCTGAGGGAGGGGATGGAGGTGGTACCGTGGTAGCGACGGGAACCCCCGAGAAGATCGCGGATTTCGCGGCGAGTCACACCGGCCGCTACCTCGCCGAGCGATTGCGCCGGGAGACCGCAGTGGGGGCGTGAAAGACCGATGAAGAGGAACTCGATGAGAATCGTACGAGCGCTACAGGCGGGATTCTTCGGAGTGGGCCTGCTCCTGGCGACCAGCATCGCGAGCGCGCAGCTCCCCGGGGGGGGCGGCACGGGTGAGGGGATGGGCAAGAGCCCCCTCGTACAACTCCAGAAGGGGATCGGCCTCCTCCGGAAGGGGAAGGCCGCCGAGGCGAAGACGCACTTCACTGCGATGATCGAACGGGATCCGGACGGGATGCTCCCCCGGTACTACCTCGCACTCGCCCACGCGGATCTCGGGGAAGGTCCGCAGTGCATCGTCGCGCTCGGCGCCGCCGCGGAACGCGGCTGGAAAGAACCGGAGAAGTTCCCGGCGGATGCGGGTCTCGCTGCGCTGCGCGAGCAGGACGAGAGCTTTCGTGCCGCCCTCGAAACATTCGGGCAGGCGTGGCGGGATCGCCGGGAGAAGGGAACTTTGCCGGGGCACGATCTCTCCGCGGCGAACTGGTGCGACGACCAAGGGGTCGAGCACCAGTGCGCGGAGGGGAAAGGCCTCCCGTTCGCCATCCTCATCGTCCGCGCGGGGGACCCGCAAGATCTCACGGCGCTCTATACCTTCATCGAGCACGCGAAGAAGGGTACCAAGCGCTTCCGGGCGCTGGTGCTCGTCGAGTGCTCGGGGAAGACGAAGAAGGACCAGCTCGAGCAGCTCGCGCTCTACCGCCAGGAGATGGGAGTGACGCTCCCGATCGGTCTGCCGACGGTCTCGCTGCGCAAGGCGTTCCGCCCGTGGCGAGAGTGGCCGGCGCTCCTCTGGCTGGACGAGAAGGGGAAGGCGACGAGAGCGGTGGAGGGGTTCCCGGCGGACTTGGAGGGGCGGTTCGAAGGGGTACTCGGGGCCGCGATCGACGCACACCCCAAGTCCTAGTCTTCGATCGCCCCCATCCTCTCCCAGAATGCCTGTTCGGTCGCACTTTGGTTCGCGACGCTCGCCTCCAGAGTCGCAAGGGCTTCCGCTAGATGCCGATTCGCTTCGGCGTCCGAGCTTCGGCGCTCGAGCGCCCCGCGCACCAACTCGAGCGCTCGGCGCACCTCGAGCGCGCCGTCGGCGTACCGGGATGCGGTCTCGTAGAGGTCGATCGCTGCCGCGTCCTTCGAATTGGGCGACTTGAGCAGGCGCCAGGGGCGGCGGCGGAGTTCGGATGAGAGCGCACGCAGGTTTGCGCCGGCCTGGGCGATGTCCTCACTCGTCGAGCGCCAGTGCGGGCCGGAATCGCTGAGGAGCCTCCGCGCATCGTCCGCGACCTCTCCGGCCCGACGGATCGATCCACGCAGTTCGGCGAGGGTGTCCGGGACCTCTTGCACGCTGCGCTGGAGTTCATCGATGACCACTCCCGCGCGCTCGGTCAGCTCCTTCAACGGTTCCGCGAGGTCTCGCGTAGTGCGCTGCATCGAGGCGGCCAGATCTCTGATCTCCTCCGCCGCCTCCGAGAAACGGGAGAACGTGGCGGTCAGCGTCCCCTCTTCCCGGAGCGTGGCGGCGACCGGCTCGAGGTCGCCGAGGATGCGCGCGAGGCTCCTCACCGCGACCGCCATCGCTCCCGTCACGTCGGCGATCGTCGCCTCGTTCGCTCCGACGAGGATCTCGTCGTCCGCGAGTGGAAGCCCGCTCCCCTGCTGGAGGCTGACGACGGTCACACCGGTCAGAGTTTTCTCGATCGAGGCGCGGGAGCCTCGACGGAGGTACTCCCGGACGTGCGGGGGAATTTCTAGCGTCAGCAGGACCGAGACTTCGGGTTCTTCCATCGTCGGCGACTCCGTCTCGGCCCGAGCGATCCCATTCGCGCGGGGAGGATCGAACATGAGCTCCACGACTCGCCCACACGGCACACCGTGGAAGTGCACCGGGTCGTGCTTCATCAGCCCCTGTGCGGTCGAGAATCGAACCCTCACGCGGGAGCTCCCCTTGATGAAGGAGAGGGTCCCGTCGAGGGAGAAGACCAGCACGAACAGGAGCGCGCAGAACACCGTCAGCACGAGGCCGACGCGGAAGCGCGGGTCGGAGCGGGTCACTGGGCGAGTTCCTTTCCGAGGAGCGAGACGGCGTAGTCGTCGTCGAGTCCGGGCTCGTTGAGCGGACCCTCGGCGTCGCCGTCGAGGAACTGTCTCAGGCGCGGGTCGGTGTGTTCACGGAACTGCGAGGGAGTACCCTCGGCGATCACTTGCCCGCCGTGGAGGAAGATCAGACGGTCCGCGATGCGCAGCGCGCTCTCCATGTGGTGGGTGACCACCAGGGAGGTCATGCCGAGCACGCGGGCCAGGGTCGCGATGATCCGGTCGACCGATGCGAGGGAGATGGGGTCGAGGCCGGCCCCCGGTTCGTCGTAGAGCATCAGCGGGGGATCGAGGGAGAGCGCGCGAGCGAGTGCGATGCGCTTCCGCATCCCACCGGAGAGCTGCGCGGGGCGCAGGTCGACTGCCTGCCTCAGCCCGACGAGCTCGAGCTTCATCTTGATCAGAATGTCGATCTCTTCATCGGTGAGCGTGGTGTGCTCGTGGAGGACCACGGCGAGATTCTCGCGGACCGTCATCGATTCGAACAGTGCCCCGTGCTGAAACAGGAATCCCACCTGCACGCGGTGTGCGTCGAGGGCCGCGGCATCGAGTTCATCGACTCGTGAGCCGAGCACTTCCACGCTCCCGCGCGTGGGGACGAGGGTGCCGGTGAGGCAGTTGAGGAGCGTAGACTTCCCGCACCCGGAGCCGCCGAGGATCACCAGCGTCTCGCCCCGTCGCACGGTGAGGTCGATCCCGCGCAGGATCTCGCGCCCCTCGAAGGAGACGTGCACGTCCTCGATGCGGACCACGATGTCACGCGCGTCGCCTGGTTCCTTCGGGGCTACCTCGACCGGGGACGAGGCGACCGTGATGTCGTCGGTCATCATCATCCCATCTGGAAAAAGAGCATCGTCAGCAGCAGGTCGGTCGCGATCACCGCGACGATCGACTTGACGACCGCAGCCGTGGTCGCGCGGCCGACGCCGGTCGCTCCGTCGGTGACGCGGTTCCCTTCGAACCAAGCGATCGAGACCACGACGATCCCGAATGCTTCTCCCTTCAGGAGACCGAGGAGGACATCCTCGATGCCGAGGGCCATCGCGGTTCGGGTCAGGTACTGTCCCGCCTCCATGCCGAGCACTCCCTCCGAAATGAGCAGACCCCCGCCGATCCCCACGTAGAAGCCGAACGCGGTGACCAGGGGGGCGGCGATCGCGATCGCGACCAGTCGAGGGGCGAGCAGGTAACGGGTGGGGGGGATCGAGAAGCTTTCGTAGGCGCGGAGTTCCTCCGACACTCTCATGCTGCCGATCTCGCTGGCGATCGAAGCCCCGGCGAAGCCGGCCAGCACGATCCCGACCAGGAGCGGTGCCATCTCTCGGACCATCGCGACGCCGACGATGTCGGGGAGGAACTCGACCACGCCGAGAAGTTTGAGGATCGTTGCGAGCTGCAGGGCGAGGATCATCCCGACGAAACCGAGCACGACGATCAGGAGGGGAAGCACCCCGATCGCGAACCGGTCGAGCTGCTCGAACACCCGCACGGGGGGGACGTGCCCTCGCCGTCGCCGGAAAGTCTGCGGGACGATCCAGTAGAGAGCGTGGCCGATGGAGGTGCCCCACTCACCGACTGCGACCATCTTCCTTCGGAACATCTGCCGGCTCCCCACCGCGGAACGGTTCTCCTTCCCCATATCGGCGAGGAGGAAGTGGGGCTGAAGCGGCGGACGTCCGCTAAGGGGTCGGGGGAGCGGTCCCCGCTGTCCCGGCGGGGGGGTCGACCCCTCCGGTCGCCTCGAACCACTCCCGGTAGCGGCGGATGGCCTCGGCGCGCTTCTTCGCGGGGTCGAGATAGAAGTAGCCGAACTGCTTCTGGTTCGAGAGTACACCCAGCGCCATGTGGGCATTGAGGCGCACGTACAACTCGTCATCGGAGAGAAGGTCGATGAGCTGGGGGATCAGGGAAGGATCGCGCCGACGCGCGGCTTCCTGAGCGGCGAGGACCTTGACCGTGTCATCGGAACTCTTGAGATCCCGGCGCGGATCCCCGGTCCGATCCGGAGTGTCCATGCAACCCGTCAGCGGGATCAGGAGGAGGACGAGGAGGACGCATGGGACTCGTGAGCGCGGCTTGCGCGGCACAGGGTCTCCCTTCCGGGTCGAGGCGCGGCGATGTTGCCAAGAGAGAGGTGTCCCGTCCAGGCAAGGACTCGATACGGAGCGAGCTGGGGTGGGCCAGCCCCCTGGATTTCGACGATCCCCCCGCGTACGTTCCGGCGGACGGGAAGGAGGGAGCAGTGAAGCCGTTCGAGTGCGAGCATTTCGTCGTCGGCGCTGGCCTGCTCGGGCTCGCGACCGCCGACCACCTCCTCCGGCGCGGGGCTCGAGGGGTGTGGGTGGCCGAGCGCGGTGGAGCGCTGAGCGCTGGGCGCCCGGGGCGCTCCGGGGCCGTCATCCGCGACGGACATCCCGCCCTCACCGCACTCGAGGACCGGGGACGAGTCCTCCTCGAAGGGGGGCGGGAGTACCTCGATGAAGAGCTCCCCTTCCTCCGGTGCGGCTCGCTCCGCATTCCCGCGGACGAGGCGACACCCCCCGGGTGTGAGCGCCTGGTTCCGTCTGAGGTCGCCGAGCGCTTCCCGTGGGAGCTCACCCCGTCCACGGATGCCCGATTCTCACCCGCGGACGGTGCGATCGAGACTCTGCCCATCATTTCTGCACTCCATGCGCGGATCCGGGCACAAGGCGGTCGATTGCTCCTGGACACCGAGGTCCTGGAACTCCGGGAGGCAGAGGACGGGGTTCACGTCACCGCTCAGGGGCGGGCGGGGCGGGCGGCGCGGGTTCATCTCGCCGCCGGCGCCGACAACCCAAGGTTCCTCGACTCCCTCGGGGTGCGCCACGATTGGCGGGTCGAGATCGTGCATTCGTTCGAGCTCGCGACGGCGCAGGAAGGGGGAACGGTGGTGTGGCTTCCGGAATCTCGTGCCACTCTCACCCCCATCGGCGCTTCGGAGTGGGAGCTCGAGCTCGCCGTCGACGGGGAGCTCGGAGGGGACTGCGCCGTCGACTGGACCCTCCTCGAGAAGTTCCGTCGTGCCGAGGCAGATCGGTTCCCGTGGATCGTGAACGGAGGGGTCCGCCGGGGGCGTGCTCTGCCTCGCCTGGCCTGCGACCCTGCGGGAGTGGTTCTCGGCAGCCGAGCCGGGCGCATCGCCGCCGCCGGGGCCTTCGGACCTCACGGTCTCGGGCTCTTTTCCTCGGTCGGAGAGCAGCTGGCGGAGCGGGGCCTCGCGCCCCTCGCCTCGGTGGGTGCACTCCTCGAGGAGGGGTGATCTCGGCTCGCCCTATCGAGCCCACCGGCTCGATTCTGCCCTCCGGGGTACTCTTCCAGGGAGGACTCCGTCCACCGACGGGTCCGTTCTGGCGAGGGCTTTCACCGGGGGTCGCGGGAATGCAGCCGAGCACGGGCGTGCCCGATCACAGCGCCCACGCGCGACTGAAGCGCGTGGTGCAGCGGATCTACGACATCCCGAGCTTCCCGCTCGTCATCGCTCGCCTCACCGAGGTCGCCGAAAACCCGAATTCCTCGAGCCAAGACCTGGCGAAGGTGATGGAACACGACCAGGCCCTCTCGGCCAAAGTGCTCAAGCTGGTCAACTCGGCCTTCTACTCGCTTCCCCGCCCCGTGTCGTCCCTGAAGCACGCGATCACGCTGGTCGGCTTCAACTCGGTCCGTTCGCTCGCGATCAGCGTCTCGGTCCGCGGCGCCTTCGGCAACGACGAAGCCGCGACTCAGTTCTGGGAGCACTCGCTGGTCACGGCATGTGCGGCGCGCCACCTCTGCGAGATGAACCGTCTCCCGATCAAGGATGACCTCTTCACTGCGGGGCTTCTCCACGACATCGGAGTGCTCGTCGCCCGACGCTACCTCACCGCCGAGGCGAAAGAGGCGGAGCGACTGGTCCTGGAGGAGTCGGTGGATCCCCTCGAGGCGGAGCGGACTGCGATCGGCGTCGAACATACGCTGCTCGGGGCGTGGCTCGCGGAGCATTGGTCGCTCCCACCGCTCGTCCGGCACGTGATCCGCGATCACCACGATGCCGCCGCGGGTCCACCCGAGTGGGAAGAGTCGGATCCCGAGATGCGTAGGGCGGTCGAGATCGTCTCGCTCGGGAACGAGCTCGCGAACCGACTCGGTCGCCCGCGAATCGTGGGATCCGCAGCGCCGCTGGGTGATCTCCCGGTCCACCTCGTCCCGCTGCTCGCAGGGATCGAGCGAGCTCAACTCGGCGAGGACATCCTTTCGCAAGCGGACCGAGCCCGCGAGTTCGTCACGGGGTAGGGGACCGGCACCCCACTCCCTACGGCAGCCCGTCGATCCAATCCCCGATGATCTCCAGACCAGACTCATCGAGTCGCCCCGAGGTCGGAGCCATCCGCGTCGCATCCAGCCGCGACATCCGCTCGTAGAGGATGCTCATCGTCCGGTCCCCCGGAGTCACCAGAAGCGCGCCCGGAAGGCCGAGGTCCCCCGAACTCGGCGCGACTCCGATGAGCTGCTTGGCGTCGCTCGGAACGTCGAAGCGGAGATCCATCCCCGCCGGAGCGCTCCCCCCCGGGCGGTGGCAGATCGCGCAGTCGATCGCGAGCAGGACCCGCGCGGCGGTCGCGAGGGGGGTGCCGGGGTCGAATGGATCGGGGAAGAGTGGGTAGAGCGGGGCGGCGCCGATGTTCGTCGTGAAGAGACCCACGTGGTTCCAAGCGCGCAGCTGGTTGTCCACCGTCTTCGGGAACGCGAAGTCGCGATTCATCTGACGGGTGCGCACCCCGAGCACTCTGCCGGCCGCACCGGAGTGGCACGCGACGCACTCCGCCGGGGCTGGGTAGTGCCAGTTGAAGGTCAGCGGTCCGGCGTCGGTGTCCACCGTCAAGGACTCGTCGTGCCCATCGATATCGAGCTCCGCGTCGGTCTCCTCTGGGTTCCATCGGTACAGGTGGAATCGCCACTGCTGCACGTCGCGCACGAGCACTCGAGTCTCGAGGCGCCGCACCGCGGTCGCGTCGAGATCGATCTCGAAGTGTTTCACCAGGACGGTCCCGACCGGGAACTCCCAATCGCTGGTGGCGGTGAAGTCGATCTGTGACGTGCCGGGGAGGAAGATCCAACGCCTCAGGCGAGCGCCGTCCGCCCACTCATCCACCTGCACGTCGTACTCGATCAATCCGGGATTCACCTGCAGTGTCGTCAGGTCGGCGAAGATCCCCGTCTCCGAGAGGAGGGTCGGCGCCCCTCCGAGGGGGGGAGGGGGCGGTCCCGTCTCGATGAATCGCCAGATCGTCCCGGCGATCGATACCGCGAACAGCTCGCCGCTCTCGTCCTCTCCGAACGAAGCGACGCTGCCGACGGTGCCGATCGGGGTGTTCGAGGCGACTTGGGTTCCATCCCACAGGAGCGCCCAGATCGTCCCGCTGGCGAAGTCGCCGTAAATATAGGCGCCGTCGAGAGCGGCGCTGGCGGTTCCGCGGTAGACGTAGCCGCCGGTCACGCTCGCCCCTTCGATCCGCGAATAGTCGTGAACCGGTGCGCGGAGCGCGCTCGCCGGAACGCTGGTCGGATTGTCGAACTCGAGATTGCCCTCATAGAGGTTCCACCCGAGGTTGTCCCCGGAGTTGACGAGATCGATCTCTTCGCGATCTCCTTGGCCGACGTCCCCCAGCCACAGGTCCCCCGTGTCGCGGTCGAAGCTGAACCGCCACGGATTGCGCAGGCCGAATGCGTAGATCTCCTCCCGGACCCCGCCCCCCTCTCCGACGAACGGATTGTCGGCGGGGACCGCGTACGGGGTGCCCCCGTCCGGGTCGATTCGGAGCAGGCTGCCGAGAAGAGTGGTGCGGTTCTGGGCGTTGCCGAAGGGATCGCCCCCAGAACCGCCATCTCCGAGTGAGATGTAAAGGAATCCATCCGGACCGAAGGCGAGCATCCCCGCGTTGTGGTTGGTGAACGGTTGGGCGATCTCGAGGAGGATCTCCTCGCTCCCGAGATCGGCGACATCGGGATCGCTGCTGACTAGGAAGCGCGAGACCACCGAGCGCCGCGGGGCGTTCGGAGCGGTGTAGTAGACGTATAACGCGCCGTCGCTCGAGTAGTTCGGGGAGAACGCGAGTCCGAGGAGGCCTTGCTCCCCATCGGTGTCGACGGCGATGTTGAAGTACTGAGTCGTCGTGCTCGCACCATCGACATTCGGGAAGACTCGGATCGTCCCTCCCTTCTCGACGACGAAAATGCGATCGCTCCCATCCGGCGGGGCGGTGAGGAAGAGGGGTTGCGAGAAAGAGAGCGCGGGGAACGCGCGTACGACCGACACGTTGTCCGCGGTCGGTGTGCCGATCGGGAACCCGAGGGTGGGAACGTTCGCGCGCCCGGTCAGACCGAATGAGTTTCGGTCCGCTGCGCAACCGGCGAAAACGAGTCCCGCGACGAGAACGGCGGCGGTCGCTCCCGACCACCCCCAGAGTCGGGACCCCCATCCCCGCATCGATGAGACCGGTGCCATCGCTGAGTCCTCTCGAAGAATGAAGCGTGGCTCCCCCGAACTACAGAATACCGCCCGATCAGACCACCGGGCCAGGTCCGGGAATTGCCGGGAGGAGGCCGGGGACAGACTACCCAGCGCCGGGGTAGACTCCGCTCGCTTCCGGTACCCCGTTCCGCAAAGGAGGAGAGATCGTGCAGCTAGGCGCGCTCTGGGTCTGGATCGACGGCCACGTGATCTCCGCCGACCAGGCGCGAGTCGGAGTGCTCGACCACGGGTTCCTCTACGGTGACTCGATCTACGAGACCCTCCGGAGCTACGACGGTCAACTCTTCCGATCCGACGATCACCTCGAGCGTCTCGAAGCCTCCGCCGAGGCGATTGGCCTCTCCACCCCGTGGACCCGTGTCGACTGGCGTGCGATTCTCGAGGACGTGTCGGCGCGCGGGCCCACCGATCACGACGTCGGTCTCCGATTGATGATCACCCGGGGGGAAGGGCCCCTCGGTCTCGACACTTCACGTTGCCCCGCGCCTCGCCTCCTCGTCTTCGGGTGGCCGATCCCCCGGGGAAATCACCCACTCGTGACCGAGGGCGTGGACGTGATCGTTTCGACGGTCCGGCGAAATCCACCGAGCGCCCTCGATCCTCGGATCAAGAGTGGGAATTTCCTGAACAACATCCTCGCCTACCGCGAAGTGATGGCCGCCGGGGCGTACGAGGGGATCCTGTGCACCGTCGATGGGGCGGTCGCAGAGGGGACGACTTCGAACATCTTCTGGGTAAGGGGTGGTGAGGTGTGCACGTCGGAGGACCGCGGAATTCTCCTCGGGGTGACGCGGCGCACCGTCCTCGAAATCCTCACCGAAGAGAAGATCAACGAACGGCGCGGCGCGTTTCCTCCGGAAGATCTGCAGAAGGCCGATGAGGCGTTCCTGACCAGCACTCTTAAAGGGATCCTGCCGATCCGAAAGATCGCAGGGAAGGTGTTGCCCGTGCCGGGGCCGGTCACCGTCCGCATCACCGCCGCGTACGATGCCCGGACCCGCGCAAGGCCGCCTGAGGGCGCGGGTTCTGCGGGGACGGGCGAATGAAACCGCGAGAGGCCTGGATTCCGACTGCGGAGTGGATCGATGGCGCGAACGTCACCGCTCTGATGCGTTCCCTCGGTCACGCGGTGGACCCCGATGATGTCGTCGAGACCGAACGCTGCGTTCGCGCGTTCATCGGAGCGACCATGCGGAACCCCGAGTGGTTCTGGGATGCGTGCGTTCGCGACCTCGGGATCGAATGGACGCGCCCCTACGAACGCGTCGTCGACCTCTCCCGAGGGAATCCGTGGGCAGACTGGTTCGTCGGCGGAGAGACCAACATCGCTCTGAACTGCGTCTCTCGACCGGCGGCGGAGGTGGGATCGCGCCGCGCCCTGACTGCCGAAAGCGAAGACGGCGCGGTGCGGAGCTTCACGTTCGAGGAGGTCGCGGATCAAGTCTTCCGGGTCGCAGCGGCACTTCGCCGGCTCGGCATCGGACCGGGCGACAAGGTCGCCTGTTATTTGCCGATGGTGGCCGAAGTGGTCTTTGCGATGCTCGGCACGATGCAGATCGGTGCGATCTTCATCCCGATTTTCTCCGGTTACGCACCCCCCGCTGTCCGCGAACGGCTCGCGGACGCCGAGGTGTCGCTCCTCTTCACCGCGGATGGTTCGATGCGACGTGGGAAGCCGTTCCCTCTCAAGGCCCCCGCCGACGAAGCGATGGCTGGTCTCGACAAGCTGCGCCACTCGATCGTAATCGAGCGAGTCGGCCTGGGAATCGAAGTCCCGTGGACCGAGGGTCGCGATCACTGGTGGCACGAAATCGTCCTGGGGAGCGAACCGGATCCCGGGATCGAGACGCGGCGGGCGATGGACCCCGCGCTGATGATCTATACCTCGGGCACCACCGGGAAGCCGAAGGGGACGGTGCACACCCACGCGGGTTGCCTGGCCCAGATGGGCAAAGAGCTCAAGTACAACTTCGATGTGCGCGCGCACGACACCTTTTGGTGGTTCAGCGACATCGGTTGGATGATGGGCCCTTGGGAGATCATCGGGTGTTTCCTGAATCGGGTGGGGATCGTCGTCTTCGAAGGCGCACCGGACCACCCCGCTCCCGATCGCGTGTGGAGCATGGTCGAGGCGCACGGCGCGACGCACCTCGGGATCAGTCCGACTGCCATCCGGCTCTTGATGCGCTCCGGCGACGAATGGGTCGAGCGCCATCCGATGGAGACGCTCCGGATCCTCGGCTCGACGGGCGAGCCTTGGGACCCGGAGAGCTACCGGTGGTTCTCCGAGCGGGTGGGGCGGGGCCGCTGCCCGGTGATCAACATCTCCGGGGGCACCGACATCGTCGGGTGCTTCCTCGCTCCACTCCCCGTACTCCCGATAAGGGAGACCTCGCTGCAGAGCCCGGGCCTCGGGATGGATGTCGACGTCTTCGATGAGGGGGGGCACTCGGTCGTCGGCGAGGTCGGATCACTGGTGTGCAAGCACCCCGCTCCGTCGATGACCCGCAGCCTTTTCAAGAACGACGAGAAGTACCTCGAGACCTATTGGTCGCGCTACCCCGGCGTCTGGAACCACGGCGACTGGGCGCTCGTCGACAAGGAAGGGCACTGGTACCTCTTCGGGCGCGCGGACGACACCCTCAAGATCGCAGGACGGCGCGTCGGCCCCGGCGAGATCGAATCGGCGTTGATCGAGCACGCTGCGGTGAGCGAGGCTGCCGCGATCGGCGTCCCGGACACGTTGAAGGGGACCGAGGTGGTTTGCTTCGTCGTCCTGCACCCGGGCAGCAAGGAGAGCGAATCCCTCCGCGAAGAACTCGTGAAGCAGGTGGTCCGTGCTCTGGGCAAGGTCGACCGCCCGAAGGCGGTGCTCTTCGTGGACGACCTTCCGAAGACCCGCAGCGCGAAGATCGTCCGCCGCCTGATCCAGAAGAGTTACCTCGGCGCAGAGGACCTAGGCGACCTGACGAGCATCGCGAACCCCGAGGCGTTGGAAGCGATCGCGCGCGCGCGGTAGGGCGCTACTTCTTCTTGCCGAGGACCGCCCGCGGATCCGCCGCGTCGCGCAACCCATCCCCGAGAAAGTTGTAGGCGAGCACGGCGACGAAGATGAACAACCCGGGGGTCACCAGCCAAGGGTTGTACTTCAAGACCTGCGAACTCTGCGCGTCGCGCAGGAGGAGTCCCCAAGAGGTCGCAGGTTCCGTGATCCCGAGGCCGAGAAAGCTCAGCGCGACCTCACCCAGGATGTAGTACGGCACGTACAACGTCGCAGTGACGATCACGAAGCTCGCGGTATTGGGCAGGATGTGCCGCAGGATCACCCGCGGGCCCGTGGCGCCGAGGGCACGCGCGGCGAGCGCGTACTCGTTCTCCTTCAAGGAGAGCACCATGCCGCGGATGACGCGGGCGGTACCGGCCCACCCGGCGAGCGCGAGGATCACGACGATCATGATGTAGGTCTCGCGGCTGTCCAACTCGTCGGAGATCACGTAGCGAAGGGTCAGGATGAGGTAGAGCCCGGGTATCGCCATCAACAGCTCGGTAAAACGCATCATGAAGAAATCGACCACGCCTCCGTAGTAGCCCGAGACGCCACCGAAGACGAGCCCGATCGTCATGCTGATCAAGATCCCGAGCAGCCCAACCGAGAGGGAGACCTGTCCGCCGAAGAGGATTCGCGTCAGCAGATCTCGACCGCTGTGGTCGGACCCGAGGAGATAGACGGCCGCGTGTCGACGACCCTCCTTGCCGCCCCCGTCGGTGTTCCACTCTTCGGGGCGCTCGATGCCGAACAACTTGGTTCGGGCGAAGATTCGGAAGAATCCACAGAGCGAGAAGACTTCGTGCGAGTCCTGGTCCTCGCCACGCGAGACGAAGAAGCGGAGAGGGAGGCGCACCTCCGGGTCCGTTGCGAGAAGAAACGTCGTCTCGCCGTAGGAGTCGTAGGAGACGACCTCGCGCAGGGCGTGGACGTGTGGTCGCAGGGTGAAATTGCCGTCCGCGTTCCGGAACGTGAGGCCCCCGTCGAACCAGCGCCACTTCGTCTCGTACTGGGCGACATCGACTTCGACGTAGTCTCGCTCTTCGTTCTCGATCTCGACGGTGTGGCGACCGACCTCGGTGACGTGACTCCCCCCGAACAGCATCGGGCCGTACCTGGTGGTGTCTGTGTTGACTTCATTGAAGTCGTACGGCGAAAGGAACCCGGCAAAGCACGCGAGGAAGTACATGAAGACCAATATGCCGCCGCCGATGAGCGCGACCCGGTTCTTGCGCAGTCGGATCCAGATCATCTTCCACGGCCCGCGAGGTGGGGGGAGGCCGGGGCCCTCGGTCTCCACTGCGTGGACCTGGGGTGTCTCGCTCATGAGAGTCTCACCCTCGGATCGACCACCGCGAGCAGGAGATCCGCGGTGAGATTCCCGAAGACGAGGAGCAAGGAGCTCACCATGACGGAAGCCATCACCATCGGTTCGTCCTTGGAGAATATGGCATCCACCACCAGCCGGGCCATCCCCGGCCAGTTCATCACGACCTCGACCAGGAACGACCCCGAGAGGAGGGCCGCGAGGGAGTACCCGAAGAGGGTGACGAGCGGGTTGATCGCGTTCCGGAGCGCGTGCTTGAACAGTACGGACTTCTGGGGGAGTCCCTTGGCGCGCGCGGTCCGGACATAGTCCTGACCGAGTGCCTCGATCATGTTGCCCCGAGCTTGGCGCATGTATCCCGCCATCGCTCCGGTACCGATCACGATCGTCGGTAGGATCAGGTGATGGATCCGGTCCCAGACCTTGTCGATGAGTGACATTTTGTCGTAGTCGACGGTGTCGACCATGTCACCGACCGGGAACCACCCGGTGTAGCTCGCGAACAGCACCATGAGGAGTGCGAAGAATACCGAGGGGATCGAGAGACCGAAGAATGCGATGAAGCCGCTCGAGTGGTCCCAGAGCGAATTCGGTTTCACCGCCGCGAGCACCCCGAGTGGGATGGCTACCCCCCAAGCCAGGAAGAGCGCAGCGAGGCTGAGGCTCAGCGTGTTCCAGAGCTTCTCCCGGATCATCGGGAAGACGGGACGAGCATATTTGAAGGAGCGTCCGAAGTCACCCTGGACCACGTTCCCGATCCAGCGCGCGAACCCTTCGAGGATCCCGACCTTCACGTAGACGTTGCCGTCGTCGTCACACTCGTACTTCGAGAATCCCAGGCTGAACTTTCCCAGGTTCTGCGACGCGTTCCGAGTCTCGGCCAGGGCCCCGTCGCGGTAGATCCCGTCTGCTCGAAATTCCCAGGTCGAACCCTTCGCCCTGAATTCGCCGAAATCGTGGAGCGCGTCTGCGGAGAGCTTCTTGACCAATCCGGCCTCGAGCTTCGCCCCCATCACCGAGTTGTTCGAGATCGCCGGATTCATCTCCATCTGCACGAAGAAGTCGCCAGGAGCGAGCTTCAATAGGATGAACGTCAGCAGCGCCACCCCCAAGAGGAGTGGCGGGATCGAGAGCAGACGACGGATGGTGAAGATCAGCAACCCGGTGACCCTTCGCGATACTCGGTGCCTCGGCGACTCGCGGCGTGGGCTACCTGGTACCGGCGTTCGTCTTCAGATAGAGCTGCTGGATGTTCCAGGTCACCTGTGGCCGGAGCAAACTGGGCCAGAGATTCCCGATCTCGTGCTTGGCGAGGGCGTATTGGTTCGAAGCAACCATGTAGATGAGCGGGATCTGCTCGGCGATCGCGATCTCAATGCTGGCGCTGTGCTGCTTGCGGATCGACTCGTCGAGTTCCCGGTCGAGGAGCCCGACGTACTCGTCGACCTTGCGTTCCCACTCGATCGGGGATGGTTGGGGCTGCTGCGGGTACCAGACATGGAGGCGGCCGCTCGAGCGGTTGATGTTCTTGGAGTTGGACGGGTCGGCGGGAACCCCAGAGCCCCAGCCGAGCAGGATCATGTCCCACTCGTGGCTGTCGCGCATCCGCGTGACCAATCCGTTGAAGTCGAGGGCCTTGAAGTTCACCTCGATACCGATCTGCCTCAGGTCGTCCTTGATCAGGTTGCACATCTGGAGGCGAGTGTTGTTCTCGACGTTCGTGTTCAGGCCGAAACTGATCTTCCGCCCCTGGTCATCCTCGCGGATTCCGTCTCCGTCGGTGTCCTTCCACCCGAGGCCATCGAGGAGTCCGTTCGACTTCGCGACGTCGTACGGATATCGCGCCACATCCTTGCAGTAGAAATTCTTGTTCCCGGGGGTGATGCTCGACCAGATCGGTCTACCCCGCCCATCGAGAGCCGACTTCACCATCCCCTGGCGGTTGAGGGCATGGTTCACCGCTTTCCGAAATTCGAGGTTGTGGAACCAGTGCTGCTTCTCCGCCGAGACGTAGGATTTCTCGGTGTCGGGGTCCCTTCCCGGGTGCAGGTTGAACGCGATCCAGTTGGTGTTGAGGCTGACACCGAGCCGGATCAGTTGGAACTCGGATCCAGGTTGTTCGGCCGCGCCGTTCACTTCCTGGAAACGATCGGCCGGGAGGTTGTCGAGCAGGTGATGTTCGCCGGCCAGGAATTTCTGCACTTGCAGATTTTGGTCCTTCATCAGGACCACCACGACCCGATCGAAGTAGGGGAGTCGATTCCCCCGGGCGTCGACCTCCCAGTAGTACGGGTTGCGCTCGTATTCGACCTTCACGGCCGGCACGTACTTCGTCAGCACGAAGGGCCCGCAGCCGATGAGGTCCTTGGGATCCGCGGCGCTCGTCATCTGCTGGAGAAGGGTAGGGTTCTCCTCCTGGACGTGGTCCTTCCACCGGTGCTTCGGAATGATGCTGACGTTTCCGACGTGGATGATGAACTGCGAATCGATGTCGTGCGTCGTGAAGGCGATCGAGTGGTTCTCCCGGTCGATCGCCAGCGTCGGGTAGCGTCCTTGCTCATCCTGGAAACCATCGCGGATCGAGGAAGGGATGCCCGGGTGGAAGATCGCCTGGAAACTGAACTCGACGTCATCGATCGTGACCGGCTCGCCGTCGCTCCAGCGGATCCCCTCGCGCAGATAGAACGTCCAGGTCAGGTGATCCTCGGAGACCTCCCACGACTTCGCGAGCAGGGGCTCTGGCTTCCACGCGCCATTGTTGTAGCCAACGAGGCCGGAGAAGGCGAGGGAGCGCAGTTCCTGGCTGGTCGCGCCTTTCGGTTCGACGGGATTGAAGGTCTCGACCTCCCCGAGGATGGAGTAGACGAGCGTTCCGCCGTACGTGCCGGTGCGTTCCTGAACGAGAGCGTCTCTTGGGATCTCGCCGAGGAAGGGCGGATTCGGGGTTCCTAGTGGAATACCGAGATCGATCCCCGGTTCGCCGATCTCCTGCGCCACTGCGACGGGGGATCCACTTCCGCAGAACATCGCTAGAGCAATCGCTGGAGCAAAGGTGCACAAGATCGAGAGACGTGTGGTCATCGGTACTCCTTGCGGGGACCTCGAGTCGGGCGGGTGGGGGATGGCCGCTCGAGAGGAAAAGGGGTCGCGAGAAACGAGCAAAGACCGGCCGTCGCCGCACTGCAACAGCCGCTCCCGCCGCGCCCGTAACTCTGCGCCAACACTCAGAGCAGCAGCACTCAGAGCAGCGGCACTCCGCACCGGCGTCGCAACCCCCACAGCGGAGACCCTGGTTCCACCAGTCCCGGCACCTTATCGAAACCGTGGATGGCCCGCAAGCCGCTAACCGGTCGTCCGGAAACGGACTTGGGACGATCGCAGGGGTGGGGTATGGTGACGCTCCGCTCCGGAGTCCCCGGACGGAGACCCACGATCCTCGACCTCTGAAGGGTGGGAACCCCCGTGAAGTTGCGAACCTCCGCGATTCTCGCCGCGGCACTCCTCGCCGCCGGCTGCCTCTCGTTCTCCGGATGTACCGGCGGAACGATCCACTCGAAGAACACCCCCGCCGCCGACGGATCGATTCGGATCGCACTCCTGACGAACCCTCCCGACCTCGACCCGATCTTGGTGTCGGACACCACTTCCGATGGAATCGCCTCGAAGATCTTCAACACTCTCCTCGGCTACGACGGAGACCTGAATCTGGTGCCGGACCTCGCGGAGGCGATGCCGACCGTCTCCCCCGACGGGCTCGTCTACACCTTCCACATTCGATCCGGGGTCCGGTTTCACAATGGCCGGGTCGTGACCGCCGCCGATTTCAAGTACTCCCTCGAGCGACTCGCCTCGACTTCGTCGAAGCGCCCGAACGTCGTCAAGCCGATCCTCGGCGCGGAAGCGGCGATCGAGCGTGGTCACACCGGGGGGGACACCACGATCGAGGGGATCCGAGCGATCGGCGATCTCACCCTCGAGATCCGCCTCGAGAAGCCCTACTACCCGTTCCTGTTCCTGATGGCGATGATGAACGCCGCAGTGGTGCCGCACGAGGAGGTCGAGGCGAAGGGCACCGCATTCTCGCGCGAGCCGGTCGGGACCGGTCCGTTCCGACTCGTCGAGTGGCGCGAGAACGATCGCCTCGAGCTGGTGCGGAATGACGACTACTTCAAGGGTGCGGCCAAGATTCCCGCGATCCATTTCCGGGTGATCCCCGAGCCGCTCACCCGCGGCGAGGAGTACAAGGCCGGGAACCTCGATCTGCTCGACCTGACCCAGGGCATGCTTCCCCGCTGGCGCAACTCTCCGCACGCCGAGGACGTCCTCGTGTACCCACAGGCATCTCTCCTCTACTACGGATTCAACTTGAAGAAGGAGGGGAGCCCGTTCGCCGGTTACAGCGACAAGGCGAGGAAGCTCAGGGAGGCGATGAACTGGGCGGTGGACCGAGTGTTCATCTGCGAGAAGATCATGGATGGTCGGTACGCACCGTCGAACGGGATCATCCCTCCCGGAGTGCCCGGTCACATCGCGGAGCGCCCCGCGTTCGTCCGCGACCTCGAGAAGGCCCGCGCACTCCTGGTGGAGGCCGGACATCCGAACGGCGAAGGCTTGCCCGAGGTCGAGCTCTGGTTCAACTCGCAGGGGGACAATGCGAAGATCGCCCAGGTGGTGCAGCAGAGCATCTCCGAGGTGGGGATCCAGGTCTCCCTGAAGCAGCTCGACTGGGCCGCGTTCATCGAGGCCTGCGATGCAGGTGAGCCGGGGTTCTTCCGCATGGGGTGGGTCGCGGACTATCCGGACCCCGAGAACTTCCTCTACTTCCTGTTCCACTCCGACAACCACGGTCCGAACGGAAACGTGACCTTCTACGAGCGCAAGGAAGTCGACGACCTCATCGATCGCAGCTATCTGGAGACCGACGCCGAGCAGCGGCTCGGCATCCTGCGTGAAGCGGAGGAGATCATCATGGCGGACTGGCCGTGGCTCTTCCTCACCTCGACCAACGAGGGAATACTGGTGAAGCCGTACCTCGAGAAATTTGCCCCGACCGCGATGGACGATGACAGCGCGGGGGGATCTCACATCCCCTGGGATCGGGTCGAGGTCGTTCCGGTGACCTCCCAGTAGCCCGGTTCATGAAGGTCGAGTTCCTCCGTTGCTGAGCTACGCAGTCCAGCGGCTCTTCGGGGTGATCCCCGTGATCCTCCTCGTGACGCTGATCGTATTCACTCTGAACGCCCTGATCCCGGGAGATCCCGGCCGCATCCGCCTCGGGCAACACGCCGATCCGAGTATGGTCGAGGCGTGGAACCGAGAGCACGGGTATCTCGACCCTTTCATGGTCCAGTACGGCCGCTACCTCGGGAACGTGCTCCTGCACGGGGACCTGGGCGAGTCCGACGTCAAGGCCGGGCAGCGTGTCTCCGAAGTGATCACCGGTGCCTTCTGGCTCACCCTGCGACTCGCGATCGGATCGATCTTCATCGCGGTGATGCTCGGGGTGGGGGCGGGGATCATCTCGGCCGTGCGGAGTCGCACCTGGCTCGACTACACGTCGATGGTGATCGCCATCATCGGGGTCTCGATGCCGGTGTTCTGGCTCGGGATCCTGATGATCATCTTCGCCGTACCGTTCTTGAACGAGAACATCCCGTTCTTGAAATTGCCGTTCAGCGGCTTTCACAATACAAGCTGGCTCGACCAGGTCCGCTCCCTCGCGCTCCCCTGTACTGCGCTCGGCCTGATCTCCTCGGCGACGATCGCACGCCTGACCAGGTCCGCCATGCTCGATGTGCTGACCCAAGACTACGTGCGCACCGCGCGGGCCAAGGGGCTGCGGGAGCGAGTGGTGATTCTCAGGCATGCGCTCCGCAACGCTGCGATCCCCATCGTGACCGTGGTGGGGAATTCGTTCGGCTACCTGCTCGTCGGAGCGGTGCTCACCGAGTCGGTCTTTGCTCTCCCCGGTCTGGGGAGGACGATCGTCGACTCGATCATCCAGCGGGACCGCATGGTGATCACGGGGGGAATCCTGATCATGTCCGTGATTTTTGTGGTCGTGAATCTCCTCGTCGACCTGAGCTATGGGTTCTTCGACCCGAGGGTACGCCATGGCCGCGGTTGAAAAGAGGATCGCGGGACGCTCCCCGACCCGGCTCGCCATGCGACGCCTCCGGAAGAACCGACTCGCGATCGTCGGGCTGGGCGTGGTCGGGATCGTCGTCGTCGTCGGTCTGCTCCCCGGTTTGTTCGCACCTCACTCCTTCAAGGAGCAGTACCAGAGCGCAGAGTCGTGGCAGGTCGCGCCGTTCACCACGGGGAAGCACCTGCTGGGGACCGATGAACTCGGCCGCGACGTGCTCTCCCGATTGATCTACGGGGCTGGAATCTCGCTCCGGGTCGGAGTGGTGGGAACTGGCGTCGCGGTCTTCATCGGCGTGCTCCTCGGCGCGATTGCCGGGTACGTCTCCGGGGCGACCGATTGGCTCATCTCGCGGTTGACCGACACCTTCTTCGCTTTCCCGAGCCTTCTGCTCGCGATCGGCATCCTCGCGGTCTTCGAGAAACCGACGGAAGTGATCATCTTCGCGGCGCTCGGGCTGGTGGGATGGCCCGGGGTCGCACGCATCGTGCGAGGTCAGGTGATCTCGCTGCGCGATACGGAGTACGTCCTCGCCGCACGCGCTCTCGGTCAATCGAACCCCGCAATCCTCCTGAGGCACATCCTTCCGAACTGCATGGGACCGATCGTCGTGGTCGCGACCCTGATGATCGCCGGAAACATCCTCGCGGAGGCGGGTCTGAGCTTCCTCGGGATCGGCCTCCCGCCGCCGTCCCCGTCATGGGGCCGGATGCTCGTCGACTCGAAGGAGCACTGGCCGGTGATGCCGTGGATGGGGGTCCTGCCGGGGCTCGCGATCAGTGCCACGGTGCTCGGCTTCAACCTCTTCGGCGACGGACTGCGCGATGCGTTCGATCCTCGGATGAAGGAGTAGGAAGTCGGGGCGAGCCCCTACAACCGAATGCTCAGGGTCACATCGCTCTCCCTCACCGTGATCGTCTCCCGGTGGAGCGGCGTTCGATCCATCTCCTGGTACGCCTGCAGGTCGGTCGGGTCATCCGGCAGCGCGGGGATCTCGAGGATGTACTCTCCCGGTTCGATGTCCGCGATCGCGAACTCGCCGTCTGGCCCGAGCATCGCCATGCCGATCTGGTAACGGGCGCTGACCACGGCCGCCTCCATGTCGAGAGGATCCATCTCCTCGGGGGCCGGTCCGCCCGGTCGCCGAAGCGTGACCATTCGCATCGCCCCACCCGGATGATTCTCGACCGTGCCGCGCACCGTCTGCCCGGTGCCGAAGGCGATCTCGAGGGTGGTCGTCTCCCCCGCTCCCACCTCGACGGTTCGAGTGCGGATGCCGCTCCCGCCGCCGGGGCGCATCGCGTTCGCCAGGTCCATGAACATCAGCGCGTGTTCACCGTCCGGCAGGTTCTCGAACCGGAACGCACCCTCGGCGTCGGTCATCGCTTGCTGGAACGTTCCGCCGGAGAAGATCTGGGCCATCATCCCCGGCGACGGGGTCCCGGATCGGAGGACGACCCCCTCGACGACGCCGCCGAGCAACATCGCGATCGCAGGGGCGCCCTTCTCCTCCTCCGATCGTACAGTGATGTGCGCCGGTTCGCTTCGGGCGAAGGACTCGTGCACCGCCCGGATGAGATACTCGCCGGGCTCGAGATGGGAGAGGACGTAGGAGCCATCGGACCCGGTGACGACCCCGGCCTCCCCGCCGGCGAGGGCGGGGAGCATCCGTGCCATCAAATCGTTGAGCGCGGACGCCTTCCGCGAGGGGAGGCAGAAGATCTTCGCCCCGCCGAGCGGGGTGCCATCCGGATCCACCACCTGCCCGAAGATCGATGCGCCTCGGGTGAGAACGAGCACGACGCCGGTGATCTCCGATCCAGGCTGGACTTGAAGTGGATTCGAACGAGCGGGAGCGAGGCCGGGGGCACGGGCGACGATCTCGACGAGTCCGATCGGCACCTCGGTCAACTCGAAGGTGCCATCCTCGTTCCCCGCATCGCCTTCGCCGCGGTCGCCACCGACCATCTGGGCGATCTGCTCCTGGAACCCGCCCGCGGATTCGCCGACCAGCTCGGCCACGACGCGGAAAGGAACCGTAGGGGCGCTGCCATCGGCGAGCACCACTCGTCCTCGCACCACGCCGACCGCCTCGAGAACGATCTCGACCTCGGTCTGTCCTGCGGCGAGGACCTCGAACTCGGAGGCGTAGGTGGCGAGGGTCACCTCGATCATCGCGCCCTCGAACGCCATCCCGGGGGCATCGAAGGCACCGCTGCGATCGGTCACCAGCACGAGCTCGGGATCATCGACACTTTGCGTCGAGACCAAACTCCCAGAGACCGCGACGGGAGCTCCCTCGGCCGTGGTTTCACTGTTGCCGGTGATCTTGACTGTGACTCCGGCGAGGGGACGTCCCTCCCCATCGACGACACGCCCGGTCAAGTCGCCGCGAAATCCTTCGAACGAGGGGGCGGTGACGAGCACGACGCCGCTGAGATCACTTTCGCCATCGACTTCGACCGCTTCGCCCATCGCCGGAGCGAACGGGTTGAAGTCCATCTCATCCTTCCCTGCGAGCAGGCGATACTCCCCGGCGGAGATATGCTCGAGCGTGAAGCTCCCATCGTCGCCGGAGACCGTGGGTTCGACCGCGGCGGAAGCGGCGGCGGCGAACCCACCCTTCATCAGGGTCTGCAGGTCCGCGGCGAGGCGAACCTGCACCCCCGGGGCGGGTTCGCCGGACTCGATGATCACGGTTCCGGAGATCGTGGATCCTCGAACGAGGTTCACCTCGACGAAGGCGTAGGGATCGACCTCGGTCAGTTCTCGAGTGACGGCGTTCGCGTGGGCATGACCCGCCGCCTCCGCCATCACTCGGTACGCCCTCCCGAGGGGAAGTCCGCCGATCCGGAACGAGCCATCTTCACCGACATCCATCCGTCGAGGGTCGAGCTCCCCGCTCATCGAGGCACTCGCCAGCTCGGTGAGTTGGAGATCGGGCAGGACGCCGACCGTTCCGGCCGTGATCGGGAACTGCCGGCCGGAGATCAGGCGACCCTCGATCACTCCTCCCGGTGAGACCACGAAGTCGATCCGGTGCGAGAGATCTCCCCGCTCCACGAGTTGCCGGGTCCACCGGCTCACGGGAATCGGGGCAAATTCGCTGACGCCGGAACGCGCCCCGACTTGGTACTCCCCGGAGTCCGAGATCCAGATCCCATACGTCCCTTCCGCGTTCACTCGAGCCCGCGTCTCGCTCAGCAGCCCCGCCATCGCCATGCCGAGGATCCCCCCCTCGTGGTTCTCCATCGCGATCACCTCGACCCCGACCGCGGGGCTCCCGTCGATCCGGGAGGTCACCGTCCCGGTGATCAGCGTCGCGGGGGTCAGGACGTACTCTCGTTCGCGCGTGCGGACGAGCGCATCCCGGAGTTCCGCGGCATGGTCGATCGACGCGACGTCGATTCCATCGAACCGCCCCAGCTGCACCAGGAGCGGCGCGAACCCCTCGGCGGAGATCAGGAGAGAGCCTCCCGCATCACCGGGGAGTTCGAACGTACCCTCGGCATCGGTCGTCACCATCGGTGCCGCGAGAATCGTGGCCTCGGCCGCTCTGGGGCCGGCGGGGTCGGCGGGGACCAAGAGGACTTCATCCCCGATCACTTGATGCACACGAGCGGCGGGTAGGAAGCCGAGGGAGCGCACGTGTGCTCCCTCGATGGGTGCGCCCTCCGGGGTCGTCACGGTTCCATGGAACAGGGAAGGAGGCTCGAGGGTCGGTTCGGTCGCCTCGGCGGTGGCCGGAGCCGGATCGAGGTCGGGGATCTCGGTCCCCGGCGAGACCGGCCCCTCCCTCGTCGACTCTTCGGCGATGGGAGTCTCACCCGCACTCGGTGCGAGACGGGAGAGCTCTGCTGTGCGGAGCAGAAGGACCGCTACGAGGCAACCGATGAGGAGGACCGCGGCGACTACGACCACCGCAGCGTTGCCGTGAGTGCCGCGATCGAGTCGATCCAGATTCTCATGCATGGGAGTTCCTTCCCGAGTGCGCGGTGGCCCGTGTTGCCGCCAGGTAGGATTCTACGCCACCAGAGCCCATGGAAGCAGCGGGTCGAGCGGTGGAATCGGAGGGCTGCCGATGCTACGCAAAAATCGGTTCGCTTTAGCAGGCACCTTTGGGATCGATCGCATCGCGGAGCGCATCGCCGAGGTGATTCAGCGCTCCGAGGGTCATGACGATCGCCAGGGAGGGGAAGAGGACGAGCCACCAAGGGGTGTTGATCGGCGTCAGGACCTCGAACGCTTCTCGGGACAGAGTCCCCCAGCTGACCAAAGGAGCTTCCACGCCGAGTCCGAGAAAACTCAGGAATGCCTCGAAGAGCAGGATGCGGGGGATCGTCAGGGTCAGTGTGACGACGATCAGCGGCGCGAGGTTCGGGAGGAGATGAACCCGGATGATCCGATCGCCCGAGGCGCCGAGAGCGCGGGCACCCTCGACGAATTCACGGTTCCGGAGCGCGGTCACCTGCCCGTGCACGACCCGCGCCATCGTCAACCAATACACGAGCCCGAGGGTCACCAGGAACACGACGAGATTCCCGGTCGCTCCCTCGACCAGCCCGGACCCCCCTCGCGACGGTGACGAAGAAGATCACCACGAAGATGAAGGGCACCGAGTAGAGCAGATCGACGACGCGCATCATCGCCTCGTCGATGAAGCCTCCGCAATAGCCGGCGATCGCACCCCAAGTGACCCCGATCGCCAGCGAGACGAGTGCGGCAGCCACCGCGGTGAGCAGTGAGATCCTCGCACCCCACAAGATGCGGGCGAGCAGGTCCCTCCCGAGAGCGTCCCTCCCGCACAGTGGGGGGAGCGAGAAGTCTCCGAAGAGCGCGCGCCGCACCGGGGGGATCTGCACCTCCGTGGGGGCCGACTCGAGATTGGGTGGCACGCCCGCCAACTCCGCGCGCACTGCTCTCGGTGAAGCGAGCGGGAGCCACGGAGTCACCGTCGCGAGCAGACCGATCCCGAGGAGGATCCCGCCGGCGAACCGAGTCGTGCGGCGTCGCCACAATCGCCGCCACGCCCGCGCTCCCGGACTCCGACCGCGAGTCTGCCCCTTCACCCGAGCACCTGCGCCCGCGGGTCGAGCAGTCGCACCGCGAGGTCGACCAGCACGTTGAAGGAGGAGACGAGCAGGGTGTACAGGAGCACCACTCCCATCGAGAGCGGGTAGTCGCGATTGAGTGCCGCTTGGACGAAGTGACTTCCGATCCCGGGGATGGCGAAGACCTGCTCGATGACGAGTGATCCGGTGAGGATCCCCGCTGCGGCCGGACCGAGGTAGCTGACCACGGGGATCAGGCCGGGTCGCAGCGCGTGACGCCAGAGAGCCTGGCGACGCGACAATCCCTTCGCGCGCGCGGTGCGGATGAAGTCCTCGCTCATCATCTCGAGGAGGCCGGTGCGCGCGAGCCGAGCGATCGATGCCGCATACGGAAGTGCGAGACAGATCGACGGCAGAACGAGATGTCGAGCCCCTCCCCAGCCGGCGGCGGGAAGGACGCCGAGGACGAACGACACCAACAACACCAGACCCGAGGCGATCACGAAGTTCGGGAGCGCCAGTCCGAGTGTCGCGATCGCCATCACCACGGTATCGGTCCGGCTCCCCGGGGCTGCTGCGGCCGCCGCTCCAGCCCCGACCCCCATCGCGAGCGCGAGCGCGAGTGCGAGCCCGCCGAGGAGGAGACTCCGAGGCAATCCCTCCGCGATCACCTCGACCACGGTGTAGTCGACGAGCCGGTAGCTCGGTCCCAGGTCCCCGTGGAACGCACCCCCGAGGTGGTGGACGTACTGAACGAGGAGGGGCTCGTCGAGGCGATAACGGGCTTCGATGGCGGCCTGCACGGCGGCGGGAGGAGCGCGTTCTTCATCGAAGGGTCCCCCCGGCACCGCGCGCATCAGGAAGAACGTGACGGTGAAAACCGCCCAGAGGGTCAGGACCAGCCAGAGCATCCGGCGCAGGATGAGGGCGGTCACTCTTCGGTCTCCCTCAGCCTCAGCCGTTTGGGCCACTGTTGGTCGAGCGCGTTCCGCCCCATCCCCTCGATCCGAGGCGAGACGAGCGAGGTGGTGACCCCGTACCAGAGAGGGATCAGAGGACCTCGCTCGAGGAGGATCCGCTCGGCCTCGAAGAGCAGTGTCCGACGGATCTCGCCATCGGGGATCCCCGATGCATCCGCGAGCAATCGGTCGAACTCCGGGTCCGACCACCCGGTCCGGCTCGTCCCGGAGCCGGTGGCGAACACTTCGAGGAATGCGGTCGGGTCGAGATAATCGCCGATCCACGACGAGCGCGAGACGTCGTAGTCGAGGGCACGTTGCGCATCGAGCGCGCTCTTCCATTCGAGATTGCGCATGCGCACGTCGATTCCGAGCTCGCGATGCCACGCATCCTGGATCCACTCCGCGACCCGTTGATGGAGGGGCGAAGTGTTGTAGACGATCTCGATCGGGGGGAGGGCGGGGGCGCCCGGATCGTCTCCGCCGGGAACCCGATAGCCCGCTTCGGCGAGGAGGGTTCGCGCGCCCTGCGGGTCGTACCCGAGGGTGTCCCACGCCCCGGGGGGAACTTCGGACTCCGCGATGACGCCGGCGGCGGAGAAGCACGCGCGTTGGTAGTCGGCCAGAGGCGGGGTCGCGGCGGGGGACGTGCCTGCGAGTCGTTCCAGCGCGGCGCGAGGCCACGGGACGAAACTCCACGCCGGCTGCTCACCCGCCCGCGTCACCCGGTCGCAGAGCTCAGCCCGATCGAGCGCGAGCGAAAGGGCGCGACGGATGCGCGGGTCGTCGAGCGGCGGGCGCGTGACGTTCACCCGGTAGAACGCGGTCTCGAAATTCGGCTGCGGTCGGTACACCGAATTGAATCGGGGGTCGCTCGCGAGGGTCGGGATCACGTCTCGTGGAATTCGCGTCACCCAGTCGGCCTCCCCGGTGAGGAAGAGGTTGAGCAAGGTGGTGGGGGACTCCGCGGCGAGGTAGTCGATCCGTGGGATCACGACCGTGGATGCATCCCAGTAGCACGGGTTTCGTTCGACTCGGACCCGGTCGCGCAACCATCGCCTCTCCAGACGATACGGGCCGTTCGAGACCAGCACCTTCGGCGAGAGGAGCGCGGATCCGCCGGAATCGGCGACGCTGCGGGGATGGACCGGCGAGAGCGGGTAGTAGCTGGTCAGCGAAAGGAAGTGCGGGGTGGGTCGCTCGAGTTCGATGACGAATGTCGATCGATCGGGAGCGGCGATCGCCACGTCATCGCGCGCCCCCTCTCCCTCCGAGAACGCGCGGGCCCCTCGAACGGGCCAGAGCAGGCTCGCATAGGGGCAGCCCTCCGCGGGATCGAGGAGACGGAGCCACGCGAAGCGGAAGTCGTCGGCGCCGAGGGGCTCTCCGTTCGACCAACGGAGATCTGCGCGCAGATCGAAGCGGTAGCGAAGCTGGTCCTCGGAGACTTCCCAGCGCAACGCTGCCCCGGGGAGTGGTTCGAGAGTCTCGGGATCCGCGACCGTGAGCCCCTCGAAGAGGGCGCGCAGCACTCGTCCCTCGGGGACTCCGGTCACCCGCGCCGGGTCCAGGCTCCCCGGATCGGTCCCGATCCCGATGACGAGGGTCGCGGGGTCGCGGGGTGCGGTCCCCGCGGCGAGGAGGACCCCGACCGCCGCGAGAGCCCCGATTGCCACGATTCCCGGTCCGGACAAGAGCTTCTCCTTCCGGGGCTCGCAAAGCGTGCGGAGCCAGTCGCAGGAGGATGCTCCGCCGACCCCGAGCTGTCCATCGGAGCTTCCGCTCGAAACCATTCGACCGCCGACCGGAAGCCGCTATCCTGCCATGGCCGAGGATCGAGGGGAGGATGCCGATGGTGCGGTCTCGTCAGAACACGCCATACCCTTCGCGCCCTCTTCTGGTCGCTCTCGTCCTCCTGCTCTCGCTCTCATCCGGCTGTTCCTCGCCGATGTCGCTGGTCGAGGACGCGGAAGAAGGGGGACGCAGCGATCGGTGGGAGGCGCTGGGCGCGCTCGCCGTGCTCGCGGCCGACGGGCGCCTCCAGCGGCTCGACGCCGACGATCGAGCGCGGATGGACACCTTCCTGAGCACTCGATTCCTCATCGAGCCCAATCCATCCTTGCGCGCCCGGATCGTGGCGATCGCGCTCGACGGGGAACTTCCGTGCGGCGTCGAGCTTCTCGCCCAGGCGTTCGTCGATCGCGGACTCGCCGTGCGACTCGAGGCGGTCGAGCGGGTCTCCTCGCTCCCGCCGCTCGAACGTCGGCCCGCTCTCCGCAGGCGGCTCCACGACGACGAGGACGCGCTGGTCCGCATCGCTGCCGCACGAGCCTATCGCGAGATCGGCCAGGAGAATTGGGCCCGCGAGTTGGTCGAAGTGATCGTCGACCCCCGCGCCGATGGAAACGTGCGCTTCCAGGCGTACCTCTCCGCGGTCGAACTCACCGGCGCCGACCTGATGTTCCTCCGGGAGGACTGGCAGTCGTGGCTCGAGGAACACGGATCCTGAGCGGCTCGCCAGACGCCTCGGCTCCCCGAGACCGACGGCGGATCGGTTGGCTCCTCTTCAAGGTCGCGGTGGGGATCGGCCTGGTCGCGTTCCTGTTCGGGAGCGGCCGGATCGAAGTCTCCCGCCTGCTCGACTTCCAGCGCCCTCTCGACTTCGTCCTCGCTCAACTCGCCTGGTTCTGCGGGTTCCAGCTGACCATCTTCCGGTGGCGCTGGATCCTGAGAGCGCTCGGGGTCACGGTCCGGTATCGCGACGCGGCCCGACTCTGTTGGCTCGGACTCCTGTTCAGCCAGGTGATCCCCGGTGCGACGGGAGGGGACGTCGTGAAGGGGATCCAGATCGCGAGGGAGAGCCCAGGCCAGCGCCCGCAGGCGGTGCTCTCCGTGGTGCTCGATCGAACGATTGGACTCACCGCGCTGATGCTGATCGGAGTGGTCGGGATCCGTTTTTGTCCCGCGGAAGTGCGGGGTGACCCGGTCCTCGAGAAACTCGGGCTGATCCTGGTCGGGCTGATCGCAGTCGTGCTGCTCGGCGGCGCGCTCCTCTGCTGGCGTGGGCTCTGGCGACACGAGTTCACGGTCGGCCTGCTCGGCTGGCTCCCCGGCCGCAGGATCATCGGGCGCCTGGCTGAAGCTCTGTGGGCGGTGGCAGGTCGGAGGCGGCTGCTCGGGTTCGCGATGCTGCTCTCCGTCGCAGCCCACAGCTTCTTCGTCCTCACCGCGATCTTGCTCGCCCGGGGTCTGACCGGAGAGACTCCCTCCATCGAGAACTACTCCTTTCTCGTCCCGCTCGGGGGACTCGCGTTCAGTCTTCCTCTGACCCCCGGGGGCCTGGGAGTGGGGCAGTGGGCCTACGAGGAGTTGTTCCTGCGGGTGGGAGAGGGACACGGCGCCGAACTGGGGGTCTTGCTGCAGCTGAGCTCCGTCCTCTGGGCCCTCGTCGGGGTCTTGGCGCTCTTCCTCGGAGGGTCCAGGATCTCCCGAAGCTGGACCGATTCGATCTCGGGCGCAGGGGTCGCCGGGGCGCCTGCGAAGCCCGCTGGGAACGATGGCGCACTCTCAGAGGGTGAATCCGTCGCGGAGGCCGAGCGACCGAGGAACTGAAGTGGGGTCCCGGGTGCTGCGCGGGGTCCCCTTGCCGTCCGGCTTCGAGAGGGCTATCCTCTTCGCCCGTCTCTGGATGAGACGCCGCCACCAAGCAGACTGGATGAACGATGTCGGTACACAAGACTCTCAAGTCAGCGGATGCTCTCACCCGGAGTCGAAACGTTCTGACCCGGTACGAGCGCATCGTCGAGCTCGAGCGCCAAGGCCTGTTCTCCTCGAAAGAGAATAGTCCGTTCGGGCTCCAGAAGACCCGTGTGGTCAAGCCGAAGAAGCGCGGCAAGGAAAAGAAGAAGAAGGACGAGGCGAAATAACCGGCACCGGGTTTCCCCGGTCCCGCGTCGTCCTTCGAGGCCGCGCCGCTCTCTCGCGGGCGCGGCCCGTTTCGTGGGTCCCGCTTTCTCGAGCCCGAAGCAGCTGCTCCGTCCGTCCCGAGACTTCAGGGAGAGCCTCATGACCCGTACCCTCTTTTCCGTTGTCTGCATTTTGTCGCTCTTTGGCTGTGGTGAAGAAAAAGACTCGGGGGGTGCTCGCAAGCCGGACACGGGAGCCGCCAGCGGTCAGTACGCGGGGATCGACATTTCGATTCCAACCGTCGAGTACCGCTTGGACCCACAGGCGGGGGATCCCGCCGTCTCCGCAGAACTCGGGGGTCCCGGATTCACCGGGAAGGGGTGGGACACGGTCCTCCAGTTCCCGGCGATCGGTGCCGCGGAAGCGGTGAAGGGGGGGAGTCTCTCTCGTGCCATCCCCGATTGGCCCGCGACCCTGCGCATGGGGGGGCAGAGCTGGAACGCCTCGATCAACTATCTCGTGCGCGATCTCTGCTTCCCAGCGCTGGTCATGCGGCATCCGGTCACCCTCGACATCATCCCGAACCTCGCGACGCACTGGCAGATCTCCGAGGACAAGTCCACGTACCGTTTTCGCATCAATCCGAAGGCGCGCTGGAGCGATGGCACCGAGGTCACTTCACAGGACTACCTGGCCTCCCACAAACTCTGGATGGACCCCACGATTCTGTTCCCATCGAGCCAGCTCGTGTTCGGGAAGTTCACTCCCCGCGCCATCTCGAAATACATCATCGAGGTCAGGTGCAGCGAGGAGAACTGGCGGAACTTCCTCTACGCCGGCTCACTCGTGACCCTCCCCGCAAAGGAGATCGGACACTTGACCGGGACGGAATTCCTGGAGAAGTTCCAGTTCGCCTACACGGCGTTCTGCGGTCCATACATGGTCGAGCCAGGTGACATCATCATGAACGAGTCGGTCACGCTGACGCGCAACCCCGATTGGTGGGACGCGGACAACCCGGCGTGGACCGGCATGTACAACATCGACAAGATTCACTTCCCGGTGGTCCTGGAGAATCAGCTCACCTACGAGAAGGCCAAGAAGGGGGAACTCGACTATTACGTGATCACCACAGCGAAGTGGTTCGCGAAGGACCTGCCCGAGGAGGAAGATTGCAAGAGAGGCCTCGTCCTGCGGATGAAGGTCTTCAACGACGCTCCCATCGGGACATCAGGGATCGCGATCAACATGTCGAGACCACCGCTCGACGATTTGAAGATCCGCAAGGCGCTCGCCCATCTCTTCGACCGAGAGAAGATGATCGAGAAGCTGTTCTTCGACGAGTATGCGATGTTGGACAGCTATTGGCAGGGAGCGACTTACGGGAACGACTCGAACCAAGTCACGCTCTACGACGAGATGGCCGCCGACGAGCTTCTGAACGAAGCGGGCTACACGACACGCGACAGCGATGGATGGCGGGTCAAGGACGGCAGAAAACTAGAGTTCGACGTGATGTACAGCCAGAAGGGGAGCGAGAAGCACCTGACGATCTACCAGGAGGCCACGAATCGCCTGGGGATCAAGCTCAACCTGAAACTGCTCACTCCCACGACCTTCTGGAGAAATGCTCAGGAGAAGGAGTACGAGCTCGCGATGATGAGCTGGGGTGCGCTCATCACCCCGAATCCGGAGACGAGTTGGAAGGGCGAGCTCGGCCGGGGCAATAACAACAACAACATCACCGCATTCGTGAACGAGCGGGTGGACGAGCTCCTCGTCGAGTACGATCGCGAGTACGACATCCAGCGCCGACGGCAGATCATGAAGCAGATCGACGGGATCATCTTCGAACAACACCCCTACGTGCTCGCATGGTACAAGCCCGCCCAACGTGTGATCATCGCCAACAAGTTCGGCTGGCCGAAGTGGGGGACGAGCCGTACCTATGAAGATAACCAGGAAATGATCTACGTCTGGTGGGTCGATCCGGTGAAGGAGCGAGCTCTCGCGGAAGCTCGGGCCGATTCGACCAAGATTCTCGAGATCCCACCGGTCGAGAACCACTTTTGGGCCGAGTGGAATGCGGCCCAGAACGCCGCGGGCTCGCCCTAGGCGTCGGGGGCCAGCTCCGTGGGCGCCTACTTTGCGCGACGCGCGCTCTTGATGATCCCGACCTTCCTCGGGATCACCCTTCTGGTCTTCGCGATCACCCGATTCGTGCCCGGTGGGCCGATCGACAAATTGATCATGGAGATGCAGATGGGGGCGGGCGGCGCAGGGGGCGAAGGTGGCGGCGCGGGCAGACCGACGAGCAGTGTCGCGATCCCCGAGGCTGCGCTCGCGAACCTCAAGGCGCATTACCACTTCGACAAGTCCATCCCCCACGCCTACCTCCTCTGGCTCGGCGACCTGGTCACCCTCGACTTCGGAAAGTCATTCAAGACCAGTGAACCGGTCCTTCGGGTGATCGTGAAGAAGTTTCCGGTGAGCATCTACTTCGGCCTGATCGGGTTCGTACTGGCATACTCTGTCTGCATACCTCTGGGAGTGCTCAAGGCGATCCGGCACCGCGACACCTTCGACTTCGCGAGCAGTGCGGTCGTCTTCCTCGGATACTCGATCCCCGGCTGGGCTCTCGGACTCCTCCTGGTGATGGTGTTCGGGGCAAATTTCGAGTGGTTCCCGCTCGATGGATTTCGGTCGTCGAAGGAGGTTTGGGACAAGCTCTCCCCCGTGGGGAAGGTCCTCGATCAGATTCACCACACTTTCCTGCCGGTGATCGCTTACGCGGCGGGGAGCTTCGCGACGCTGACGATCTTGATGAAGAACTCGCTGATGGAGAACCTCGGCCAGGACTACGTCCGGACCGCCTTCGCGAAGGGGCTCACGGAGCGGCGCGTGATCTTCGGCCACGCCCTCCGCAATTCCCTCATCCCCATCTGCACCGGGCTCGGGCATGCGATCAGCCTGGTGATGGCCGGGAGCTACCTGATCGAGCGGATCTTCAACATCCACGGCATCGGGTTGCTCGGCTACGAATCGATCGTTTCGAGGGACTACACGGTGGTGATGGGGATCCTCGTGATCAACACTGCATTGATCCTCCTCGGCAACATCCTCAGCGACATCCTGTACGTCGTGTTCGACCCCCGCATCCGGTTCAACTAGAGACGATGCGATGAACGACGTCCCCACCGCATCCGGCGCACCTGTTCCACCGTTAAACATCGCTCCGAGCGAGTCCACCACTGCGGTATCGGAGACTGTCTTCCGCAGGCGCTTCCGGAAGTTCCGACGGGTCAAGCGGGGGTGGTACAGCCTCCTAGTTCTCCTCAGCTGTTACATCCTGAGCTTCTTCGCGCCCCTGTTGATCAGTAGCAACGCGCTTCTGGTCAAGTTCGACGGCAAATACTTCTTCCCCGCGTTCGGGAACTTCCACGAAGCGAAGGAATTCGGACAACGCCGCATCGGCTCACCGGACTATCGAACTCTCCAGGCTACACTTCGCGAGGACGGCGAAGACGAGACCTGGGTTCTGATGCCGCCGTACCCCTACAGTCCCAACGAGAGCCTGCTCGACGAATTCGACGGAAATCCTCCACACCCACCATCCCCAGTGCACTGGCTGGGGACCGATGATCGCGACCGCGATGTGTTCGCTCGGCTGGTATACGGATTCTGGAACTCGATGACATTTGCACTCGGGGTGGTCGGATTCGCCTATACATTCGGCGTCGCGGTGGGTGCTTGTTTCGGGTTCTTCGGGGGTAGGATCGACATCTACGGCCAGCGTGTGGTCGAGATCTGGGCCGCGCTCCCGTTCCTCTACACCGTGATGATCATCTCGAGCATCGTACAGCCGACCCTCCGCCTCCTCGTGGTCTTGGTCGGGATGTTCTCCTGGGTGGGCATCACCTACTACATGCGCGGGGAGTTCTACCGGGAGAAGTCTCGCGACTACGTCTCGGCCGCCATCGCGCAGGGCGAATCGAGATCCTCGATCATGTTTCGGCACATCCTGCCGAATGCGCTCACCCCGATCATCAGCTACGCGCCCTTCGCGATCGTCGGCGCGATCACCGCGATCGTGTCCCTGGACTTCCTCGGGTTCGGACTCCCGGCTCCGGCCGCGAGCTGGGGGGAGCTCCTCGAACAAGGCCGTGGGCAGCTGAGCTCAGGGGGAGGAGCATCGAGTTCATTGTTTGACTACCACCTGATCCTGGCCCCTGTCATTGCGCTCAACCTGACCCTGTTGATGGTCGTGTTCATCGGCGAGGCGGTGCGCGAAGCGTTCGATCCCAAAGTGTTCTCACGGTTGAGGTAGATCGATGTCCGAAACGCCAGATCCGCTCCTCGAGGTGCGCAACCTGCACACAGAGTTCGACGTCGAGGGACGAAAAGCTCACGCCGTCGCGGGGGTGAATTTTCACGTCGCACCCGGTGAGATCCTCGGGATCGTGGGCGAGTCCGGCTCGGGAAAATCGGTGACCAGCCTCTCGATCCTCCGACTGATCCCCGATCCACCGGGAAAGATCACGGACGGTGAGATCCTCTTCGGTGGGCTGGACCTGCTGCAGCTCTCCTACGAACAGATGCGACAGATTCGCGGTCGCGAGATCTCGATGATCTTCCAAGAGCCGATGACCAGCCTGAACCCGGTGTTCACCATCGAGAAACAGGTCATCGAGCCGGTGATGCTGCACGAGGGACTCAAGAAGGGTCCGGCGATCGAGCGCGCCATCGAAATGCTCGAGGCGGTCGGGATCTCCGACGCCAGGCAGCGCTTGCGAGACTACCCGCACCAATTCTCGGGGGGGATGCGGCAGCGCGTGATGATCGCGATGGCGCTCATCTGTCGCCCCGCGATCCTGATCGCCGACGAGCCGACCACCGCGCTCGACGTGACGATCCAGGCCCAGATCCTCGAACTGATGCAGAAGATTCAGCGGGAGCGAGAGGGTGCGGCGATCATCCTGATCACCCACGACCTTGCGGTGATCGCCGAGATGTGCGATCGGGTGATCGTGATGTACGGCGGCAAAATCCAGGAGATCGCCGAGATCCACGAGCTCTTCGACCGGCCGCTCCACCCCTACACCAAAGGACTGCTCGAGAGCATTCCGCGCGAGGAGAACAAGGGAAAACGGCTCTACGCGATCCCCGGGAACGTGCCCAGCATTTTCGGATTTCCGGCGGGTTGCAAGTTCTCGTCGCGTTGTCCGCTCGTCGAGGAACAGTGCCGACTGGAGGAGCCTGGGCTGCGGGAGATCACCCCAGGCCACACGGTGCGCTGCCACCTGGTGGAGAAGCCGCGATGAGTGCGCCGAGTGGGCCGATCATCCAGATCGAGGACCTGCACGTGCACTTCCCCGTCTATGGCGGGATCCTCCGGCACAAGACGGCTGAGGTACGCGCGGTCGATGGAGTGTCGCTCGAAGTCCGAGCCGGCGAGTCGGTCGGGCTGGTGGGGGAGTCCGGCTCTGGAAAGACCACAGTGGGGCGCGCGGTGATCAATCTCCTGCGCCCGACCACGCCGGATGTGCACCTCGGCGGAAAGGTGCTGTACCGCTCGAAGAGCGGTGGTGTCGTCGATCTGAACGGGATGCGGCGGAAGGAGATGCGTCCGTACCGGGCCGAGATCCAGATGGTGTTCCAGGACCCGTTCAGCTCGTTGAATCCTCGGATGACCGTAGAGCAGATCGTCGGCGGTCCCCTCAAACTCCACACCGAACTCGACAGGGTCGCTCGCGGCCGCCGGGTGCGCGAGCTCCTCGATCGAGTGGGCCTGCAGCCCAGCTACGTGTCGCGCTACCCGCACGAGTTCTCGGGCGGACAACGGCAGCGGATCGGGCTCGCCCGAACGCTCGCGACGAATCCTCGCTTGGTGATCGCCGACGAACCGGTCAGTGCACTCGACGTCTCGGTCCAGGCGCAGGTGATCAATCTGATGGAGGAACTGCAGGGGGAGTTCGGGCTCACCTATCTGTTCATCGCCCACGACATCGGGGTCGTCTACCACGTCTGCGACCGGATCGCGGTGATGTACCTCGGGAACATCGTCGAGGTGGGGAGCGCCGAGCAGGTCTATCGCAACCCGCGGCACCCGTACACCCGGGCGCTCCTCTCCGCCGTCCCGCAGCCGAATCCGCGGCGCGAGCGCCCCGATCGGGTGATGCTCGAAGGAGACATTCCCAGCCCGCTAGCGAAGCCGAGCGGCTGCGGATTCCGCACTCGATGTCCGATCGCTCGACCGGAGTGCGCCCAGGCGCGCCCGGAGTTCGTCGAGATCGAGGATGGGCATCTCGCCGCGTGCCCGTACACTGCGGACTAGCAGCCCGTTGAAATAGTAGAGTGCTTCCAGGATGGGAGGTTTCGATGCGAGTGAGCTACGCGATCGTGTTCGTCAGTGACATGAAGCGCTCGGTGGCGTTCTACCGCGACACCCTCGATATCCCCCTCCGATTCGAGACTCCGGGATGGACTGAGTTCGACACCGGGGGGACGACCCTCGCGCTCCATCTGAGCGATGAGCCGAGCGTACCCGGCGGAGACTCGGACCACCTCCCGGCGGGCCGTTGCCGTTGGGGGTTTTGTGTCCCGGATCTCAATGGGTTTCATGTGAAGATGACCGAGCGGGGTGTGCCCTGCGCTCAGGAGCCGAAAGAGGTCTTCGGAGCCCGGATCGCGCAGTATGCCGATCCCGACGGCATGGGCTTCTCCGTCTCAGAAGAGCGCCAGAGCCCGTGAGAGCGAACTCTCTGGCGCGGGCGTCGCAGCGCCCCCGTTGCTGGACCACGTTGACGGATCGGTGCGCTCCCCGATGATGTCGGCGCGCTCGTTCATGCTCGTCGGCAGGAGAGTCCCTCGGTGCTGAACCCCGGCTGCGAACTCGACCTCGACTGGGTTCTCTCGACGCGGACCAACCGTTCCGCGATCGAGCGGCGAGCCGTGTCCCTCACCGGCCGCCGTACGGTGAAGAAGACCTGGCAGGTCGGCTGGCACGCGCACGCGGTCACCTGCCTCGATCTGACGACCCTCGCCGGGGACGACACCCCGGGCACGGTCCGGCGTCTCGCAGCGAAGGCGCGGCACCCCGTTCGCGATGAAATTCTGGCTGCGCACGGGCTCCCCGAGGATCTCCACTGCGCGGCGGTCTGTATCTACCACAACCAGGTGCCGGTCGCGGCGGCGTCGTGCGCGGGGTCTCCGGTCCGGGTGTGCGCGGTCTCGACCGGATTCCCGGCGGGGCAGATTCCCCACGATCAGAAACTCGAGCAGATCCGGGCCTCGGTCGCCGCGGGGGCCGATGAGGTCGACATCGTGGTGTCGCGCCCGCTCGCCCTGGCGGAGCGGTGGGAAGAGCTGTACCGCGAAGTGCGCGATTTTCGCGAAGCGTGCGGCCAGAAGGTGCATCTGAAGTCGATCCTCGCCACCGGGGAGCTCGGCACGTTGACCCGCGTCGCGCGGGCGAGCCGAGTCTGTCTCGCGGCGGGAGCGGACTTCATCAAGACCTCGACCGGCAAGGAACCGGTGAACGCGACCCTGCCGGTCGCGCTTGTGATGGTTCGGGCGATTCGCGAACACGCGGAACGCACCGGCCACCTGGCGGGCTTCAAACCTGCGGGCGGGATCCGGACCGCGAAGGAGGCGGTCTCGTTCCTGATGCTGGTGAAGGAGGAACTCGGCGAACGGTCGATGCGACCCGAGCGATTCCGAATCGGAGCGTCGTCCCTACTCACCGATCTCGAGCGCCAACTCGAGTTTCACGCCACCGGCCGATACTCGGCCGCACACCGTCATCCGATGGGATAGGAGCGCGCTGTGAGCGACGCCAAGTCCATCTACGAGAGCCTCGAGTGGGGTCCCGCCCCGGAATCCAACACCGACGCGCGGGCGTGGATCGATGGGCTCGGGGAAACGGCGCCGCTCTTCATCGGCGGAGAACGAGTGCGCCCGGTGGGAGCCGACACGTTCCCGTCGCGGAACCCGGCGACCGGTGAGACGTTGGCGTTGATCACTCAAGCGAGCGCGGAGTCGGTCGACAGCGCGGTGCTGGCCGCGCGCAAGGCGCAACCGGCGTGGCGGGCACTCGGCGGAGCCGGACGCGCGCGCTTCCTCTACGCGATCGGACGGGGGATCCAGCGGAATGCCCGGCTCTTCGCGACCCTCGAGACGATCGACAACGGCAAACCGATCCGCGAGACCCGCGACCTCGACATCCCCCTGGTCGCGCGCCACTTCCATCACCATGCAGGGTGGGCTCGACTCGTCGACGAACGCCTCCCCGACCAAGAACCGTGGGGGGTCTGCGGCCAGGTGATCCCGTGGAACTTCCCGCTCCTGATGCTCGCGTGGAAGGCCGCTCCCGCGCTCGCGGCGGGAAACACGGTGGTCCTGAAACCCGCGGAATGGACCTCCCTGACCGCGCTCCTCTTCGCCGAACTCTGCGAGGAAGTCGGGCTGCCCCCGGGGGTCTTCAACGTCGTCACCGGAGACGGCCGAACCGGGGCCGCACTCGTCGGTCACCCCGGGGTCGACAAGGTCGCGTTCACCGGGTCGACCGAGGTGGGCCGCACGATCCGCAAGCAGATCGCGGGAAGCGGCAAGGGACTGACCCTCGAGCTCGGCGGCAAGAGCCCCTACGTCGTCTTCGAAGATGCCGACCTCGATTCGGCGGTCGAAGGGCTGGTCGACGCGATCTGGTTCAACCAGGGGCAGGTCTGTTGTGCCGGGAGCCGGCTGCTCGTCGAAGAGTCGGTCGCGGAGCGGTTCCACACCAAGGTGGTCTCCCGGATGGGACGACTCCGGGTCGGCAATCCGCTCGACAAGGCCGTCGACCTCGGCGCGATGGTCGAGGAGGAGCACCTCAACAACGTACGGTCCATCTGTGAAGCGGCGAAGGCCGAGGGGAACGAGTGCATCCAGGCGGACCTGGAGCTCCCCGACCAGGGGTTCTGGTTCCCCCCCACCCTCTTTCCGAACGTCAGTCCCGCGTCCCGCATCGCACAGGAGGAGGTGTTCGGCCCCGTGCTGGTCTCGATGACCTTCCGCACCCCGGCCGAAGCGATCGAGCTCTCGAACCACACCCGCTACGGACTCGCGGCAAGCGTCTGGACCCAGGATCTCGACACCGCGCTCCACGTCTCGCGCGCGATCCACGCCGGTACCGTCTGGGTGAACTCGACGAACCTCTTCGACGCCGCTGCCGGCTTCGGCGGGGTGCGCGAGTCGGGGTACGGCCGAGAGGGAGGGCTCGAGGGACTGCGCGCGTACCTGCGCCCTTCGCAGGGCTGGCCTCCGCCGATCGCCGCGGGCCGTGCGAAGGCTCCGAGAACGGCCGAGGGGAAGGGGCCGGCGCTCGCATCCGCTTCGATCGATCGCACCGCGAAGCACTTCATCGGCGGGAAGCAGGCCCGTCCCGATGGTGGGTACTCGCTCGAGATCCTCGATACCGATGGCCGCCCCCTGGAGCGCGTCGCCCGGGGGAACCGCAAGGACATCCGAAACGCGGTCGAAGCCGCGAACCGCGCGCGGGGGTGGGGGGCCGCCTCGGCTCACCTCAGATCGCAGATCCTCTGGTACCTGGCCGAGAACCTAGCACCGCGCGCGGGTGAAATCGCGGCGCGAATCGCGGCGATGACCGGCGGTGGCAGTGACGCAGCGCGGGCGGAAGTCGCGGAAGCGGTCGATCGGATCGCGTACTGGGGTTCGTACGCAGACAAGCACGACGGAGCGGTGCACGAGGTACCGATTCGAGGGCTCGTCCTCGCGCTGAACGAGCCGGTGGGAGTGGTAGGAGTGGTCTGCCCCGAGCGGTGGCCGCTCCTCGGACTCGTTTCGCTGATCTCGCCCCTGGTCGCCGCCGGCAACCCCGTGGTCGTCCTCCCGAGTGAGTCCGCGCCCCTCGCCGCGACCGATCTGATCCAGGTCCTCGAGACTTCGGACATCCCGGCTGGAGTGATCAACATCGTCACTGGGATCCACGAGGAGATGGTGCCGACCCTCGCCGGCCACGACGGGGTCGACATGCTGTGGTACGCGGGGAGTGCGGACCACGCACAGGAGGTGGAGACTCTCTCCGCCGGCAACCTCAAACGAACCTGGTGTCCGGTCGGGTTCGATCCGACGCTGCTGCGCGCCCGCGACGAAGAACTCCTCCGCCACGCGACCCGCGTCAAGAATCTCTGGTTGCCGCACGGGGTGTAGTCGACCGCCCACGGGAGCCTCAGGTCGACGATCGCTTCCTCGATCGGTGGTCAAAAATCCACGGATTTCCGTAGCGTCCACCGCTTCGAAGCATCAGCCTGCGACCCGAATCGCGGTTGGCGAACGCGCTCGGGTGTATCATGATCGCGTCGTCATTTCCGCAGACATCGCGGTGGAAGGGGAGCCCGTGGGCTCGTTCAGCACGCCCCACGGCCCGAATTCCTCACGCCTCGTTGTCGCGCGCTGCGGACTCTTCGCGGTCTTCGCGGCGCTCTTCCTTCTCCATCTCGGCGCGACCGGGGTCATCGACTACGACGAGGCGTGTTACGCGGAGGTCTCCCGTGCGATGCATGTTTCGGGAGAATGGCTCGCCCCGACCCTGAACGAAGAGCCGTTCTTCGAGAAACCGCCCCTCGTCTACTGGGCCCAGATCGCCGGTTACCACCTCTTCGGCGTCGGACCGTGGGGGGCCCGGTTCTTCAACGCGCTCGCCGCCCTCGGCATCCTCGCCGCGGTGTTCGGTTTCTCTCGTCGGCCATTCGGGGAGCGCGGGGCGTGGATCGCGACGATCGCTCTCGGCACCTCGCTCGAGTTCTTCGCCCTCGCCCGCGTGACCTTGACCGACACCTTCCTCTCGCTCTGGTTCGTCCTTTGCCTCGGGTGCTTCCACCGCGCAAGAGTACGCTTCGACCGGGACGGCGGCGGCCACTCCATCTTCTGGCTCGCGTGCTTCTTCGGAGGTCTGGCGACTCTGACCAAGGGCGCGATCGGGTTCGTGCTGCCCGCGGCCGCGGCGATCACACTGCAGGTCATCGAACGACGGGCGCGGCCGCTCCTGTCGCCGAAATGGTTCATCCCCGGGGCAGCGATCCTCCTCGGAGTCGGGTTTTCGTGGTACGTCGCGCTCGGGGTGACCGAGGAGAGGGGCTTCGCGTTCATGCGAGAACTCTTCTGGGAGCACCACGTCGGGCGATTCGCGAAGCCGATGCAAGGGCACTCGGGGCCGATCTTCTTCTACCTCCCGGTGCTGCTCGTCGGCTTTCTCCCGTGGAGTCCGTTCGCCGTGCTCGCACTGGGTCGCGCGTTGCGACGCGAGAGCACCGGCGAACGTGCGGCGTTCGTGCGGCTCTACCTGATCTTCGCGGGATGGACGCTGCTGCTCTTCTCCCTGGCGGCGACGAAGCTCCCGAACTACGTCGCTCCGATCCTCCCCGCCCTCGCGATCGCGGTGGGGGAGGCATGGGATGCGCGGTGGGGGGGGGATCCCACCCGCGGGGATCGACGTGCCGCGGCGGTGACGAGTGGATTGCTCCTCGGATTCGCCGCCATCTTCGCCGCGCTCCCGATCGTCGTCGCCGAGCTCCCTCGTTTCCTCGGCGAGGCCATTCGCAAGGAGCCGGGACTTCTCGAGCCGATCCATCTCGGCATCGTGTCGTTCGTCGCTGCCGTGGTGCTCGCCGCCGGTGGGATCCAGTTGTGGCGCGCGCGGAGGAACGGACAGACCGACCGGCTCTTCACGATACCGGCAGCGAGTATTGCCGCGTTCCTGCTGATCCTCGGCTGCTGGCTGCTGCCGATCTACGACGACGCCACCGGTGCACCACTCCGAGCGGCTGCGCTCGCTGCGGATGCGACGCTGCCCGCGGGAGAGCCGATCTTGCTCGTCGGGATCCGCCAAAAACCGAGCGTGCGCTACGTCACCGGCCGCCGGACGGAGTACCGCAGTCGTCGCGACGAAGCGCAGCTCGCAGCGCTCTTCGGGGAATCATTCGAGCGCGTCGCGATCGCCACCGAAGAAGACCTAGACCGAGTCCTGAAGTACGGGGAAGTCGACGTCATCGGCCGATTCAATGGTTACGTCGTGTTTCGACCGATCCGCCCCGATCGCTGACCGCTTGCGAGCGCGCAGCCGGTGTTCCCGGCCTAGCGCGAAGCCGAGCGCCAGCACGCCGAGTCCCCAGAGCACTCCCAGCGTCCGTCGAATCGCCGTCGGCCCCGCGGCGATCGTCGCGGGGGGGGGCGCGAGAGGGTCGTCCCCCGAATATCGAAACACCGGGTTCGTGTTGAGGTACGTGTTGTCGTTCATCGCACGGAACCGGATGTAGGTGTCGTCATCCCTCAGCGGAACCGAGAGCGTGTCCACTCCCCGCGACATGCTTCGGATCTCTCCCCCCTGGCCGATCACGTGGATCCACTCGACCGGCCGGACGAACGAGACGACGACCTGATCGCCTTCGACCCGCAGGCTGCGGAGGCGATTCGCGGCCCCTCTACTCTTCGCCCAGATCGATGTGAATCGGCCGATCCGGAGGGCTTCGAGGACCGCCTCGGGAGTTCGGGTGTCCACGTCGATCTCCACCCAACCCGATCCGATGTGCCAGCTTCGTGCGAGGTCATGGGAGTCGTCGGAGCAGAACCCCCACAGCGGGCGCCCGAGGGAGAGGGCGTGATCCCAATGGACCGTCCCTTTGGCGTAACGCGACTGGATCTCGATCCCGAGCGCGCCGGTCAACTGAGTGAGAGCGTCGAGAGAGTATCCCTGCGCCTTGTTCGGGTGGTTCAGGATCACCAGGGAGCCGTCGGACCGGAGCGTGTCGATCACGCTCTGCATCTGATGAGTGTTCTGTCCGAACATGTAGTCGGTCCAGCGCACTCGTTCCGCCCCGATCACGGTCTGGTGCTGTCCCCCGAATCCGTAGCCGTGCTCGTAGACGGGGAGGTAGACCAGTCCGTCATCCTCGGGAAGCGCCGGGCGGATCCGTTGGTAGTCGGAGACTCCGATCAGATCGGTGTGGAACCCGCGATAGACCGCGTGCAGCTCTTCGAGCGAACTGGACGCGTTGGTAATCCCACCGAGAGTGCGACTGTGCGCATGGAAGCAGGCACGCAGGCGGAGTTCACCCGAGGTTGCGTACGGATTGTACCAACGATCCCCGAAGAACGGTTGCGCCGGTGGGAAGGTGTACGTCGGGTACCAGCAGAACTCGTGGGTCCCGAGCGCGGTCACACCGACGAGGAGGCTCCAAAGGAACCAATTCCGCGCACGACGTGCCCATCCCATCGACTCGGTTCGAGACATCGACCTTCAGTCCTGTGCACTACCGTGACGAACGGACGCCACGCGGGTGGGTTCGCGTCTCTTGCAGCGCTGGACCCAGAGCCGCCGGGGGTCCGCTGGCGCGGCCGGAGAGTCTACGCGGTGAGGCGTGAGTCCCCTTCGGTTTTTCCATGTTCCGATAAGGTATATTATGATGCGTCGAGGATGAGACGGAAACCCGGGCAGGGAACGGGGTTCCGCACGCGAGGGTCCTTGCTGCTGGAAGCGGTCGCAGAACTCTGGGGCTCAGCCTCCGCGTGGCGGCCCCCGCCGAACTAGCCCCCCGATCCGAAGAGCGATCCCCTGGAAGGAATGGACAGCCGCCGAACCCCAGGAGGCGGCCCATGGGTAGCTCACGACGGGAACCCGGGTCTCGAGGGAGCGGAGGACCACCCGGGCTGCGCGCTCCGCCGTGATCAGGAACGGGCGCACTTTCGCCTTCCCCATCTTCGTGTCGACGAATCCGAAGCGTACGTTCGTGATCGCGATACCCTCGACCCGCAATGCCAGTCCGAGGCCCCGAAGATACGAACTCAGGCCCGCCTTCGACGCGGAGTAGCTCGGGGAGTCCGAGATGATCAGATGGTCCGCGAGGCTCGAAAGTGCGACGAGATGCCCCCCGCGGCCACCCTGGATCCAAGCCGGGACGAACGCGGCCGCGGTCTCTGCGACGGAGTGGAGATTCGTTCGGAAGCAGGCGAGTTCTCCGGAGAAGTCCCGCGGATCGAACCCGCTTCCGACTCCGGCGCAGTGAACGACGGTTCGAAGGTCTGGCTGTTCCGCGAGGATCAACTGGAGGAGCTCGGGGTACTCCGGGCTCGTCACGTCGAGAACGAAGTGCCGGTACCGAGGATGCTCGATCTCCACCGCACTGCGACTGACCCCGATGACCTCTTCATTCCGATCCAGGAGCATCTTCACCGCCGCCAGCCCGATTCCGTCGGAGCAGCCGATGACGAGGATCGGGACAGCGGGGATCGGGACGGGGGTGTCGTCACTCACTGCGGGATGCGCGCCAGGATCGCAGCGACGAAACGATCCAGTGCCGGGGGGAACTGCCGGAGGTACAGACTGGGCTCCAACAACTCGAGCTCGGCGAGTCGAGGGGACCCATCTCCATCCCGAATCACGTCGACGCGGCCATAGAGGAGCGACTCCCCTACCGCGTCGAGCACCCGCCCGGCGAACATCCGTTCGTCCGGGGACGGGTCGATCGCGTCGGAGACTCGCTCCGCGTCGCCGGCGAACCGTGGCGACTTGCGCACCGAGTGCGTGATCTCTCCATCGATCACCACGATCGCGCGCTCTCCGTGCTCCTCCACCATAGGGAGATAGCACTGCACCATCCAGCCGCGCTCGAGCACCCCCGCGGCGAGGAACGCGCAGGCCTCATCCAGATCGGAGGTCATGAATCTCCGCGTCTGGTAGGAGCCGGCGGAGACGATCGGCTTGATCACGATCTCGGGCCAGTCGGTTCCCTCGATGACGCGAGCGAGGTCGACCGCCGTGCCGCGTTCCACCCAGCGGGTGGGAATCGTCGGGATTCCCTGTCGTTCGAGCTGCCGAAGATAGGTCTTTCTCAGATTCCACCGAAGGATCGGCAAGGGGTTCCAGAGCGAACTCTCGGCCGCGGCACGCGAGAGCCACTCTTCGAAAGCCGCGGGACGCTCCATGTAGTTCCAGCAGGAGCGAAGGACGCAGACATCGAAGGAAGCGGGCCGCGCCTCCGGATCATCCCAGGCGAGCAGCCCTGGCTCGGCCCCCGCCTCGATGAGGGCCGCGATCAGCAGCTCTTGATCCGGGTCCGGTTCGGGAAGGCCCCGGCACGTGACGAGCCCGATTCGCCTTCTCCCCCCGCTCGTCACTCGACCCCCTCGGGCCGGTTACGCAGGAGCTCGATGAGCGCCTCTTCGGCGATCCGCTGCGCTTCGCTCTCCGTCATCCGGATGCCGGAGAGAGGATCTCGGCCTGCCTTCGCGCTTGGGCTGCGAAGAGTTCCACCCCGTCGATCGCGCTCGCCCCGGCGGCCGTCGCTCGGTGCAGGAAGTCGGTCACCCGAGGCGCGTAGCAGTATTCGATGGCGAGCTCGCCTCGAAAGTCCTCGATCGGCCAGGAGAGGCGATCCGCGTCGGTCGCGCCGGCGCCGGTGGCGTTGATCAGGATCGTCGCGTCCGCGATCGCATCGGGACCGACCTCGACCACGTACGCCTCGGCGAGCGCAGGCGGCAGCGGTCCCGTTCCCCTTCGCAGGATCCACACCGGTGTACCTCGCCGGGAGAGCTCGAGAGCGATCGGCTGTGCGGTACCGCCCGCGCCGAGGATCAGGGTCGGTGCATCGCTCGCGGCTGCACTCGAATCGAGTCTTTCGATCAGGGCTGGGACATCGGTATTCCATCCCGTGAATCCGCGCTCCCCGCGGAGCAGCGTGTTCCAAGCGGGATGCCGCTCCTCTCCGGGAGCTCCGGCTCGGCCCTGGCGTCGCGCCCAGAGCTTGAAGGGTGCGGTCACCGCGAGCGCGTCGGGTGGGAGCGGCGGCAAGAGATGGGGCTCTAGGAGTGCTTCGGGATCATCGAGCGAGAGGTCGGCCCACCGCTCCCGTCGCTTCGTCTTGGCGAGCGCGCGATGGTGAAAACCCGGGGAGAGGGAGCGAGAGACATCGCGCCCGATCACCGCGAAGAAGGGTTCACCCGAGCGGAGTCCCCCACCGTACCGCGACTGGATGTCTGCGACCGCCGGCTGCCCCGCCGCCACCGAGGGGCCCTGTCGCAGTCGACCGTAGCCCCACGGTTGCCCCTGAGAGACTGCGATCAGCCGGGAGGCGGTACCTTCGATCCCAGCGCAGAAGATGATGATGGGGCGCCCGTCCGAGGCGAGCTCGGTGGCGAGGCGCAGCGCCTGAGCGGTGCCCGCTGCACCCGAATCGGCGAGGACCAGCTTCACGGCGTCGACCCCGGGACGGAGAAGGTCCCGCCCGGCCCCGCGGAGTGCGGCGTCCGTCATCGATCGAGTGAGGTGCCTGCTCAGCAAGATGCGGACTCCGGGGGGGCGCGGTACGGTGAGCGAGAGACCGCGCTGGACAGGCGGATCCTCGGCGTCGAAGTCGAGCCAGAGCTCCCCGCCCTTCCCCGAGAGAAGCTCACGGAGATACCGAAGGCGCTCCGGCTCTCGGTGATCGGCGCGTTTCCAGGTGACGATCACGGGGACGGGGATTCCGGCGAGAGTTCCCCAGCTGGGGGGCTCGGGCCAGAGATCGAGCCGTAGCTCGACCCCTCCCGCCGCACCCCGCTCGTCGGGGTCGGAGAGGAACTGATTCAGCGAGTCCGGGGACGGCAGGACCGTCACCCAGGGGGGGTCGAAATTCATCGCCTCCTCCGGGAAGCTCGCCGGGAGATGGCCCCCGGCACGGGAGTCTCAGGCTGGGGGTGAGGATTTCCTTGGCCCGATGCCGATCATCGTTATAATCCGGCGCAGGAACAGGGTCGAGGCGACCCGCCCCACTCTGTTGCTCGTGATCGCGGTTTTCTGTGAAAGCGGCGTCTTTCTGCGATAGCGGCCCTTGACGTCCTGTTGCGTCTCTGTGACCTAGCGTCTCGGTGATGTAGCGTCTCTGTGACGCGGCATTTCCTTGGCTTCGGGGATCGATCACTTCCGGCGGGGCTCTCACCCTGCCGATCCCTCGACCCCGAGTCCGGCGAGGCGGGGATTGCGTTTCTCGCGAATCTCCCCCTTCTCGGTTGTCGTTCGCCGACACGTCCCCGCTCTCCCCGGCTGGCTGCCTGGATCGTGGGCACTGCACTCTCGAAGAGGAAACACTCTCGACTCTCGAAGCGGAAACACTCTCGAAGCGGAAACGATTCGAGAACCGGCGTTTCGAATGCTGCGAGATGGAATGCAGTGATCGCGAGAGCGGTCGATCCCGTGCCGTTCGTCCACTGCGACCCTCGTGGGAGGGTCGAGAGGAGATGAATTGGCAGATGTAGGGTCGAAGACTCGGAGTGGCTAGAACTCGCTCCGGTTCGTCCAACAACCCGATTGCAGCGGCGGGAGCCCGCCGCGCGGCCCGTTCCGATTCTCGATCCGTGGAGTGCAATTCAGCTTCGAAGCTGATCTCCACGGAATGGGCCGTCCCGAAAGAGAACCGCTCGCTCAACGCACCCCAAGCGATTCCCCAGCCATGTGAACCGCGCGATTTGGGGATGTGTGACCTGACTTGCTCCAAGAGGCTCGATGGTCGAGTCGAGGAGTTTGCCAGGCGAAGAATTTCTAGGAGTGTCTCGATTTGAATTCGCAGAACACGGGTGACTCACCGAACGGTCGCTCCGGTCCCGATTCCGGCTCTCGTCGCGGAGGCCCCGGCCCCAAGCGGGAGGGCAACGACCCGCCGAATGTAGACGGGAACCGCAGCGATTTCGGCAGCGGCGCCCCGAGTGGGGCGAACGGGTCCAGCGGCACCGGTGCTCGGGGTGGGTCCCGGGCGGGTAGCGGGGCCGGCGGGAGCGGCAACGATGACCGTCGCGGAGGGCGGCGCCGTCCGAAGGGACGATCCGGAGCACCTTCCCCTCGAACCGACCAGCCCCGCTCCGGCGGAGGCGATCGCCGCGGTGGCCAGCAGCAGGGTACCGGCAGGCAGCAGGGTTCCGGCAAGCAGCAGGGTGCCGGCCGACCGCAGGGTGCCGGCCGACCGCAGGGTGCCGGCCGACCGCAGGGTGCCAGCCGGCCGCAGGGTGCCAGCCGACCGCAGGGTGCGAATCGACGACAAAGTCCCACCCGGCAACACGGTACCAGCCGGCCCGGCCGGCAATCGGGCACCGCGCGACCGAGTTCCGATCGACCCACCGACGAACGCAAGGAAAGCGACTCGAACAGTGCTGAGCGGCAGAAGCGAGAGCTTGTCCGCGGCATCCTCGAGGTGGGGAACCAGGGATTCGGGTTCCTCCGGGATCCCCAGAAGAGCTGTCGGATCCAACCGACAGACGTCCATGTCGGAAAGCACCTCGTGCAGCGCTTCAAGCTCCGCACCGGCCACTACATCGTCGGGGCGACCGGTGGGCATCGCGCCCCGCAGGGCCGAGGACCATCTCTCCAAGAGATCCACACCGTCGATGGAGATCCACCGACCGTGGTTCCTCGTCGCCCGTTCTACAAGGACCTGACCAGCATCGATCCGACGGAGCGCTTCCACCTCGGCGCGACCGGCGATCTGAGCATGCGACTCGTCGATCTGATCGCTCCGATCGGGCGCGGTCAACGCGCTTTGATCGTCGCTCCCCCGCGCACCGGGAAGACCGTGCTCCTACAGAAGATGGCCCAATCGATCACCGCCACCTACCCGGATATCGCCGTCATCGTCCTGCTCGTCGATGAGCGTCCCGAGGAGGTCACCGACTGGAAGCGAAGCGTTCGGGCAGAGGTGTACGCCTCGAGCTCGGACGAGAATTCCAAGTGTCACGTCCGTGTCGCGGAGATGGTGCTCAACCGCTGCCATCGGCTCTTGGAGTCGAGCTGCGATGTGGTGCTGCTGCTCGATTCCCTCACCCGCCTCGGACGAGCATTCAACCTCGAGACCGCCCACAGTGGACGTACGCTCTCCGGAGGGGTCGATGCGAAGACCCTCGAGAAGCCGAAGGCGATTTTCGGGGCGGCGCGCAACATCGAGAACCACGGAAGCCTGACGATCATCGCCACCGCGCTGATCGAGACCGGCAGCCGGATGGACGAAGTGATCTTCGAAGAGTTCAAGGGGACCGGGAACATGGAACTGGTGCTGTCGCGCAAGCTCGCCGACCACCGGGTCTACCCCGCGATCGATGTCACGCTCTCCGGGACCCGAAAGGAAGAGAAGCTCTACACGTCCGATGAGATCGATCAGATCTGGAAGCTCCGCCGCGTCCTGACGAACGTGAATCCGATCGAAGGGATGGAGCTCCTCAGCGAACGCGTCGGTTCCTTCGAGGACAACGCCAAGTTCTTGTACTCGTTGAAGTCGTAGCCGCGGCGCGAGAAGCTCGGGCGAGGGGTTCAGCTCGGGAGCAGCTCCCGAGCCACGTCCCCCACCGTCACCCGGTACCACCCGACCCGGCGCTTTCGCCCTCCGTGGTAGTCGGTCCCCCCCGAGACGAGGAGCCCGTTCTCGGTCGCAAGAGCGAGTGCGGCGGCTCGCCTCGTCCCCCGCACGGCGGGGGAGTGCGCCTCGATCCCGCGCAATCCTTCCCCCACCAGTCGCGTTCCGTGCTTCGCGATCGCCTCTTCTTCGGGGTGCGCCCAGCAGGGAAGCCCGCCGGCGGAGAGGATCCCGTCGATCACGGCCGCGGTCGAGATCGTCGCGGTTCGAAAACGATCTCGGTTCATGAATCCGGAATAGAGCCGTTCCGGGTTCCGCGGCCAGCCGATCTGGATCAGGCAGCGAGCGACATGCGAACGACAGGGGACCGCCTGTCCCACCTCCGCATCGAGCGCAGCCCAGCGGACCGGGATCCCTGCATTGCGGAGCGCCGAGACTCCGGCGCGGATCCGAGTGCGGCGATCCTCCTCCCGCTCCGCGATCCACGATCGGAAGCTATCCGTGAAGCCATCCGGGAAGTAGCCGAGGATATGGATCTCCCCGTCGCCGAGTCGCGCGCTGACCTCCACCCCTGGAAGGATGCGTGAGCGGGGATCGGGCGGGAGATGGTCGTACGCGCGGATTGTGTCGTGGTCACAGATCGAGAGAACCGCGATCGAAGCGTTCGCGAGGGTCGCCGGCGAGTCCTGCCCGTCAGAGAAATTGCTGTGAACGTGCAGGTCGATGCGATCGGTCGTAGCCAGTCCTCGCCGCACCGCCCCGGTCGTCCCTGCCCCTCTCGTCACGAAGCAGCTCCGCCCGACGCCTCTTCCACCCGAGCGAGCGCCGCAGTGAGACGCGCCTCGCTGCGCTCGGGACCGAGGACGAGGAGCACCTCGTGGATCCCCGGGGAGTCTTTTCGACCGGTGAGCGCGACCCGCATCGGCATGAAGAGTTGCGGCTTCTTCACCTCGAGCCGGACCCGGACATCTTCGAGCGCGGTCTCGATCGACGGCGCGTCGAATCGGGCGAGATGAGCGAGGGCATTTCGCGACTCGCGCAAGATGGGCGCGGCATCGGCGAGCTGCTGCTTCGGGGGGCAGAGATCTCCGACCGGAAAGTGCGCCGGCTCCCCGAAGTACCAACCCGCCATCTCGGCCACATCCGTCAGACGGTGGAGACGTTCGACGATGACCGGAAGGATGCGCGCGAGCCCCGCCTCATCCGCACCGGCGGGAAGCATCTTCTCGATGCGGAGTCGTTCGTAGAGTTCCGCTGCCGTCAGCTTTCGTAGGTACTGGCCGTTCAACCACTCGAGCTTCTCGAGGTCGAACACCGGAGCCCCGAGGGAGATGTCCTCGAGCCGGAACTCGCGCTCGAACCGGTCGAGGCCGAAGACCTCCTCGCCGTCCCCGGTCCCCCACCCCATCAGCGCAAGGAAGTTGAGAAGGGCCTCAGGGAGGTATCCCTCCGAGCGGAACCAGTCGAGCGAGACCGGGTTCTTTCGCTTCGAGATTTTCGAATGATCTCGATTGCGCAGCAGAGGAACGTGGAAGTATCGCGGGACAGGAGCGTCGAATGCCCGCGCGAGCAGGACGTGCTTGGGGGTCGAGATCAGCCACTCCTCCGCCCGGACGACCTCGGTGATCCCGAAGGCGATGTCGTCGACCACGTTCGCGAGGTGATAGGTCGGGAAGCCGTCCGATTTCATCAGCACTTGGTCGTCGATCTCCGCGTTCGCCACGGTAATCTCGCCCCGGAGCTCGTCTCGGAAGACCGTCGAACCGCCCGATGGGACGCGGAGGCGCACGACATGAACTTCCCCCTCGACATCGGCCCGACGCGCCGCCTCTTCCGGGTCGAGAGTTCGGCAGAGACCGTCGTACCCGAGGTGCTCCTTCCGCTCCTTTTGCCGCTGGCGCAGCTCTCCGAGGCGCTCCGCGGTGCAGAAACACCGGTACGCGGCACCCCGCGCGAGCAGTTCCCGCACCCGCTCCTGGTAGATCTCCTGCCGTTCGGACTGTCGGTAGGGAGCGCAGGGCCCTCCCACATCGGGTCCCTCGTCCCAGTCGAGTCCGAGCCAGCGCAGTGCGCGGAAGATCGACTCCTCGGACTTGGACTGGTATCGCGTCCGGTCCGTGTCATCGATGCGGAGGATGAATTGCCCCCCCTGCCGGCGAGCCCAGGCATAGTTGAAGAGAGCGACGTAGGCGGTGCCGACGTGGGGATCACCGGTCGGGCTGGGGGCGATGCGAACCCTCGGAACGTCCACTACACTCCTCCGACGGCCGGCGGGCCGAAGCCACGCTCCGCGAGGAGTGAGTCGACCCAACGGCCGATCTGGTCCATTTCGAGATTCACCCGGTCCCCCACCTTTCTCTCTCCGAGGTTGGTCACCTCCAGAGTGTGCGGGATCAATGCGACGGTGAAGCGAGCGCCGTCGACCGAAGCGACGGTCAGGCTGACTCCGTCGATCGCGATCGAACCCTTGTGGACCACCCGCACTGGCACTTCCACCGGCACCTCGATGGTGATCCGGGTCTCCTCGGCATCCGCTCGAACCTCGGCCACGACCCCGGTGCCATCGATGTGGCCGCTGACGAGGTGCCCTCCCAAGCGGTCGCCGAGGCGAAGTGAGCGTTCGAGATTCAACCGGGCACCCGGGCGACGGCCGCCGAGGGTGGTCTTTCCGAGGCTCTCCTCGATGATGTCGAAGGAAAGGGCCTCCTGGTCGAATTGGACGAGGGTCAGGCAGCATCCGTCGACCGCGATACTCTCGCCGACTTGGAGATCATCCCAGCCTGGATCCCCCGAGAACCCCCGAGCATTCGAAGGATCAGCGCCCCCCGTCATGATGGTGGCGGGCCGGCGCTCGACTCGCAGCCGACTCGAACCGGCACGCGGCTCGATGGCCCGGACCGAGCAGGATCGCTCGATGATTCCCGTAAACACGTCGATATCTTCCCTCCGAAGGCCGGGCCGAGCCGAGCGCGGGGGCGGATCGTACCATCGGGGCCGGGGGCGCGATCTCGATTCCGGCCCGAGAAACCTGGTGGCGGGCCCTGGTTCTGGCGAGTTCTGGGCTCTCCAAGTCTCTATGAGACAACGGGTCAAGGTGCTCGGGAGAACCTCGGCAGTATTGACCATCCGGAGGTCGTCGCTATAATTCCATATTCCACGGGCACCTGCTCCTCTCCGACGCGGGCCCTAGCGGTCAGTTGGAGGAGTGGCGGCTGGAGATCGGTTCATTTCGCCAATGGGTGTGCGAACGGAATCGATCGGGTCTCCGACCCGCCCCCCCCGAGTCAGGATCGCACTCGCAACGTTCCGGGGAAGTGTCGTTCGACCTGCCGTTTCACCGCGGCTGGGCGTCGGCGAGTACGAAACGTCGTCATGACGGCCTTTCGGGAGGTGCGGATTTCTGCGGGCGCGGCTTTTTGAGCGGCCGATTTGTTAGCGGCCGATTTGTTGGCGGCCGATTTGTTAGCGGCCGGGCCCGACGAAATGCGTCCGTGGATCGGCCGAAAGCATTTCGGCTGGGTCGCCGAGCAAAGCAAGTGGAGTCGGTTTCATACTGCCAGAGTTTCGGAGAGGTCCCTCGCACGCCACTCTGCGTCCGAGGTCCTACCGTGATTCCCTGAGGGGAGGAAGATTCTCATGAGTGGGCTCGCCAAGGCCTTTGTGGTGATCAACTTGATCCTGGCGCTCTTCTTCCTGGGAGCGAGCGCCACCCTTTTCCAGACCAACAAGAACTGGAAACGGGTTGCCGAGAAAGGCGGGGAAGAACTCGTCGATCTTCGCGATCAGGCCACGGCCAAATCGGAGAAGGACGAGGGCCGCATCCAGGCTCTCGAGGGCAACGTCTCTCGCAAGGACAACGAGATCTCCGTGCTGCAGACGCAGAACCAGGATCTCGGGAACGAGAACGGGGCACTCAAGACCGACAAGACCGAGTTGCGCTCGCAGGTGAACACTCTGCAGTCGCAGATCTCGACCCAGGATCAGCACCTCCAGGACAAGGACAACGCCCTCGCCTCCAAGGACGAGGAAATCGACCGCCTGATCCGCGAGAAGACGGTCGCTGACGAATCGAAGAAGGAGGCGGTCCAGCTGGCTCAGCGCGCCCGTCTCGACCTGCAGCAGCAGGAGGAGACGAACGAACAGCTCGCGATGGCGCTCGCCTCGATGCACAAGGATCTCGACGGCAAGGCCCTCCAACTCGCCGCGCTCGCGAACGCCGGGGTCGACATCAACAAGATCCCCGTCCAGATCGCCCCGAAGATCAACGGCGTCGTCTCCGCAGTCCGCGGCGACATCGTCGTCCTCTCGGTCGGCCGTCAGGACCAGGTCCGCGAGGGTTACGAGTTCACCATTTACGAGGGGGGCCGTTTCATCGGCAAGGTCAAGGTGGAGAGCCTGCTCGACGACATGTCGGGCGCCCGGATCCTCTTCACGGAGCCTGGGGCGACGATCCAGGCCGGTCAGCAGGCCTCGACCCGCCTCGCGGGCTAGCCGACGAGAGGAATCCCCCCATGTTCGAACAACCGATCGTCGAACGGAAGAGCACGAGTCCGCTCGCCACGAGCCTCCTGGTGCTCTCCGCGGTCTTTCTCCTCGGCGCCACCGTCTTCGTCGGGGCCCAGATCAACGGTCTGCGTCACGGGACCGAGAGCCCGACCGCGAGCGCGGATCAGTGGGCGAAGAAGAACCAGACCGCCGTCGTGGCTCAGATCGAGAAGGTCGTCGGGAAAGCCGGCGAGAAATCTGAGTAGCCCGAGAGACCCGATCCCAGAGTGCCAGAAGACCGGGTACGCGACAGCGCGTACCCGGTCTTCTTTCCATCTCCAGTCTCGACCGCGTAGAATCTCCCGCTCTCGTCCGTGCGACGGACGCGCCGGCCCAGGGGACGGCAAGGTTGGGGATGGCCGCGATCTCGGCCCCCATCCCATTTCGGGGACCCTTCCTAGATGAGGATCATCTCTCGATGGCGACCATTCCTTGAAGAGTACCCTTCGAAGAGTCTTTCCGTCGGGCGGATAATACTGATCTTCGACGAGAACCACTGAGGGAGCGATCCCGGGATACCGCGCATGGTCTTGCACTTCATCAACAACTCGCTGAACCGGATCCTGGGACTTTTCTCCACCGACATGGGGATCGACCTCGGAACCGCCAATACCCTGGTCTGCATCCGCGGGGAGGGGGTGGTGATCTCCGAGCCCTCCGTCGTCGCGGTGAAGGCGGGGACGAACCAGGTTCTCCTCGGCGGCAAGGCGGTAGGCAAGGTCGCCAAGGAGATGATCGGCCGGACCCCCGGCTCGATCGAGTCGATCCGCCCGCTCAAGGATGGAGTGATCGCCGACTTCGAGATCACCGAGGCGATGCTGAAGTACTTCATCACCAAGGTGCACAAGCGGAAGCGCTTCTTCAGTCCACGTGTCGTGATCGCAGTGCCGAGCGGGATCACCGCGGTCGAGAAGCGAGCGGTCTACAACTCCGCCGAGCGGGCGGGCGCCCGCAAGGTCTATCTCGTCGAAGAACCGCGCGCCGCGGGGTTGGGGGCTGGCCTGGAGATCGAAGAACCGATCGCGAGCATGGTCGTCGACATCGGCGGAGGCACCACCGAGATCGCGGTGATCTCCCTCGCCGACGTGGTCACCTCGGTGTCGCTCCGAGTCGCCGGAGACGACATGGACGAGGCGGTCATCCAGTACATGAAGAAGACCTACAACATCTTGCTCGGGGTTCTCACCGCCGAGCAGATCAAGATCCAGATCGGCTCGGCGTTCCCCCTCGAGCAAGAGCTCGAGATGGAGGTCAAGGGGCGCGACCTGATCGCGGGGCTGCCGCGCTCGGTGCGGATCACCAGCGAGGAGGTTCGCGAGGCGCTCCAGGAGACGGTCAGCACGATCATCGATGGCATCAAGGAAACACTCGAGAAGACCGACCCGGAACTCTCCGCCGACCTGGTCGATCGCGGACTCGTGCTCTGTGGCGGCGGCGTGCTCCTGCGCGGGCTCGACGAGCTGATCCGCCGCGAGACCGGGCTACCGGTCCGGATCGCCGATGACCCGCTCACCTGCGTCGCCCGCGGCACTGCGATCTTCCTCGAGAAGCTCGATCAGTATTCATCGGTGCTCGATTCCATCGAGGACGACTTCTAGGAAGTGCTGTACATCGCGAGGCTCCGCATCGCGCAGAACCCTGAACCGGGACAGGAAGCTTGGCGTCCCTTGCGATTTGCGAGAGACCCCCCTCGCAGGAGGCGGTCGGCACAGAAGATTCGAATGTGCATGATGTTTGCGGGCGGTGAACCCCTGTGAATCCTCGGCAGACTGCGCACTGGGCTCTGCTGGCGTGGACGATCGTCATCCTGATCTCCTTCGGCGCCCAGCGCTTCGCCGATCCTGCCCGACGCGGCCGAGAGGAGGCGGAGGGGTGGCGACTCCTCCAGGAGCACTTCCTCGAGGAGGCCCGCACCGAGGGTACGATCGAGCGACGAGACCTGCTTTCCGTCTACGAGGACGGTCTCGATGGATTTCGAGCGGTCCCCGCCCAGCTCCTCCCGATCCCCGACCTCTCCCCCCAGCGGCATGGTGCGCTGCTCGATCGCGGACGCACCGACGGGATCGAGGTCGGTCAGGGAGTGGTCGGACGCACCGGGGTGATCGGTTGTGTCGCCGAAGTCGGGACGCACCGGAGCCGAGTGATCTTCTCGGACGACCCCGACTTTCGGGCGAGCTTCCGGATCGAAGGGAAGGGTTCCGGGATGGTGGCCGGAGGCCCCGGGCGAGGAGAACTCCACCCGCTCCTGCGGTTCGACCGACTCGAACTCGCGGAGGGGGATCTTCTCGTGACCAAGGGCGGCGACGGACGATTCCCCCGCAGCTTGGTTCTCGGGGTCGTCCGCCGGGTGAACCTCCCGCTCGAGTCGAGCCGCATCGCACCCCCCCCGGGGACGACCGACGTTCAAGAAGTCCTGGTCCTCGCACTCCCCGCACTCGGGGACAGCCGATGACAACGCTGCGCGGGGCCCGCCCCGCCGCCTGCTTGCTGCTCATCGCGCTCGCGACCGCAACTCAGATCTCGCTCGCCCCACTGCTCGCGGGAGGGGCCGATTCCGTCGACGTGCCGCTGATTCTGCTCCTTTGGTTCGCGGGGGTCGACCGCTGGTCCCGCGTCGTCGCGATCGGCGGGGTCATCGTGATCTCCCGCCTCATCGGGGGGGCTTCCGCCCCGCTCCCGGTGATTCTTCCGCTCGCCGCGGCGACCCTCTGGATGCGATTTGCGCGCCACGGCGTCGACCCGCGGGATCCGGGGCGCCGGATCGCGCTGGTCGCCATCGCTCTCGTGGTGGCGAGCCTGGTCCAGCGGCTCCACCATGCGAGCCCGTGGAACGGCGCGATCGACTCTTGGGCGACGGGAGTCCTGCTCGGCACGGTCGCGGCGCTCCTGCTCTTCCCGGTGCTCGATCTGACTACTCCACTCGTGCGGAGCGCCGACTACCCGATGTAGGCCCAGTGCTGGCGTCCGCGTATGATCCCTCTGCCGAACAGATCCACCCCGCCCGAGGAGCCTCGCACGCGATGCATCGCCGCCGAATCATGCTCCTGGTCGTCTTCATCGTGATCGGCTTCACGGTCGTCTCGAGCCGACTGGTGTGGCTGCAGGCGTTCCAATGGCGCGAGTACAGCATGCGGGCGGAGAGCTTCCATCGCCGGGTCTGGACCGATCCAGCCCCGCGAGGATCGATCCTCGATCGGTCGGGCTGGCCGATCTCTTTCGATGTTCCTTCCCATCAGATCGTGTACGCACTCGATGGGCTCGAGCCAGTGCGATGGATCTCACGAAGGGTGCGTCGGGAGATCCGGCGGAGCCGCGAAGGACGCGACTTTCCCTACGATGCGGAGCATCTCTGGGATTCGCTGCAATCGGTCCGTGAGAGCTTGCGACCGCGATTCACCGACGACCAGGAACTCCCCCCCCACCTCTGGCTCTCCAACCTTCACCCGCGGGCTGCTCGCGCTCTCGCGCAGGCGGTCGGTCGTCGCCCAGAGAGCTTCCCGGGGATCGTCGTCGACGCTGAAGACGGCGAGATCTGGATCGAGCCCGCGCAACTCTTCGCCGGCGAGATCGCGGTACGAAAGATCGAGCGACGACTCGGCCTTCCCCCCGGCGAACTGTTCGACAAGGTCTGGCGAGCCTACGAGCGCGTCCAGGACCCGAAACTTCCCGCATCGCAACGCGACGAGATCTATCGGGTGATGGAGCATCGTCTCCTCCGCAGCGCACCGCAGGACCTCGTCGAAGAGATCGTCACCACCCCGGAGCGATTCCCGGGTCTGCGAATTCGCGAGGTCCCGGCGCGACAGTTCGCGGGTCCGGCGGGGATCGCTCCCCTGATCGGGAGGGCCGGCGCCCGCCGCGCGATCGACGAGGATCGCTGGAGCGAATCGCAAGAACCGATCGTCGATCGCATTCGCTTTCGGATGATCGGGACCTTCTCCGCATTGAAGGACCGCTCGCATCACAGCGAGGACTTGGTCGGCCACAGCGGACTCGAACGGTCCGAGGAGGATCGGCTGCGAGGGCGTTCGGGTGGCACGCTGTTGATCGTCGACCACCGGCAGAACCAGAGTGGCGAGCCCCTCGAGATCGACCCCCCGCAGTCGGGACGAGACGTGAAGCTGACCCTCGATCTCGAGCTCTGTGCTCTGCTCGACGAACTCGCGGAGATTCGTGACCCCGATGGAGCGGCGATGCTGGTCGCAGATTGTCGCAGTGGGGAGATCCTCGGCTGGTCGAGCTATCCCGCCGCGACGCCCGATGTCTTTCAGGACCAGGCCGAGTGGGATCGCATCAAGAAGCTCGACCGAGGCCACTTCTTCGACCGCCCTGCGAACTATGCGATGGAACCGGGCTCGACCTTCAAGGTTCTCGTCGCACTCGCCGCCCTCGAGGAGGGAGTCATCGACCCCGCCGAGCGCATTCTCTGCACCGGCTACTTCGACGAGGCGCGGCGGGACCGTCTTCGCTGTGGAAACCACGCGCTGAACATCGATCTCGACCTCGAAGAAGCGCTGATGCGGTCGTGCAACGTCTACTTCTACCATGTGGGTGGTGACCGACTCGGCCTGAGCAAGACCACCGAGTGGGCGTACCGGGTGGGATTCTGGCAGCCGATCGGCTGCGGGGCCGCGAGCGAGACGGTCGGCACCGCTCCGCGGGCGAGCGCGCACAGCGTCGCGATCGGGAAAGCATTCACGACCACTCCGCTCGCGATGCTCCGCCTCACTTGCATCCTCGCGAACCGAGGGACCGATCCTGGGCTCTCCCTGATCTCGGGCGAGCCCGCTCCCGCGATCGCTCCTCTCATCGCGTCTGCGCAAACTTGGCAGCACCTCATCGACGGGATGACCGCCGTGGTTCAAGATCCCCGAGGCACCGCGAACGAGGCGCACTACGGGTTGTCCGCTTTCGACTGCGCGGTGAAGACGGGAACGGCGGGCATTCCCTCGGAGCAACTGCCGCTCGCCATGCGCCTCGGTCCGGATGGGACTCCGCGGGACTTGAACCGCGCCTGGGTCATCGGGTTCGCGCCGATCGAAGAACCCCAGCTCGCCTTCGTGATCGGACTCGAGCGAGTGATCGGGCACGGGGGCGAAGAGTGCGCCCCGATCGCGGCCCGCATTCTCGAATGGTTCGCGGAGAACCGCGGCCTCGACTTCAGGCGTGAGGGCTCCCGATGAGGTCGACCCCACTCGCCTGGACCGGACGCTGGTTCCCGATCGTCGGAATTCCCATCTTGGCGGCGGCGCTCCTGGCTCTTGGCGCGATCTTCGTGCACTCCGCGTCCGCCGGCCCCGAGGACCCGTTCCCGAGCCCGCTCGCGCGCGCTCACTTGATCCGGATCGCGATCGGTTCCGCTCTCTTCCTCGCCGCCGCGACTGTCGACTACCGGCGGTTCGAACGCGTCGCGCCGGTGCTCTACGGGATCGGAATCGCACTGCTCCTGGCGCTGCTCGCGATCAAGTGGGTCGGCGGCGAACCGGTGGTGAGGTGGTTCCGATTCGGGGGATTCAGTCTGCAGCCCTCGGAGCTGGTGAAGCTGGTCTCCATCCTACTCCTCGCGCGCATCATCAAGAGCGGACAGATCCTGGAGCGGCGCGTCCCGTGGATCTCGTGCCTCGTCGTAGCCGGAGCTCCGTTCCTGATGGTCTCGGCGCAGCCGGACCTGGGCACGGCCCTCGTGCTCGTGCCGATCGCAGCCGGAATGCTCTGGGTCGGCGGAGCGAGCGGACGGACCTTCGGAGCGCTCGGTGCCAGTGGAGTCATCGCCTCCGCGATCGGATTGCGATTCTTCCTCCGGGATTATCAGTGGGAGCGCCTGCAGGTGTTCCTCGGCATCGCCGGAGATGGGGAAGGATCGGCCGACGGGTATCAGCTCGCCCACTCGATGATCTCGATCGGCTCCGGCGGGCCGGCCGGGAAGGGCCTCTTCCTCGGGACCCACCACGAGCTCGGCTATCTCCCCGAAGACCACAACGACTTCATTTTCGGGGTGATCGGCGAGGAGTGGGGCCTCATCGGCACACTCGGGACGGTCCTTCTCTTCCTCGCCCTCTACCTCCTCCTGCTGAGGGTGGCATGGCGCACGCGAGAGCCGTTCGGTCGACTCGTGGTCGTCGGAGTCTTCGCGCAGCTCGCCTCCCAGACCCTGGTGAACCTGAGCATGACCGTCGGGCTCCTGCCGGTGACCGGACTCCCGCTCCCGTTCGTGAGCTTCGGAGGCACCTCGATGCTGGTGACGATGCTCTCCCTCGGAATTGTCGTGGGCATCGCGATGCGACCGGTGGAGAGCCTCCACCCCGACGGGCTCCGCGCCGGAACCTCCGACCGTCAGGGGCACCGACGGATCACGATCCGCCGCCGAGCCGGAGCCAGAGCGTGAACGCGATGGAGACCCCCAGCAGGTAGATCCCGAAGTAGTGGAAACGCCCCCCCTGTAGGAGCCGGAGCAGGAGTCTGAGCGCGACGAGTCCGGTCAGGAAGGCGACCGCAAACGCGAGGGCGAGCACGCCGGGATTGCCCCCGACTCCCCGACCCGCGACGAGATCGGGGATCTCGAGCACTGTCGCACCCGCGATCAGCGGAGCCGCGATCAAGAACGAGTAGCGCGCAGCGTCCTCGCGGGCGACCCCGCACCAGAGTGCTGCGAGAATCGTGACCCCGCTTCGCGAAATCCCGGGGAGGAGCGCGATCGACTGCCAGAGCCCGACCCACACTGCCACCCGGAATCCGATGGGAAGGTGTCCTCGAATTCGCCCCCGATCCCCGAGGAGCGCGAGGCCCATCACCCCCCAGCAGATCGGAAGGAGATAGGGAGCGATCTCGGGGAGCTCTTCGATGCGATCGCGGAAGCCCAGTCCCACGACCGCGGCAGGGAGGGTGCCGACCCCGACCAGGAGAAATTCCTTCCGCGCCGCTCCTCCTCGCCAGACCCCGGCGAGGACTCGGATGAAATCGCGGCGGAACACCACGAGAATCGCGCCCAGAGTCGCGGCGTGGAGAACGATGTCCAGAGTGAGATCGGTGAGCAGGGCGGAATCGGTCAGCTGCTTCATCGCGAGGAGATGCCCGCTCGATGAAACCGGGAGGAATTCGGTGAGTCCTTGGATCACCGCGAACCATAGCGACTCCCAGGTCGTGTCCACCCTCGGTTCCCCCAGTATCCAGAGAGTCCGTGTTGCGAGAGTCGCCGGCTAGGAGGCTGTGAGTCGCCGCCGCCAGTCTTCGAGAATATCGCCGAGAGTGTCGTCGAGATCGCGGACCGGACGCCAGCCGGTCTCTCGCCGGAGGCGGTCCGAGGACCCGAGGACGGGATCGTCATCTCCCACGCGCCGTCGCGAAGCTTCGGACATCACCTCGGTCTCGACCGTTCCCAGCGCCCTCAACCGATCGAGCGACTCCCGCACGGGGCGGGCGACTCCGCTGCACAAGTTGTACACCCCCCGGGCTTCGGGGAAGTGAAGCAGCGCTCGATAGGCTGCGACGACGTCACGAACGTCAGTGAAGTCCCGGCTCCCGTCCAGATTCCCGGTTCGGATCTCTCCGCTGCCTCGACGTTCCGCCTCCGCGATCTGTCGGGCGAAGCTCGACAACGCGAAGGCGTCGCTCTGGCCTGGGCCGATGTGGTTGAACGGCCGCGCGATCACGGTCCTCGGCGTCATCGCGGCGGTCATCGCGAGCCACCCCTCCGCCGCGAGCTTCGACCACGCGTAGACGTTCGTCGGCCGACAGGGGCGCCCCTCATCCGCGGGAGCTTCCCCCGGGAGTGCGGCTCCGTAGACCGCTCCGGTCGAGATGTGGAGGAACACCGCATCCGGGCGATGGCGTGCGAGCGCACGGTGCATCGAGCGCACCCCGTCGACGTTGACCCGCCAGGCGGACTCTGGGTCCTCGAGGGCGGCGGGCACCGCGGAGATCGCGGCGAGATGGACGATGGCATCGGGGCGGAATTCGCGAACCAGAGCGGTTGCGGCGTCATCATCGGGGAGAACCAGCCGGGTTCCGAGCGAGCCGTCGATCGAGGTCGAGCAGACCTCATCCCCGCCTTCGGCGAGGGCCGGCAGAAGGTGGGACCCGACGAATCCCTCCGCGCCCGTGACGAGGACTCTCACGATCCGACGCTCTCCTCGTCCCGCTCCGCCTTTGCAACCGTGTCCGGCCTCGATCCTTCCTCGCTCGCGTTGAAACGGATGTCCCGGCGGATGCGATTCAGATCTGAATCGACCATCATCGCCATCAGCTCCGCGAAGGTCGTCTTCGGCCGCCACCCGAGACGATCGTTCGCGAGGGTCGCATCGCCGACGAGCATGTCGACCTCCGCGGGCCGCACCAGCGTGGAATCGATTCGAACGTGCTCGCTCCAATCGAGCCCACCGTGCGCGAACGCGGCCTCGACCATCTCTTGCACCGTGTGGGTCTTCCCGGTGGCGACCACGTAGTCGGCGGGCTCGTCCTGCTGGAGCATCGCCCACATCGCCTCGACATAGTCCCCGGCATATCCCCAATCACGCCGGGCATCGAGGTTCCCGAGCTGGATGTGGTCGTCGAGACCGAGGGCGATCCGCGCGACCGCGTTGCTGACCTTCCGGGTGACGAATTCCATCCCGCGCCGGGGAGATTCGTGGTTGAAGAGGATCCCGCTGCATGCGTAGATCCCGTAGCTCTCGCGGTAGTTCACGGTGATCCAGTGGCCGTAGACCTTCGCCACCCCGTACGGACTGCGGGGGTGGAACGGGGTCCGTTCGTTCTGTGGGGTCTCGCGCACCTTCCCGAACATCTCGCTCGAACTCGCCTGGTAGAAGCGGATCCCCGGATCGACGTGGCGCACCGCCTCGAGGAGTCGAGTGACACCGAGTGCGGTGAACTCGGCGGTCAGGACCGGTTCCCGGAAGCTCGCGGGCACGAACGACTGCGCGGCGAGATTGTAGATCTCTTGCGGTTGGACCTCTTCGAGGAGGCGGACCAGCGAGAGCTGGTCGAGCAGGTCCGCATTCACGATCTGCACTCGTTCGTGGTCGAGCAGGTGCTCCACTCGTTCGAGGGAATGGGTCGATCGACGGCGGATCATCCCGTAGACGTCGTAGCCTTTCGAGAGCAGGAACTCGGCCAAGTACGAGCCGTCCTGTCCGGTGATTCCCGTGATCAATGCGCGCCGGGCACTCATCGGCTCTCCCCCCGTCGTTTCACACTCGTGAGCTGTTCCAGCACGGACCGGCTCGAATGGTCCTTCGGGTCCCCCACGATGGCGATCTCTCCCCCGTACCCCCGGACGGTCGGCCCCTCGGGCACGGTCTCGGGGGTGTAGTCGGTCCCCTTGGCGTACACCTCGGGGCGGAGTACCTCCAGGATATGGTCGACGGTCTCTTCCGCGAAGATCAGGACCGCGTCGACCGCGCGCAGACCGCCGAGCAGTTCTGCGCGCTCCGTCGCGGGGAAGATCGGTCGCCCGGACCCCTTCGACTTTCGAACCCCCGCATCGTCGTTGATGCAGACGACGAGGAACTCCCCCCGGCTCGCGGCATCCTCGAGGGATCGAAGGTGGCCGACGTGGAGGAGATCGAAGCAGCCGTTCGTCAGCACGATGCGTCGTCCGGCCGACCGTTGTTCGGCGACGAGACGGCGGAGCGCCTCGAGATGCTCGACCGGATAGGGTGACGACAGCACCGAGCTCCTCCTACCGTGGAGCCCTAGGCTACCTGGAGGAGGGCGTGGTTACGACGAATTCGGGGGGTGGGAGGACGCTCTCGGGGGGATCCGAGACCGTCAGTGCATCTCGGAACTCTGGAACAGGGCGGTCGGGACGGCGCAGACCCGCTTCGTGTCGCCGAAGATGCCGATGGTGAGCCCGCGGAGGGGCTTCCGGCCACACTCGTACCTGCGCCCCCGGACGGAGAGCGCGCTGAGACCGTCGACCGTCCCGTGGATCTGGATCACCGCGCGGGGGTCCACCTCCCGACTCGCCGACAGCCCCTCGAGACGGCTCCGGAGGCGTGAGATCCGCTCATCGACCCTCTGTTGCTCGGCGAGCACCTCTTCCTCGTCCTTGTGGAACGCTTCGCGTTCCTTCTCGGGAATGTGCCAGATTTGTGATCGATCCTGGACCAGTTCCCCACGCCGTCGGCGGAAATCGTCGAAGAGCTTGCCGTGGTAGAGCGCCCATCGCCGAATCTCAGCCTCGCTCGCCCGCATCTCATCGTTGATCCAGCTCGCCCGACCCACCGCGATCCTAGCGCGGTGACCCCGGTCGAGCCCGACATCGAACACTTCGGCGCCACCGATCGCGTCGACGTTCCCGCCGAGGATGGTGCACCCGTCTCCGCCCGCTCGCAGCGATGCCCGGGTGCGGCACCGACAACCGATGAGCGACTTCTCGACGACGATGTCGCCCCCTGCGGTGATCAGGGCGCCCTCTGCGCAGTGGAGCTGGATCCGCCCGACCGCCTCGATTCGTGCGGTCCCGCCGCCGCGGATCGATCCGCCGATGCGGAGATCGGACTCGGCGGACAGTTGAACATCTGCCCCGACATCGCCGTCGATCGAGAGGCTGCCACCGACCTCGATGGTGGCCCCCGGTCCGATCGAGCCGAAGAACTTCGCGTCGGAGGGCCAACGAAGCGTGCCCGACCCGAAGTCGTGATAGTGGATGAGGGTCTTGATGATCCGTAGAACACCCTCGTCCGCGTGCAGAAAGCCGCTCGCGCGGGCGGTCCAAATTCCGTCCTCGACGACGATCCCATTTCCCGCCTGCAGGTTCGCGGGAGCGGGGGTTTCAGGGGGCTCGACCTTGTCGCCGAGGACATCGATCCCCGGACGAGGCTCCCTCGGACCGCGCTGACGGAAGAGACGATCGCCTCGCTTGACGTAGAGAGGGAGGAGTTCGACGTCGTCCGCACCGGAGCGAGGGGGGGGGGCGAGGCGCTCGAGTCCATCGGGACGGCCGGCTTGGGCAGGGGTGCCCTCGGCGATGAGCCACGGTCCCTGGTCCCGAATCTTCCAACGCGAGAGGAGAGCCTGGACGGTCTCCTTTTCCAGGCCGTGGCAAATTCCACGCGATTCGAAGAATTTGCTCAGCTGACCCGCCGTGAGCCCGCGAGGCGGCACGGGGGTCAACGGACGCACGACAGCGCGCATTCGGGCTTCCCCGAGCTCGAGCTGAAGGCTCTGGCGAATCTCTTCGTCGCTCATCCTCATCCTCCGGCGGGGTCACCTGGAGATGGGACCCCATCGAGAATACCCGGCCCGCCTCCCTCCGACCAATCGTGCCCCGGCCGCAGTTTGACCCGCCCGCCTGGGTGTGAAAAAATGTGCACAGGTCGAGAGTGTCCCGTCGGCGGGATCACCCCAGGAGTGCCCATGTTCGGACTCGAGGGAGAATATCGGTTTCTTCGCCGCATCGGGCGCGGTGCCGAAGGCGAGGTCTGGCTCGCAGAGGACCTCCGGCGGGATGGGCGACTCGTCGCGTGGAAGCGAATTTCGACCGCCGGAGGAGGCGAGCCCGAGGAGTTCAGGCGTCGCCGTGCAACCCGGCATCCCACCCTGTCCCCGGTATTCGAGAGCGGGGTGCTCGAGGCCGGTCGCATCGAGGATGGGGACGGTCGGTGGTTCACGAGCCCCTTCTTCCCAGGGCTTCCCCTCGATCAGCTCCCCGAGCCGCTCGATCCGAGGCTCCTCGAGGGGATCCTCCACCGCGTTCTCGGGGGGCTCGCCGCGTTGAACGATGCCGAACTTCGGCACGGGGATCTGAAGCCGGGGCACATCCTCTGGAGCGGTCCGCGGCCGCTTTCGGTGAGGATCATCGACTTCGGCCACGCGACGCTCCTCGATGAGCCATTTCCCGAGCGGATCGGCACTCCGCCCTACGCCGGGCCGGAACTCTGGAGTGATCCTCCGCGGCCCGGTCGGAACTCCGACATCTATGCGCTTGCGATGTGCGCTCTCGAGTGTCTCCGGGGAGGGCCGGTGATCACGACCGGTGATCTCGCCGAGTGGCGTGCCTGGCACGAGAGAGGAGATCGCGGGACCATGATCGCCGAGTGTACGGTCGACGCGCCGGCGAGATTGCTCGATACCCTCGCCGCTTGCCTCTCCCCCGATCCTGCGGACCGGCCACGCGATGCGGCGTCGCTCCTTCGAAGACTCCATCCCCTCCCGACGGACTACGATGAGTTCTGCGGAGACGCCGGAACTTCAGAGGTTCCGCTGACCGGGCGGGAGGAGTGGCTCGCCGGCGCGATGCGGGCACTCTCCGAGGATCCCGGCGCGGCGGGTTTGCTCGTGCACGGCGCGCCGGGCTGTGGGCGATCTCGTCTGCTCCGAGCGATCGCCGGGCGAGTCCAGGCGGGAGGGGGGGTCGCGGTCCACTCGCCAGTGGGCGAGCCGATCTCGCCGAGGACGCTCTCCGCACTCGCGCAGAGAGCGACCAAGAGGCTGCTCCTCGTGGACGACGTCGGCCGGGCGGAGGTCGACGCTCTCGTCGTGGCGTGGTCGCGAATTCGCTCGCTCTCGGGGGGGTCGCCACCTCGACTCGTCGCGGTGCTCTCACCCGAGCTGACGGAACGCGAGCGAGCGCAGATCGCAACTCGCCTCTCATCCATCGCCGGGCCCATTCGACACTCTTCGATCCCGGGATTGGATCGTCGGAGTTTCGTCGAGATCGCTCGTCTCGAGGGGGTGGCCCCACCGCGAGCAGAGGAAACCTGGCGGGAGTCCGGAGGTGCGCCGGGAGCGCTCCGCCCCACCACTTCGGAAGCCCCGGACTTCACTGCAGCCGCGGCTGCTCTCGGGGACCCTCTTGCGGGTTGGCTCGCTCGCATCCCGACCTCCGTGCCCTGGTCCGTCCTGGAAGTGGCGGCGGGTCTGTCCACCGAGGAACTTTGGCGTCGCATCGCCGCGGCGGGGACCCTCGCGCCCAGCGTCATCGGTGCCGAGGGAAACGCCCGTATGCTCCCCTGGGCTGCGCCCGCAGCGGCGATCGCCCCTGGAGAGGTTTCCAGCCTACGGGATGCCTGGATCGACGCCGACGGCGAGACCGGTCGATGGGCATCGCTCGTTCTCGAGTGCGGAACGAGTCCGGTTCCCCCCGCTCGCATGGAGGAGTGGGCGCGCGCGGTCGGAGCAGCTCGTCGAGGCCGCGACGGCCACGCCCTCGCGGCCCTCGCCGCGATCGCCGCCGAGCCCTCGGACCGGGAGTGGATCGCGGCAGAGGCCCGCTCCCGACTCGGGGATCCGGTGGAGCTCGAGGGGAACCCTGTGCCGGCGAACCCAGATGCACTTTCCCAGATCGCAGCCGTGAGCGCAGCCTGGGTCATCGAACGCGCAGCGGGGCCCGAGGCTGCCCTCCCTTTCGCAAGACGCGTCGCCGCACTGACCCGGGGCGTCGCACGCGACGAGGCCAGGATCTCGGCCGCGCGCCTCTCCCAAGCGGCAGGTCGCACCGATGAAGTCGATCTCGTGCTCGCCGAGCCGATCGACCCGACCACCCTCTCGCCATTTTCTTCCCTCGAGCTCGGTTCTCTGTTGTTCCGTCGCGGCGAGCTCACGCGGGCCGAGAAGTACTTCCGCTCGGCGCTGGGACAAGCCAGAGGCGGGGTCGATCCGAACAGCGTGACCAGCGCCCTCACCGCGCTGGTGGGGATCGCCCGGCAGTCGGGGGATCTCCCTGGCGCAGCAGAGCAGATCACCGTGGCAATTCGGTACGCTCGACTTGCCGGGATCGAAGGGGAGCGGCCAGAACTCGCGCTCAATCGAGGTGCGATCCTTCGCTCCTTGGGGCGGTCGGACGAAGCGCTCTCCGCCTACCGGCGCGCTGAAGACCTGATCGCGGGACGGCCCGACCGAACACTCGAGACCCACGCGCTCGTCGGCATTGGCACCGTTCTACTCGATCGCGGTGATCTCCTCCCGGCTCTGCGATCACTTCACCGCGCGGTGCAGAAGGCGCGCGAGGCTGGCCTCAACCCTCTCCTCGCGATGTGCCTCGGAAACCTCGGGAGAATCGAACTCCTCCTCGGTCTCCCGCGGAAATCCTTGCAGCATCGGGAGGAGCTCCTAGAAATTGCGAACCGGTCGGGGGATCCGGCGCTGCTTCGCCAGGCGAGGATCGCGGTCGCGGAAGCGGCGCTTGCTGCGGGTCATCCCGATCGATCCCAGCTACTTCTCACCGCGGCCGCAGCGGCTGAAGGTGGAGGATGGCCACGACTCGAGGCGTGGGAGCACACGGTCCGATCGGAGCTCTACCTCTACCGGCGCGAATACGACGCTGCGATCCGGGAGGGTGGTCGGGCTCTTCGCACCGCTCTTCGGAGTGGGCGCGAATACTCCGCGGCCGTCGCAGTGCGAGTGATCGCGCGAGTCGTCGCCGAGCGAAACGACGGACTCCGTGCGCGACGCCTCCTGACGCGCGGTCTCGAACTCGCGCGTCGAGACCCTTCGCCGCAGCTCTCTCGAATCCCCCTCGAACTCGAACGTCTCCGACTCGCTGCCGACGAGCCGTCGGTGCGAGTGCGTGCGATCGAGCTCGCGCGCGAAGCCTTCCGTCTCGGCCTCGTCGAGGAGTTTCTCATCGCAGCTGAACTCGCGGGGGATCGCCTTCCCGAGGCACTCGAGGAAGCGCGCACTCGCACGATCTCTCGCATGCCGAGGCGCTACGGGCAAGCTGGGATCGAAGCTCTGAAGCTGCGCCGCCAACTCGGACTCTCCTCGGGGAACCGCTCCGAAAGAGACGCGTATGAGCCGGCGGCTCTGCGGATTCGGACTCGATCGGCCCCGATTCTGGAAGACTCCCTCGAGTGTCTGCGCCACGAACTCGGCGCCGCGGGGATTCTGTGCCTCGTTCGTCCGGGAAAGCTGTGGCGGTCCATCGGCCGCGCGGGGACCGTGGAGCCCCCGGAGGAGCCATCGGGGCTCCCCGATGCGCCATCCCTCTGGCGGGCGGGGGATGCGTGGCGCTGCTGGGTTCCCTTCTCCGCGGGAGGCGCTGCGGCGCTCTGGCTGGTCGGTTCCGGCCGGCCTCCTGACAGTGCGATCGAGCTAGGCGAGATTCACACGGCGGTCTGCGAAGAGCGTGCGAGAGAGGACCTCGAGAGACTGCGGGAGCAGCTCGTGCGGATGCGGGCTCAGGTCCGCCGGTTGCGAGAAGAGAAGCGGGATCAGCGGGAGCATCTCGAGACTCGTCTCCTGACCCAGCGTCTCGAGATCTTGGCGGAACCGGCGGGGAAGGGGGCGGGTCCCACCCCCTGGATCACTCGTTCCGCGGTGATGGTCTCTCTCGGCCAACAGTTGGGTAGCTGGGCTCGGAGCACCCTCCCGATCCTCCTCTGGGGCGAGAGCGGCGTCGGGAAGACCGAGCTCATCCGCCGCCTCGAGAAGGAGTCGGTCGGACCCTTCATCTGCGAGAACTGTGCGGCCCTGCCCGAGCCTCTCCTCGAAGCCGAGTTGTTCGGATCGATGCCCGGGGCGTTCACCGGGTCGGACCGCGAGCGGCCGGGCCTCCTCCAGCGGTGCGAAGGAGGGACATTGGTGCTCGACCACATCGACGAGCTTCCCCCTCCACTCCAGGCAAAGCTCCTCCGCGTCCTCGACGACGGGCGATTCCGCCCCCTCGGCGGGGAAGCCGAGCGGCAGGTGTCCTTCCGCCTGGTTGCAACGGTGCGCGATGACCCATCGGAGCTCGTCGATCGAGAGCGGCTCCGGCCAGACCTCTACTACCGGCTGAAAGGGATCGAGGCTCGGGTTCCGCCCCTGCGAGAGCGACCTGAAGAGATCGAGCCTCTGCTCACCGCCTATCTGGGAATTTCGGCCCGGACGCTCTCCCAACCGATCCCTGCGATACTCCCGGACGCTCTGCGAGGGCTCGAGCAGGCACCCTGGCCCGGAAATGTGCGGGAGCTCGTAAACCTGACGCAACGATGGTCGATCGAGGGTCGATCGATGATCCGCCTCGAGGATCTCGCCAGCGACCTCCCCTCCGCGCTCGGGACGCTGGCGGACGGGCACAGATGGAACGGCGGAGACTGGCGCGCTGAGACGGATCGCTTCCACCGCGACCTCCTCACCGAGGCTCTCGAGCGGTTCGGCGGAAACCAGACCCAGACTGCTCAGGCCCTGGGGATCAGCCGCAGGCACCTGCAGAACCTCCTGAACAAGCTCGGCTTCCGCGACTGATCGATCCCAGATGGGGAACGATCGTTCTCACCTCGGAGCCGAATCGGTCGATCCCATTGACAACTACTGAGAGGTTCCAGCCTGGACAACCCTGGGCATGAATACAGAAGTCCTTCCAGGTGTGCTACTTGCAAGCATGAGAAATTTGGACACCCGAACGCGGCACGACGGTTGCCCTGAGGTGCATGGCTGTAGTCGACCTGTGAGGAGGCGCTGGACGGTTGCCGGTCTGGGTGCTCGCGCTGCTGCTCCCTGGCGGAGCGTGGGACCCGGGGAGAGAGCGGCGCCGTCCTACCTCTCTTTTTCCCCCGCCCTTCAGGCTTTTCTCTACTCCGGAACGACCCTGTTCCTTGACCCCCCCCAAGTCCGCCGATAGGCTCATGGTCGCGCCGGAGTTTCGGCGCTGGGCTCCATTTTCACTTGGGTCGACACCTTTGACACCACGACGTTGGATCGCGATCAGTCGATCGCGGTGTCCGCTCCGCGTCGGCGGTTGACGAGGGCTGCCACGATCCAGGAGGGAGTACTGAAGTGTTGCGCGCCGCCACCTACCGCGCCGTCTTGGGTCTCTCGATGGTCTTGGTCTTGATTCTAGGACCGAGCGCTCCACTCACCGCCGAGGATTTTATTCGCGGTGACGTCAACGATGATGGTCACGTTTCCATCGCAGACCTCGTGCGGCTCATCAGCCATGTCTTGATGATGGGCGAGCAGCCGATCTGCTACGACAGCGCCGACATCGATGACGACGGACAGGTCGCTCTGAACGACGCGATCGTCCTGGTCAGCTTCCTGTTCGGTCCTACTGGAGCCGCCCCGCTTCCGGCCCCCTACCCCGATCCGGGGCAGGACCCGACTGCGGACGCTCTCTCTCCCTGCAACGTTCCGACGGGAGAACCGGTCGGGGCAGAACTTCCGCATGTGTTCTGCTTCAGCTCGGTCGCCTCCGACAACGAAGGATTTGCGCTCGCGGCGGGACAGGGCCCGGTCTGGATCCCGATCAAGGTGAGCTCGGAAATGCCGTTCGAGGGGATGACGATCAGCATCTCCTATGATCCGAATCAACTCGATTCCCTCGTCCTCGACTTCACCGAGGGTGCGCCCTACGACTACGGGGCCGATCTCCGCATCTCCCAGATCAGCCCGAACTATCCCGGGCGCGTGTACGGCTACGTCGTGATGGAAATGCTCCCACCGATCACCACTACCGCGATTCCCTTCGGAGCGGATTTGCTGGTCGGTCACATCATCATCGAACCAAATGCGGATCTGCCGATGGGGAGCCAGATCGAGATCTCGTTCGAGACGCTCCCACCGTCGGGCGACGAGCCGCCGATTCGGAATGAATTAGTCTGGGGTGGGGCAGGCACCATCTACCCGACCACGCACCCCCTCACCGCCACGGTGGTGGCAGCAAGTGAGATCTTCATCCGGGGCGATACTAACCGAGACGGGGCAGTCGACATCACCGACGGCCTGACCCTCCTCCAGTATCTCTTCCTCGGACAAGGAGTCTCCGTCCCCTGCCTCGACGCCTGCGACGTCGACGACAATGGAGCAGTGAATTTGGCAGACGCCCTCAGGGTCCTCTACACCCTCTTCGAGCCGAGCCAAACCGCTCCCCCGGCCCACCCCTATCCGTACCAGGGGATCGACCGGACTCCCAACGACAATCTCCCCTGCGAATGACCGTACGCGTGACGATGAGCAGTCGTCCGCTGCTTTGCGAGGCGCCGCCCGATCCTCGACGTGGCGAAGGCCACGCCTGCGGTCGGGCAGCCCCTCGCGCCTTGCAGCCAACTACTCCTCGTCCCGCTCCCCGCTTCGAATCTCTGTGATCAGTCCGCGGGCTCGTTGGCCTTCCGGGCCACCTCGGGCAGCACGTGGAAACAATCCAAGCCCCCTTGGATCGCTGTTCGACCTGGCAGCTGGGGATCCTCAGCTCCGCGATCTTCTCCGGCATACAGATCCCTGACGCACAGGTTGCCAAGCGAGCCGGCCAGGGCGAAGGGGGAAGTCGGTAGGTGTCTCCGGAGTGCCCGTGCAACCTGTTCTCGAGGCGCGTGGTGGGTTGATCGATGAGCGAGTCGAACGACACGGACCTGGTCGGTCGCTCCGCTTCGGAGGCCTCGAGCTCCTCGAACACGTAAGGACCTGCCCCATCCACCGGAGCGGACAGCTGATCCATCGAGCGAACGAGAAATTTGGATGTTCACTTCGCAAAGGTGACCCACCTGCCGAGAATTGGGGAGTGCCTGTCACCGTTCTTCCGCAATGTTGTGACGCGCAGCCGGGTGTTGGGTGACCCGTGACAGCCGGCCCGAAGGGCCGACGAGCCCAGCGCCTTCTCACCATGCGTCGAAGCGGGGAGCGGGACGAGGAGTAGTTGGCTGCAAGGCGCGAGGGGTCGCCCGACCGCAGGCGTGGCCTGCGCCACGTCGAGGATCGGTGCGTCCAGCATGA
>JAQBGV010000070.1:0-5565 GCA_032128395.1 Planctomycetota bacterium | reverse complement strand
CTGCCATTCTCTCCACGAGCGACCGCTCGTGTGGGTACATCGCCCGGCAGGGCCCTCACCAATCACCCCAAAAATCGATCATGACCACCTTGCCCTTGTAGTCGGACAAGCGGAAGGACTCGCCGAACAGATCCACTCCGGCGATGTCGGGCACCTTCATGCCGATCTGCAGGTTCGACTTCTCGAATTCGGGGCCGCGCGCGCGCATCGACATGAGCGAGTCCGCAGGCATCAACTCGATGACCTTCGCGCGGTCCTCGGCCGCCCTGGCCTTCTCCTCGTCGGTCGCATCTCGCCTGAAGTCGACCGCCCGGGCGCGGGCGAAGTACGCCTGCGCGCGGATCTCAGGGTCCGGGTTCTTCTCGATCACCGCGGCGAGCAGCGCTCCGAGCTCTTCCTTCTTCTCGCCGCGGGCGAGCATGGGAGAGCGATCGAGGATCGTGCCGAGGTGCGCACTCTTCGGGTGTGCGGTCAGCATGCGACCGATCAGGTCGCCCATGTCCTCCGCGAGCCCCCTGGTCGATGAGCATCCCCGCGAAGACCAGCTCCGCCTCGGTCCCCGCGAACGGGGCGCCGGCGGTCGTGACCTGTTCGCGCCAGCTCGCCTCGATGGGTTTCCGGAGCGAGTCCATCATCTTGTTGAGCTCGTCGTAGTCCTTCGCTTCTTGGGCCTTCTTCCACGCGTCGCCCTCGCGGACCACCTTCATCTCATCGAGCATCGCGTCGTAGGCGGCCTTGTACCCCTTCTGCAGAGGCTCTAGGACCTTCTTGGCCCGCTCGATGCCGTCGCCGTCTCCCGCGAATCCGATCGCGGGGATCACGGCTACGCACAGGGCAAGCACTCCAGTTCGCCACGTCATGCGTGACCACCTTTCCTTCCGGGCCACCCCGGCATCGGGAGAGACCCCCAGAGAGAGTTTCAGGGTCGAGGTCGGGGCATGGGGAGCAGAGTAGCGCATGCCGAGCCGCCTCTCCAGGAGGCAGTCGCCGGCCCCCCCCAGAGAGCTCAGAGAACCCCCCGTACGGCGAGCTCGCGGCGCAGCTCCGGGGCCCCGGCGTGGACGATACCGTCGATCCCGAGCCGCCGCGCTACCGCGACGTTGCGGGCACTGTCGTCGATGAAGATCGTCTCCGCCGGGTCGAGCGAGTAGCGATCGAGCAGGATCCGATAGATCCGCTCATCCGGCTTCGCCACCCCCTCTCGACCGCTGAGGACGATCCCCTGGAACCACCCGAGGAACTCGAACTGGGGCTCGGTGAAGACCCAGGTCTCCGCGGACCAGTTCGAGAGCGCGTAGGTCGGGTACACCGCGCGCAGCTCGCCGAAGAGCGCGACCGCGTCGTCGAAGATGCCATCTACCATCTCCGGCCAGCGGTCCCAGTACGCACGGATCAGCGCCTCCTCCGCGGGGAATCGGGCGACCAGCTCGCCGACCCCTTCTGCGAAGGGCCTTCCGGCATCCTGCCGCTCGTTCCAGTCCATCGTGCAGACGCGCGCGAGGAACTCCTCGACCGCTTCCTCGTCGGGGAGGAGTTTTCGGTAGAGATGTCGGGGGTCCCAGTCGATGAGGACGCCGCCGAGGTCGAAGACGATGTTGGTCACGGGATCTCGATCAATCTTTGACGAGCTCGAGCTTCGGGTACAGGATCCCGGGAGAAGTGATCGTCCGGCCAGGATCGAGGGAGACCGCTCCGAGCGCGGCGATCTCCTCCGGGGTCGGAACCGACGCCCCGCTGCCGAACGCTGCCCACAGTCGACCCGCCGTGTCGGGGAGGAAGGGGTTCAAGAGCCCCGAGACCGCGCGCACCAGCTCGAGGAGCGCAGCCAGATCGCGCCCGCAGCGGTCGAGATCGCTCTTTCGAGTCTTCCACGGTTCGGCCGCATCGAACGAGCGATTCCCGACGCGGGCGAGATCGACGACGACTCCGAGCGCTTCGCGGAACCGGTACTTGCCGAGGGCTTTCTTCCAACGGTCGCGGTGCTCTCCGAGCTGTGGCAGGAGTTCGCGGCCGAGTTCACCCTCTGCTCCGCCTTCCGGCACTTTCCCTTCGAAGTAGCGGTCGAGAAAGGTGAACACCCGATGCCCGAGGTTTCCGATCACATCGGAGAGCTCGTCGTTGTTCCGTTGGATGAAGTCCTCCCACGAGAAATTCGTGTCGCGCCCCTCGGGCGCGTTCGCGGCGAGGTAGTAACGCACTCGGTCGGCAGGGTACCGCTCGAGGATCTCATCCGCCCAGACCCCGACCCCCTTCGACTTCGAGAACTTCTCGCCCTTGAAATTGAGGTACTCGTTCGCGGGGATCTCGGCGGGGAGGGCGTAGTCACCGTGGCCGATCAGCATCGCGGGCCAGATCACGGCGTGAAAAATGATGTTGTCCTTGCCGAGGAAGTGGACGATCCGGGTGTCGGGCTGCTGCCAGTAGCGCTTCCAACCATCCGGTTCGCCTTTCTTTGCGAAGTACTCCTTTGTGAACGAAATGTATCCGATCGGAGCGTCGAACCAGACGTAGAGGACTTTCCCGGCCGCCTCGTCGAGGGGGACCGGGATCCCCCACGACAGGTCGCGGGTGATCGAGCGGCCGGGGAGCCCTTCTCTGACGATGCCGAGCGCAAAGTTGCGCACGTTCTCGCGCCACCCTTGCCGCCCATCGAGCCACTCCTCGAGGCGATCCTGGTAGCGGTCTAGGCGGAAGAACCAGTGGCGAGTCGTGCGAACCTCGGGGATCGCGCCGCACGTCGCACAATGAGGGTCGATGAGTCGGGTCTGCTCGAAACTGTTCCCGCAGCTGTCGCACTGGTCGCCCCGAGCTCCCGCCGCGCTGCACATCGGACAGGTCCCCTCGACGTATCGGTCGGGGAGGTATCGCTGGCAGGTGAGGCAGTAGAACTGCTCGGTGTCCCGCGGCTCGATGTCGCCGCGTTCGTGGATCTTCGTGAAGAATTCCTGGGAGAGCGCCGGATGCCCGGGGCTGATCGAGGTCCCCGAGTAGTGATCGAAGACGATCCCCAGGCTCGAGAACACCTGCCGCTGCACCGCTCGGTACTTCTCGGTGATCGCGGCTGGGGTCGTCTCCTCGTTCTGCGCGCTGATCGTGATCGGCACCCCGTGATCGTCCGACCCGCAGATGAAGACGACGTCCTCACCGAGCAGACGCAGGTACCGCACATAGATGTCGGCGGGAAGGTACACCCCAGCGACGTGTCCGAGGTGCGGCTTGTAGTTCGCGTAGGGGAGCGCAGCGGTGACGAGGGTACGGGCGATCATGCCCCGGGGCCGCCCGCCGCGTCGCCGGGGGGTGACCTGCGAGCGGCTGCGGCCTGCGCTTGTTGGAGGCGCTGGGTGTAGGTCATCCGCAGTTGGTGGAGAACATCGCCGAGCAACCCGTCCTCCTCGGCGGAGAGGTTCCCGCGGGTCTTCGTCTCGAGGGCGCCGAGCATGTCGATCGACTGCCGGGCAAGTTCGAGGTCGAGGAAACGCTCCCCGGTCTGGGGGTCCTCGGCGAGACCGAGCGCCATCATCGCCTGGCCCCCGAGGGTCGAGACGAGTCGGACGAAGATCGGGTCGGTCGGGGCGCCGGATCCGCCCCCGGGTCGATCGGCCCCCACGGCGGGATCTCCAGGTGGGCTCGACTCTCCGGTCGCGGGTGCACCACCGCGAGGCTGAGGCGCCCCTTCGAGCTGCGAGGCGATCTTCGCTTTCTCCTCGGAGGCTCGCTTCTTCCAGTCGTCGTCGATGCGTTTCTTCTCACGCACGACGATCTCCGCTCGAACGCGCCACCGCCGCCGCGATCAACTCGCGGAAGAAAGGGTGCGCCTTGACCGGGCTCGACTGGAACTCGGGGTGGAACTGACAGGCGATGAAGAAAGGATGGTCGCTGATCTCCACGATCTCGACCAGGGACCCGTCGGGGGATGTGCCGGAGACGCGCAGCCCCGCGTTCTCCATCCGCTCTCGGTAGGCGTTGTTGAACTCGTAGCGGTGCCGGTGTCGCTCGTTCACGAGCGTGGCGCCATAGGCGGCGGCGGTGCGAGTGCCGGGGACGAGCCGGCAAGGGCACGCGCCCAGGCGCATCGTCCCACCCTTGTCCTCGACCCCGCGTTGTTCCTCGAGGAGCGAGATCACCGGGTCGGGGGTGTCTTTCGACACCTCGGTCGAATTCGCCTTTTCGAGTCCGATCACGTTGCGGGAGACCTCGATCACCGCAGCGTGCATGCCGTAGCAGATCCCCAGGAACGGGATCTTGTGGTCACGCGCGTACTCGACTGCGCGGATCTTCCCTTGGAGCCCCCGCTCCCCGAATCCGCCGGGGACCAGAATTCCGTCGACCCCCCCGAAGTGTGGACCGAGGTCGCCGGTCGCCAGGTCCTCGGCCGCGATCCGACGGAATCGCACCCGAGCGCGGTTCTCGATCCCGCCGTGGGTCAGCGCCTCGTAGACCGACTTGTAGCTGTCGGTCAGCTCGATGTACTTCCCGACGATGGCGATCTCGACCTCACTCGTCGGGTTGCGCAATCGTTCGAGCATCTCGAGCCATCGGTCGAGATTCCCCGATCCCGCCCGCAGCCGGAAGTGCTTCAGGATCAGGTCGTCGAGCCCCTGCTGACGGAGCACGAGCGGCACTTCGTAGATCGAGTAGTCGACGTCCTTCTCGATCAGTACCGCGGCTTTCTGCACGTTGCAGAAGAGCGCGATCTTGTCGCGGACTTCGTCCTCGACGTCGATCTCGGTCCGACAGATGAGCACGTCAGGAATGATCCCTATCTCGCGCAAGCGGCCGACCGAATGCTGGGTCGGCTTGGTCTTGATCTCGCCCGACGCCCGCAGATAGGGGAGGAGGGTCAGATGGATGAAGAGGACGTTGTCACGCCCCTGGTCGTGGGCGAACTGGCGGAGCGCCTCGAGGAACGGCAGGCTCTCGATGTCACCGACCGTCCCGCCGATCTCTGAGATCACCACGTCGACATCGGAGGCTGCGACCCTCGCGATGCACGACTTGATCTCGTCGGTGATGTGGGGGATCACCTGGACGGTCTGGCCGAGGTAGTCTCCGCGGCGCTCACGTTTGATCACCGCGTCGTAGATCTTGCCGGTGGTGTAGTTCGAGTGCTGGTTCAGGTGCCCGGTGGTGAAGCGCTCGTAGTGCCCGAGATCGAGGTCGGTCTCCGCCCCGTCGTCGGTGACGTACACCTCGCCGTGTTGATAGGGGCTCATCGTCCCCGGGTCGATGTTGATGTAGGGGTCGAACTTCTGGAGGGCGACCGTCAGACCGTGGCTCTCGAGGAGCGCGCCGATCGAGGCACTGGTCAGACCCTTGCCGAGGCTCGAGACGACCCCGCCGGTGACGAAGATGAACTTGGTCCGCCGTTCCGTCATTCTTTCAACCCCATCGCCCCCGGCCCTAGAAGCCGGACGCGCTCCGATGTTCCGCCATGGCCGCCTCGGCTTTTGCAAGATCGGCCGGTGTGTTGACCTCGATCGAAACGTAGGCCGTGGTGGGGACTTTCACGGCGACGCCGTGCTCGAGCGCCCGGAGCTGCTCCAGCCGCTCCTGCTGCTCGAAAGG
>JAQBGV010000069.1:0-7044 GCA_032128395.1 Planctomycetota bacterium | reverse complement strand
CCAGTGCAGAGCGGCCCAGTGCAGAGCGGCCCAGTGCAGAGCGGCCCAGTGCAGCGCCGCCCAGTGCAGCGCCGCCCAGTGCAGCGCCGCCCAGTGCAGCGCCGCCCAGTGCAGCGCCTCCGCCGGCGGAAGCACGGGAGAGAGCGCCCGAGCAGAGATCGAGCTCGCTTCCCGGGCCCGACCGAGCTGCCGCGGAGGCTCCGAAGGTTGCGGATCCCGCACCCGCGCGAGCGATCGCGCCTCCGGCCGCGAGTCCTCCGCTGCCGCCCAGCTCATCTCCGAGGCGTGCGCGGGAGGATGCGGGCGACGACCCCTCCCAGTTCCTCGCAGGGATCTTCGACGTCCCGCCGTCCCGAGAGAAGCGGAGCGAAGAGGAACGGACTTCGGATCGCTCCGGATAGTGAGTGGTCCATCGCGATGATCACCGCGCACATCGGGGTGGAGCGGGTCGATCGCTGTCTCCTCGCCGCTGATCTCCATCTGGCGGGGGACGAGGCTCCACGCGAAAGACTCCGCCAGCTCCTCGCCCTGTCCCGCGGGGAGAACGCGCCGCTTTTTCTGCTCGGGGACGTCTTTCACTACTGGTTCGGTCGCCGGCACCTCTCGCTTCCGACCGTTCGGCGTGAGGTGCACCTCTTGCGGGCTGCGACCGCTCTCGGGCCTCCGATCACCATCATCCCCGGGAATCGCGACTTTCTCCTCGACGCAGCATTCACGGCCGAGACCGGGGTGAGGATCGCTCCCGATACCCTGGTGATCGAGGTTGCGGGGGAGCGGATTCACCTCTCCCACGGCGATCTCTTCGGCCTCGCCGACGTGCGCTACCAGAGGATGCGTCGCGTCCTCCGCAGCGCGCCGGTGCGCTGGTGCGCGCGCTCCCTCCCGACCGGAGTCGTCGATGCGATCGCGCGGCGCCTGCGGCGCCACTCCGAGACGGTGGTTCAGTCGAAGAGCGCGGAGACGCTCGCCCCCGACCGCCAGGCGGTTCTGGCGGTCTTGCGGACCGCGATCGACGTCGTGGTCTGCGGCCACTTCCATCAGGCGTCCGACGAGCGATTTTCCTACGCGGATGGCGGAGGACGATTCCGGATCCTCGAGCCCTTCGAAGAGCGGGGATACGTTCTCTCGGCGGGTCCGGAGGGATGGCGAGAACGCCGGCTCGCCGAAGCGACCGCGCCGTGAGCGCTCCGGATGAGAACGTGAGCGGTCCCATGGTCTGGGTCGTGGTCGGCCCGACCTCCGGCGGAAAGACCGAGCTCGCGGTATCGATGGCGCGACGGTTCGGGTGGCCGATCCTCACACTCGACTCGATGAAGGTCTACCGGCGCATGGACATCGGCACCGCGAAACCGGGGGATGCGCTGCGGGATGAACTCCACTTCGAGTTGATCGACCTCCGCGAGCCGTGGGAATCCTTCTCGGTCGCGGACTACCTCGAGGAGTGGAGATTGGTCTCTGCCCGGATCGAGGGGCCGAGGATCATCGCAGGGGGCACGGCCTTCTACTTGAATGCTCTGCTCGAGGGGCTTTTCGAGGGCCCGGGGCCCGATCCGGTGGTGCGCCAACGACTGGACCAGGAAGCGGAACGGTCGGGGACCGCAACGCTCCACGGGCGCCTGCGCGAGGTAGACCCCGTCGCTGCTGCGAAGATCCACCGTACCGACCTCCGCCGCATCGTGCGGGCCCTCGAGGTGTTCGAGACGAGCGGCGAGCCGATCTCGGTCTGGCACGCGCGCCGCACCCCGTTCCTCGATCGGACGAGAACAGCGCTGATCGGCGTCGCTCGTCCTCGGGAAGAGCTGCACGCGCGCATCGACGCTCGTGTCGAGCGGATGTTCGCGACGGGGTGGGTCGAGGAAGTCGAGGCACTCGTCGAAGCTCACGACCCGCCGTGGAGCGAGCGGGCGGCGCAGTCGATCGGCTACGAGTGCATTCGAGCCGCCCTCGCCGGGAAGCGAGACCCGAGGGAAGAGATCCCGACGATCTGCCACCGGACGCACGCGTTCGCGCGCCGCCAGATCACCTGGGTGCGCAAGATGCCGGTCGAGTGGTGGCGGATCGAGGAGCGGGACGAACTGCTCGAGAGAGTCGAACGAATCACTCGGGGATCAGAGCCCTTCGCGCCGGACGAGGAGCGGAAGGGGAGATGGTCCAAGATCTAGGGTTGCGAACAGTGAGTCGACGCGGCTCCGCCGCGGCGACGAGGGGGCATTGCGAAAGCCCCCTAATAGTCCTCGATCGGGCGCTCTTCGAGGTCCCAGAAGACCCGGTCGAAGTCGACTCGGAACTCGTGGAAGTCATCCCCCCACTTGTGGAACACGCGTTTCCAGTAGCCCGGGGCAGACGAGGTGCTCTTCTCGCTGGCAGAGCAACCGATCGCTCCGCCGACCAGGACACCAACGCAGAGTGCGATGCACAGGCTGCGGGGGAGTTTGCGCATTCGAGCCTCCTGCTCCTCTATTCAGCACGGAAGTGATTCCGGACGGAAGTACTCAGCAACTTCAGTCACATCTCAAAGCACGCATGATCATCAGCACACCGGATCTGAGGCACTCCGGGAAAACGCAAACTAGCGGGTTCCGCTCCCAGGAGTCTGACAAGGCTGCAATCGGGCCTCGACAGTCACCCGGGGACCCAGCGCGGTTCCCGAGGCGGCGGAAGCTAATCCGGCCACTCCGGAAAGTCAACGTGGCCCCCCCCTTGCCCACGAATTCGACCAGGGGGCTGTCACGAGTCGGTCATGGGGAGATGTGCTCGCTCCTGGCCCGGCCCGAGGTCCGTCCCCAGGTCCGCTCGTCGTGCGGGGGCAGGTCGACCGTCTCTTCACCATCTACAAGATGAAGGAGCGATCATCCCGCTCCTCGATCGCCTCCCTCAGCGCGCCTTCGACCGCGGCCGCGTCGATCCGGAGCCGATTCCCTCCTGCTTCGAGGGCATCGGGCGCTCGAAAGAGTGGCTCCTCGAGGAGCTTCTCGAAGATCGTCGCGAGGCGTCTCGCCCCGATGTTCTCGTGGCTGCGGTTCAACTCGAAGGCGAGGTCCGCGATCCGGGCGAGCCCCTCGTCGGTGAATTCGACCGCGACACCGTCCACGCCCAGCAGAGCGCCGTACTGACGGGGGAGGGCGTTCTCCGGTTCGATCAGGATTCTGAGGAAGTCGTCGCGTTCGAGGGTGGTGAGCTCGACGCGGATCGGGAAGCGCCCTTGGAGCTCAGGAATCAGGTCACTGGGGCGGCACCCCTGGAACGCACCGGCGGCGATGAAGAGGATGTGATCGGTCCGGACCACCCCGTAGCGGGTGGGTACTGCGGATCCTTCGACCACGGGGAGAAGATCGCGCTGCACCCCTTCGCGGCTCACCCCCGGCTCGCGCGCTCCCGAGGTCGAGACGATCTTGTCGATCTCGTCGATGAAGATGATCCCGTTCTCCTGGGCAACCCGGACCGCTTCTTGTTGCACTTTGTCATCGTCGAGGAGCTTCTCCGCCTCCTCTTGGCGGAGAGCGATGAGCGCTTCGGGGACCGCCAACCGCCGTGGCTTCGAACTGTCTCGCCCGAGCTTCTTGAAGAATCCCGGAAGGTCGAGGCTCAGGTTCTCCATCCCGGCCGGAGAGAAGAGGTCGAACCCCGGCGTGGCTCGATCGGGGATGCGCAGCTCGACCGTCCGCTCATCCAGCTCGCCCGTGCGGAGCTTGTGACGGAACGCCTCCCGAGTGCGCGAGCGGCGGGCGACCTCGTCCTCTTCCATCCCGTCGGAGGGGGGGACGAGTAGGTCGAGCAGCCGTTCTTCCGAGGTCTCCTCCGCCTTCCGTGAGACGCGCCCCAGCTCCCGAGCGCGCACCTGGTTGGCGGCGACCTCGACGAGATCGCGAACCATCGATTCCACGTCGCGGCCGTGGTAGCCGACCTCGGTGTACTTGCTCGCTTCGACTTTGACGAAGGGGGCCTCGATCAATTGTGCGACTCGGCGGGCGATCTCGGTCTTCCCGATTCCGGTGGTGCCGATCAGGATGATGTTCTTCGGGAGGACCTCGTCGCGGATCGTCCCCGGAAGCTGCTGGCGGCGCCAGCGGTTGCGGATGGCGATCGCCACCGCCCTCTTCGCGGCATCCTGACCGACGATGTGCCGGTTGAGCGCCTCGACGATGGTCCGAGGCGTCAGGCTCTCAGAGCTGGCGCGCCCTGAGATCTGCGGCGAGTGCTGACGGTCTGCCGCGTTCACCCGAGCACCTCGATGCGGATCTCGTGATTGGAATAGATGCAGATATCCGCCGCGATCTCGAGCGATCGTCGCACGATTTCGTCGGCCGGGAGCTCGGTCTGTCCCAGGAGGGCCAGCGCAGCGGCGCGGGCGTAGTTTCCACCGGAGCCGATGCCGAGCACCCCGTCGGTCGGCTGGATCACCTCGCCGCTACCGGAGAGGAGGAAGGAGTGCTCCTCGTCGACCGCGATCAGCATCGATTCGAGGCGGCGCAGGACTCGATCGGTCCGCCAGTCCCGGGAGAGCTCGACCGCGGCGCGTACCAGGTTGCCGCCGTGGGCGAGGAGCTTCTCCTCGAATCGCTCGATGAGGGCGAGGGAGTCGCCGACGGCGCCCGCGAAACCGGCGAGCACTTTTCCCGCGCCGATCCGGCGGATCTTCGAGGCGTCCTGCTTCACGACGCAGTCCCCGAGGGTGACTTGGCCGTCCCCTCCGACCGCGACCCGACCGTTGCGACGGACCGAGAGGATCGTCGTCCCGCGCATCTGGGGCCCGTGCAACTGGGGTCCGTGCATCTGGAGCCCGTGTATCTGGAGCCCGTGCATCTGAAAGAGGTGTGCTGAGCTCGTCGGGTCGGACATTCGTTTCCCCTTCGGGAGGATCGAGGCGGTGGGAGGAGGATCGTACCCGGCGGTCGGCAGAGCCGGAACCGTCAGCTCCGGACTTTGACAGCTCCGGATGCCACGCGTAGACTCCCGCCTCTCTCGTACGAACACGGCGTCTGATCCAACGGCGTCTGATCCAGCTGTGGTCAATCGGATGGAGGGTGCGGTGGCCGAGGAGCGAATCCGCTCGGTCAAGATCGAGAAACTCGACCGACTGCGCGAGGCGGGGATCACCCCGTATCCGGAGCGCTACGAGCGGACGCACACTCTCGCCGAGGTCGAGTCCCTCGGGGAAGGCACGTCTCTCCCGGAGGGTCTTGGCGTGATCCGTCTCTGCGGGCGGATCATCAGCCGACGGGAGTTCGGGAAGCTGACCTTCTTCGATCTGCAGGACCTCAGAGGGCGATTCCAGTGCGCCCTGCAGCAGGACCGCGTCGGGAAGGAGCGCTTCAAGCAGTTCCTCAAGCTCGTCGACATCGGCGACTTCGTCGGGGTCGAAGGCGAGCTCTTCCGAACGCAGAAAGGGCAACTTACCCTGCAGGGTGATTCCTTCACGTTCCTCGGGAAGAGCCTGCGGCCCCTCCCGGAGAAGTACCACGCGATCGCCGATCCAGAGACCCGGTACCGCCGGCGTTATCTCGATCTGATCATGGATCCGGAGTCGCGAAGGCGATTCCATCTCCGAGGAAGACTGATCCGTCGGCTCCGCGAACTCCTCGACGCCGAGGGGTTCGAAGAGGTCGAGACTCCGGTGCTCTCGGAGAAGGCGTCAGGGGCGATGGCGACCCCGTTCGCCACGCATCACGCCGCCCTCGACCTGCCGGTGTATCTCCGCATCGCACCGGAGACCTACCTGAAGCGATGCATCGTCGCGGGGTACGATCGTGTGTACGAATTCGCGCGGGTGTTTCGGAACGAGGGGATGGATCCCTCGCACCTGCAGGAATTCACGATGCTCGAGTACTACGCGGCGTACTGGAATCACTCCGACAACATGGACTTCACGGAGCGCTTGCTCCGGCGAACGCTTACGGACTGCCTCGGCACACTCGAGGTCGAGGTGGGCGGAGAGAAGATCGACTTCGGTGGCGAGTGGTCGCGGCATTCGTTCCCCGAGCTGATCCTCGAGTACGCGAAGATCGATCTCGCCGAGCACCCCGACGCCGACTCCCTGCGCGCCGCGATCGCTGCGCGCGGTCTCGAGCTCGAACGGGTGGAGAATCTCGGCCGGGGGAGCCTGATCGACCAGCTCTACAAGAAGGTCTGCCGGCCGCAACTGCGCCAGCCGATGTTCATCACCTCGCACCCGATCGACATCTCGCCGCTCGCGCGGCGATCGGACGATGACCAGACGATCGCCGATCGCTTCCAGCTCGTGGTCCGGGGGTGGGAGATCGTCAACGCGTACTCCGAGCTCGTCGACCCCCTCGACCAACGTGCACGACTGGAGGAGCAGGCTCGTCTGCTCCGCGACGGGGACGCGGAAGCGCATCCGATGGACGAGGACTACCTTCTGGCCATGGAGTACGGGATGCCGCCGGTCTCGGGGTGGGGGATGGGGATCGATCGCTTCGTCGCCTTGGTAGGGGGAGTGGAAAACTTGCGCGATGTAGTGCTCTTCCCGCTCCTGAAGCCCGAGGATGGAGTACCCGGAGCGGCGGGGGCCGAGGAGGAGCAGGTCGAGTAGGATGGGTGAGAAGCGGCACAGCGCAGCGCCTCTCGATCCGACCCGGTTGCGCTGGGATTGCGACCCGGCGCGATTCTCGTTCGAGGATACTTCCGAGGTGGCCCCGCTCCAGCAAATCATCGGTCAGCCGCAAGCGATGGCCGCCCTCGAACTCGGCCTCGCGCTCGACTCACCCGGTTACAATTTGTTCGTCTGCGGCCTCACCGGCACCGGCCGCATGACCACGCTCCAAGCCCACCTGGTGCGGACCCGAACCCCCGGCGCACACCCACCCGATCGGGTGTACGCCTACCGGTTCTCGGACCCGTCCTGCCCGCAGCTGCTCACCTTGCCCCGGGGACGCGGCCGCGAGCTCTCGCGCGCCCTCGAGCGTCTCGTCGTCGACCTGGTCCGTGAGCTCCACGAAATGGTCCACAGCGATGAGGCGGAGGAGCGCCTGCAGGGCGTCCTCGCCGAATTCGTTTCGAGGAAGAAAGCGGAGAAGAACCGGTTCG
>JAQBGV010000068.1:0-51309 GCA_032128395.1 Planctomycetota bacterium | reverse complement strand
GGGGCTGGCTCCCAGACCCCTGTCGCTCGCGGCGGAGCCGCTCACGATTAACCCCAACGAGGCGCGCGACGCTTGTTGGGTAGGGGGCTGGCTCCCAGCCCCCTCTCGCTCGCGGCGGAGCCGCTCACGATTCACCCCAACGAGGCGCGCTCCGCTCGCTTGCCTCTCGAGTGTGGTCTCCTCTCTGGCTCGGCGTTCACGCTCGGGTTCGCTGCTAACTGCCGCGGCGCGCCTCGATCATCTCCAGGCGGTGCGCCGCGGTGCGCGCCTCATCGGAATCTGGATGCTCTCGGCACAACCATTGGTAGTAGAAGCGGGCGACTCGGTCGCGATTCGCCTCGTAGTAGCCGTTCGCGACTTCGAGCAACTCCGTCGCAAACTCGCGCTCCTTTGCCGCCTGACGGGTGCCGGTCCGATCTCGAGTCTCTCGCGCCAAAGATGCGGCCTCCCGCGCACGCGCCGTCCCTGTGAAACGCTGGGCGAACTCTTCCGCTCGATCGACGAGTACCCCGGCGATCGGGGTACCGGGGAGTTCGCGCAAGTCGCTCCGGATTGCGAGCAGTTCCCGCCAACCCGCTTCCGCGCGCTCTTCGATTTCCACTCGCTCCCTGCGCACTCGTTCGACCACGTCTTCGCGCCAGGGGAATTCCCGCTCCAGATCCGCGAGGTGTTTCAGTGCCTTCCCTTCCTGGCCTTCATCACGCGAGGTCACCACCGAATTCCAGAGTTCATCGACCCGATGACGCTCACGGTCGGAAACGGTCCCGAGGAAGCACTCGAGCACACCTCCGCGCATCGCAATCGTGGTGGACCACGTGAAGGCGCTTCCCCCCCGCGATCCCTCGCGATCGAGGAGTCCGATCCGCCCCGGGGTCCCCAGCCGAACGATCAGCTGGTTCGCGCCGTCGCCGAGAATCACCTCATCCGCGATCTCACCGTCCACCGCGCTCCACGCGGCATTCTGGGCGACGATGCGTTCACCGCTGAACAACGTCACGGGCTCGGCTTCGATCGCCCGATCGAGCTCGATGACGAGCATCGCTCCCGCCGCGAGATCCGGGGTCCAGCCGACTTTGATCTGATCCCCGACCACTTGGGTCACTTGGGAGACCAAGACGTTCTTTCCTCCGGAATTGACCTGGAAGTTGTTGCGGATCGCACCGTTCGCGACCGGGCTCGGTCGCTCGTTGCGCTCCGGGAGGAGCTGACCCCACGGGATCGGTTGCTCGTCGATGCGCGCGAAACGGAGCTGACGTAACCAGCGATCGTTGTCGCGCACGATCTGAATCACCCCGCGTTCATCCAGGGTGGCGCGCAGGGGAACTCCCCCCGCCCTGACCTCGACCCCGAGGGGCTCGGTCTCTTCGCGGGGGACTTTCTTGAGAACCAGATCGTCGAGATCGAGCGACCCTCGGCCGAGTGCGAGCACTCCGAGTCGGCACGCCTGGGGGTCGCCGAAACGAGGGGGAGCGATGATCGCAGAAAGCCGGCTCCATCCGTTCCGGGACGAGAGCGCCGTGTACGACTCGTCGATCGCGTAGAGATCCCCACCGCGGCGCGTGTACCACGTGATGACCAAGCCGACCCGATCGAAGCCGACGCTTCGCACCTGCCCGGCGACGAGGAATGCATCGCTCGCCCCGATCTCGTGTTCCCGCGACTCGCGGATCCGAACCCGTCCGTGATCGCCACCACTCGAAGTGATGCGCAAGGCGCCGCGCCCCTGCGGGACTCCTTCCTCGCGAAGCGATTCGAGGGAAGCACCGTCCCCCATCTCGGTGTCGACGTTCCACTCTTCCGACCAACCGCTCTCCGGGGCGCGTTCGAAAGAGGCGCTCGGTCCGAGCAGGTTGTCGGGGTCCGCGGCGGCGCCCGCACCCGCGAGCACGCCGGAGATCATCGAGTAGCCATAGTAGAGAATCAGCCCGAAGCAGACGACGAATCCGCCGGTGTACAGACCCTGGAGAGAGCTGGCCGCTTCTTCCGGGCGAACGCGGAGACGCGACAGATCGTCCTCGGTGATCTCGCCCTCGTCGACGGCCCGGAAGACTCGGCTCGCCGAGCTGCTTTCGTCCATCGCCGGGTCCTGGGGAAGTCCACGGACCCGAAGGCGTGTGTCGCCGACGACCAGAAGATCGCCGTCGAGAAGGCGGTGCTTCTTGACCTTGTTGCGTCCGACGAAGAGCCCGTTCCCTGAACCGAGGTCCTCGATCACGAATCGGTCCCCCTGCCGTTCGATCCGAGCGTGTTCTCCCGAGACTTTTCGGTCGGAGAGCACGAGATCGCAGCCAGCGTTGCGGCCGATGCTGAACGGAACCTGGAGCGGGAGGCGCTTCCCCTCGAGGGGGCCGCTCGCCACGATCAACACCGGGCCATCCGTCTCCTCTACCGTGACCGGCGGCGCCACCTCGTCCTCGAGTTCGAGGAGATCCGGATCATCGGTCGGCGTCGAAGTCCCCGCACCCGGCTCCGCGATGAACTCGATCCGGACTTCACCGATCTGGATCCGATCACCCGGCAGGAGTGGGACTCGTTCGACCCGCGCCCCGTTGTGGAGGGTTCCGTTCGAGGAACCGAGGTCGACCAGCTCGAATCCCGACTCGGTCGGCTGCACGCGACAGTGATGTCGCGACGAATGCGGATCTTGGATCGTGATCGCGCAGCCGGCATCGCGGCCGACCTCGACGATCTCATCGCCAAGTTCGAGCTCCTGCTGGGCGCCATCTATCGTCACCACCAGCTTGGCCATCGCGTCCTCAAGCATCCTTCCGGGGCTTCTCGGGTTTCTTCAGGCTGTACTTCTCGATCTTCTGATCGAGAGTCGGCCGGGAGATCCCGAGCTGCCGGGCGGTCCGGCTCTTGTTCCAGCCGAGCTCCGCGAGAGTGCTCGAGAGCACCTGGCGCTCGATCTCCTCGGCGTGCTCCGCCACGATCTCCTTGAGCTTCCCGCGTCCGATCATCGAATCGCGACGCGGTCGACCCGCCGCCCCGGCTCCGCCGGTCACCAGCGCGGGGGAGAGCAGGTCCGGTGTGATCATCTCGCTCGAGAGCGCCACCATCCGTTCCACCTCGTTCTCGAGCTGGCGGATGTTCCCCGGCCAGTCGTAGTGGTAGAGATAGTAGAGGGTCCGGCTGTCGAGTGTGGGCTTCTCGCGCCCGAGCCGTACGGTGATCCGATTCATGAAGTGGTCGACAAGAAGGGGGATGTCCTCGCGCCGGTCACGAAGCGGGGGAAGGGTGACGTTGATGACGTTCAGCCGGTAGTAGAGGTCCTCCCGGAACTCTCCCTTTCGAACCATCTCCTGCAGCGGCCGGTTGGTCGCCGAAATGATCCGAACGCTCACCTTCTTGATGTCACGCCCACCGACCGGGCGAATTTCGCCCTCTTCGAGCACCCGCAAGAGCTTCGTCTGGAGATCGAGGCTCATGTCGCCGATCTCGTCGAGGAACAATGTCCCCTTGTCGGCGAGCTCGAACAAACCCTTCTTGTCCTTCACCGCGCCGGTGAAGGCACCCCTGACGTGCCCGAAGAACTCGCTCTCGAGGAGGTTGGGGGGGATCGCGGCGCAGTTCTGCGAGACGAACGTCCCTCCCTTGCGCGCCCCCTGATAGTGGATCGCATCCGCGATCAGTTCCTTGCCGGTACCGCTCTCTCCCTGGATCAGGACCGGGATGTCGGTCTCGATCACCCGGTCGAGGATCTCGAAGAGATGGTACATCTTCGAACTCTTCGTGATGATCCGGTCGTACTCGTGCGTGAAGGATCGCTCCCCGGCGCGCGTGATCACCTCGGTGATCTTCTCCGGGTGGAGATCCTGCGCCATCAGCATCTCCTGCAGCTCCCGGTTCAGCTCCTCGACCTCCTCCATCGACCGCAGGAGTGCATCGTGCTTCCGCTCGTTCTCCTCGAAGAGTCGGGCGTTCTCGATGAAAACCGCGGCTTGATCGGCGAGGAACTCGATGAAGCGCAGATGGCTGCGATGGAAGGCCTCAGCCTCGAATCGATTGTCGACGTAGACCGCCCCGAGGCTCCGACCGCGCAGTCGCAGGGGAACGCATAGGACCGATTCCAGCCGCAGGTCGGACACCGAGGCGAAGGTGCGCGTGCGGGGATCGTGCTGGGCGTCCCCGGTCAGCACGGGCCGACCCGATTCGAGCACCTGGCGGGTGATCGATCGACTGACCTTCACCTCAGCCTTCTTGACCGTCTCCTTGTCGATGTTTCGGGAGCTCTCGATCGTCAACTCCCCCTCGCGGTCGAGGATCAGAAAACCTCGCTCCGCGCCGGAGATGTCGATGACCGTGTCGAGAATCATCCCGAGAAGGTCGGAGAGAACGAGGGTCGAGCACAGTCGCTTGGTGATCTCGAGGAGGCGGAGGAAGATCTCGCGCTCCTTCTGCAGGAGCTCGACCTGACTCGCGTCGGTGACTTCGGTCAGCGGTTCCATGAAGTAGTCGGTCGGGAGGAGGAGTGTCTCCCCTCCCGCACCGCTCGCGAGATGTTCGGTCGGGATCCGCTCGAAGTAGATCCGCGTCTTGCCGATCTCGATGCAGTCCCCTGGATCGAGATCCTGACGGCGGATGAGGATCCCATTGACGAGCGTTCCGTTGCGGCTCTGCAGATCCTCGACCAGCCAGGAACCGTCGTTGAAGCTCAATTTACAGTGTCGGCGGGAACTCGAAATATCGTCGATCTCGATCTCGTTCTCGCGTGATCGGCCGATCGCGATCGAGGCTCCATCGAGTTCTACGCAGCGTTCGGTACCTCGCTCCCGGATGACCAGGCGCGCGGTGGGCTGACCGACATTCGCAGCGGATTCCTTCTTCATCTCTCTCCAGAGGGGGACGCGAAACACCGGGCGGGGACGCAGGTGAAACCGTCGCTGACGACCCTCTGCGACCTCATCCTGCGCTCGTCGTCGACAACCCCATGACCGAGTCGGTCATCCCCGTGGGACTGGACGTTCATCAAACCACAGGAACGCCCGTTGTAAACAACTTGTTACAGAGTGTCGAGGTAGATTTTTCCCTGTGGGAGGTCCGAAAAGGAGTGCGTTGGGGTCTAGAGGCTTCGGGTGTAGAGCCCGTTTACAGTCCTCCGACAGCGGCCCCGCCGCTTTCCGACGAGGGCTCCCGCGGCGGTGGCGGGCCCCCCAGGGTCGCGTCGACAGCTTCGAGGAGCTGATCGATCCAAGTGCGGAAAGGACCGACCTTGGAGCCGGGGCCGCCGGTGAACGCCGCGAAGCGGACCGGCCCCTGCACGCTCTCCCAGCCCCCGGCGAGGGCGCTGACCCCGGAGATGTGGCCGGTCTTCCCCCGGAGCCGTCCGCGGAGGGGCCCGCTCCGGAAGCGCTTCGATAGCGTGCCGTCGACGCCCGCGACCGCCAGCGACTCCCAGAGCACCTCCCCCCAGGTTGCCTCGTCCGCGTGCCGAAGGAGGCGAACGAGGTCGACGCAGCGGAGCCTGTCCTCGCGCGAGAGACCGGACCCGTCGCGCACGACCGCACCTTCCCCCCCCGTTCGGGAGATCAGGTACCGCATCGCGGTCTCCCCGGCGCTGCGGTAGCTGCCGTCCCCTCCCGTCTCGCGATCGGTCACGCGGAGCAAGCAATCGCCGTAGAGATTCTGGCTGTCCTTGAGAAGGACGGGGAGGACGTCCACCACTCGGTGCTCGATCCGTGCGACGGCGCGTGCCCCCTCCCCGCGGAGCTCGACGCGGAGCTCGCCTTCGACCGCGATTCCGCTCGATCTCAGGAGGGTCCGCCAAGCGCCGAGGAAGGCGCGAGCAGGTTCGGGGACGGTGATCCACTCCGTCCGAATGCCCCCACCGACGAGAAAACGACCTCCGAGCCGGATCGTCCACGAGTCGATCGCCCGATCCACCGAGTAGAGGTGCTGGTCTCGGTCTGGAGTCGGTCGGATCGAATTCTCGACGGTGAACAGCGGATTCGCCGGGACGAGGTGGACTGCGACGCCGTCCCCGCTGGAAGCGATTTGTAGATCGACGCAGTTGTCGTTCAGGTTCAATGCTCCGCTCGGTGCGCAGTACCAGCGGTGGAGCTGATCCTGCGGCCACCCCTCGAGCCGTTGTGGACCGGCGAGGTAGCCCGAATCCGCGACCAGATCCCCGGCGATGCGCTCGATTCCGTGATCCTTCAGAGCCTGGACCCAGGGTCGCAATTCAGCGAGAGGATCATCGGGAAAGCGGCGGCTCGAGGGCGCGGGGTCTCCTCCCCCCACGACGATCACGTCTCCGTGGAGCGTCCCGTCGCGCACCTCGCCGCGAATCCACAGCTCGGTGACGAACGCATGCTGCGGGCCGAGCAGTTCGAGCGCAGCGGCGGCGGTGACGAGCTTCATCGTCGAAGCGGGGAGCATCGGTTCCTGCTCCCGGTGAGAGAGGACGACCCCACCCGGGAGCTCGATGTGAATCGAGATCGTCTCGGGGGCGATCCCCTTCGCGGCCGCTTCATCGAGGGCCCTCCGGAAGAGGGCGGCGGGATCGGCCGTGGGAGCCGCCAGGGCGGCCGGGGCCCCCTGGGTGAATGCCTGAGGAGAGAGGAGCGAGAGGAGACAGGAGATCCCCACGATCCACCCGAAGAGCCGTGCCGCTGGGAGTTTCGTCCGCACTCCATACCTCCTTGCCGGCAGGGTACGGACGTCGTCGCTCAAGTGCTACCCTCCTGCGAGAGGAGGTGTGCCATGGCCGATGGTGATCGCCCTCGTTCTCCCCGGAAGCGGAGGAAGAAGGCCGCTCCGCAGAAGAATGGTCGAGGGAGGGACGCGGCACACGGTGCTCCCTCCGATCGCGCCCCTGGGATCTATCGCGGGCTCGTTCGCTGGGTCGAGGAAAGGCTGACGGCGGACCTCCCCGAGGAGAGCACACTCCCCGAGCGTATCGAGTTGACGGTGCGGCTGCCGGTCCCACTCGGTCGTCACGGCTACCGGCGTGCCGAGCGCGAGTTCCGCACCGCGCTCGAGAACCAGCTCGATGCGCTCTGTGACCAGCTCCGCACCGACCAGCTCGGCTATCGCGACGGCCACGTCTTCTGCCCCTGGTGCGCTTCTCCCGTGTGCGAGCACTCGACTTCCAGCGACCCACGGGCGATCTTCATCGGATACAGCCCGACGGGCGTCCCACTCTGGCGCGATCTCGGTTCCTGGCTCGTCGAACTCGGGGACGATCGCATCGACCGACTCTACGGGGAGCGGCCGATTCCGCTCGCGCGCCGGATCGACGGGGATGCCCTCACCGCCGACATGCTCCACGAGTTCGGAGAGGCGATGCGACCGCTCACCCTCGTCGGCGCGATCGTCGCCGGGTATTTCCTGATCCCGAAACCGAGAGGAGGTGAACAGGCGCTCGCGCTGAGCGCACTCGTACTCGAGCGACGCTCATCCTCGGGTGGCCCCCGGTACTCCCTCAATCTGGTCGCGAACCTCCCGCCGCCGCATCACCTGCCGACCCTCCTCGCCGAACGCATCGTTCCGATCCTCTCCGACTGGGTCGCGAGCCTCCGTCATGAGCTCGCGGCGATGCAGGAAGCGTGGCTGGTCGGGAACTCCGCAGGAAAGCGTCCTTCCATCGGCGACTGCCGCGCGCGGGTCGAGAAAGCGCTCGAGGACGGTGCTCAGTACCTGGAGAAGCGGCTGCGCCGACGCGCGGGCCGCACCGATCATGCCGAAGAGCGGAGCACCGATCCGGAGCGACCGACCGCGAGCGCGCTCTCGGATGCGCTGTCCGCCCGGGATGAGGATCTCTTCCTCGACCGGCGCGAACGGACTCTTGTGGTTCGAGGGCCGCGCAACCGCGTCCATGTCTTTCGCGGGGATGGGACGCACATCACGAGCATCCAGTACTCGGGAGAATCGATCCGTGACCGGATCGCCAAGGGGCGATGGGCTCCTCTGGAGCCCGCCCGAGCCGCATCTCTCCGAACCGCCGTGAAGGAACGTCGAAGGATCGAGGAAGAAGGCGAGCGAGCAGCGGAGGCGTAACGCCGCTACCCCGCGACTCGATTCCACCACCTCACGAAGTTCTCTCCTAGAATCCCAGCGACCTCCCCCTCGCCGAAACCCGCTCGGCGGAGCGCCTCCGCGAGCAACGGGAGATCGCGATGGTCGCGAAACCCATCCGGTGTTCGATCGATCCCATCGAGGTCGCTCCCGAGCGCGAGGCGATCCGCACCGACCACCTCCGCCCCGTGGCGCGCGTGCGCGACGAGCGTCTCGAGCGTGACCGGGTCCTCGCCGAGGAAGGGCGGATAGAGATTCAGACCGAGAAGGCCATCCCCGGCGGCGAGGGCACGGAGCTGATCGTCGTCGAGATTGCGACGGTGGTCGTGGACCCGGCGGCAGTTGCTGTGCGTCGCGAGGACCGGGACCCCGAGCGAAAGCACGTCGGCGACCCCCGCCCGGTTGAGGTGTGAAAGATCGATCGCCATCCCGAGGCCCGCGGCCCGCAGGATCGCCTCGCGACCGAAAGTGGTCAGACCGCACCCCGTGTCGGCGCCACACCCTTCTCCGAGCTCGTTCGCCCCGTTCCAAGCGATGCCGAGGATTGCGATCCCGCGCTCGCGCCATTCATCGAGCACCTCGAGGTTCCCCTCGAGGGAACGGCCGTTCTCGATCGTCGGAATCATCCCGATCACGTCGCTCGGGAGTCGCTCGAGGTCCGGAGCACTCCGGACGATCTTCACTGCGGTGGCGGGATCGCGGTCGAGACGATCGGCAAGATCGAGCATCGACCTGACGTGCTCCCGGGGCGAAGGATCATCGTCGTGTGTGAAGCATGCGGTGCAGAGCGCCCGGATCCCACCTTCTCTCGTGCGGGGGATGTCCACATGGAGGTCGGTGCGCTCGCCCTCGAATCCGCCCCCGAGCGTGAGGAGCCGCGCGAGAGTGTCTACGTGCAGGTCGATCGCGCCGGAAGAAGTCATGGAGCCACACCTTCCGAGAGCCGTTGCCACTCCCCACCGACGAGGAGACGCTCGAGGCGCGCCTGACCGATCGTGCGGACCTGCGCCGGGTCTTCACATCCGAGGATCTGCAAGTCGGCTGGGCTCCCCGGCTCGATCCGCCCCCAACCGCGAGGGAGTAGGTTTGCATCCGCGGCCGCCGAAGTTCGAGCGGCGAGCGCCTCATCGAAAGAGATGCACTGATCGGGGAGCCAACCACTCGGGAAACGACCCCGCCGGTCGACCCGGTCGACGGCAGCGCCGATATCGATCCACGGATCGACGGTCTCGATCGGCGCATCACTCCCGAACACGATGGGGATTCCTCCTCGGATGAGCGAGCGTGCCGCGAACGCTCCACGGCAACGATCCCCCCACCGCTCCGGGGCCACCTGAGCATCCTCGAGGAGGTGACACGGCTGCATCGAGACCACCGCACCGATTCCCGCGAGGCGGGGCAGATCTTCGAGGTCGAGACACTGACCGTGTTCGATCCGGTCCACCCCAGAGGATCCCCGCACCGCACGTGCCGCGTGCACCCGTTCGATCGCGTCGAGTGCGGCGCCGAACGCCGCGTCTCCGATCGCATGGATGCACACCCCCCAACCGCTCGCGCCGATCGCGTCCGCCAACCCGTCGCGACTCGTCGCAGCGATCCGTTCGTCACCGAAACTCTGCGGCAGGTCGGTGTACGGCTGCTTCATCCAGGCGGTGCGGGATCCGAGCGTGCCATCGAAGAAGAGCTTCACCCAGGGGGTGAGGAACCAGGAGGCGCGGTCGAGTTGTGGCGGAGGAAGATCTCCTCCCACTCGAGCGGTGAATTCGACCTCGGGGATCGAGTGTCGGATGCGCAGGGTGATCCGCCCCTGCGCGCTCGCCCGCTCCCACCGGGCCCTCGCCGCGGTGCCATCGAAGCTCGTCGCGGCGGAGACTCCGTAGCGGTGGAGATCCGCGACGACCCGCTCCGGGTCGACCGGCAGGGGCGGCACGCGATGCCAGGCACGCTCGAGATCCTTCTCGAGCAGGACCCCGTCCGAATTCGCCAGGGAGGCCCCGACCGCCTCGAGCGCCGCGGAGTTGAGAAAGGCGCGGTGGTGGTCGTAGGCGAACGCCCACACCGGGCGGTCGGGGCGGACCGCATCGAGGAACGAGCGCGGGTTGGGCCGGAGCAGTTCCGCGAGGGGATCTTCCCACCCCTGTGCGACCAGCCACCCGTCCCCCGTGACGTTGCGAAGCAGCCCGGCGAACTCCTCGGCGGAGAGGCGCCGCGGGAGTCGAACGACCGACTTCTGTTGCCCGAGGGTGTCGAGGTGCAGGTGGCTGTCCGCGAACGCGGGGAGGAGCCATCGCCCATCACACTCGATCCGTTCCCCGGTGGCTGGAGTTCCCTCCCCAGCCGGGTGCAGCGAAACGACGGAGCCGCCGGAGATCACCACGTCCCCGCGAAAGCGATGCGCGGGCGGTCCTGGGGAGAGAACGCGCACGTCGCCGAGAACGACCTGTGGTGCGGTCATCCGCCTCCCGTTCCGGTCTTGTCGTCGGTCACCCCACCGCTCGCCACCCGATCGACCTCCCGCCGGATGCGAGGTTCGAGCCGGAGGCCGCGGCTGCGCCCGAGGAGTTCATCGAGGGCTTCTCTGAGTTCTCGCCGACGGACGACTCCCTCCTGAGCGAGCACGCTCCAGAGCTGACCGAGGCGATCACCCTCGAGGAATTCGAGACGAGCGAGCGCCGCTTCGATTTCGGGGTATCCGCGGATCTTCGTCTCCCGCATCGCGACGAGGAGTGAGAGTTCGCCCGCGGCATCTCCCTGGGTGCGCGCGCGCACGCTCTGCTCCCCATCGCGTGAGAATCGTCGACGCCACGTGGAAATCCGACGCACCGCCTCCTGGGTCGAGCGTTCGATGCGAGCGATGCGCTCCCGCGAGTGGTCGCGGAGCACCAGGTTCCCGAACTCATCGAAATAGAGGAGCGCGAGCAAGTGATCGGGATCGATCAGACCCTCGAATCGGTCGTAGGACTCGGCGGTGACCGCGAGGTAGCGCCAACCCTTCGGCATCGCGCGCGTCTTCCCCACGTCTTCGAGCTCGGGGAATTCGACGACGACCAGATGTCCGCGATGCGCGAGCAGAGGATCCACGGGCTCGTCCGCCACTGCCGGGCGCCAGACGAGGGATCCGCTGATCAGTAGAAGCATGACCCGGAGCGGCGAAGTCGCGTTCATCCCCGCCAGGGGATCAGGCATCGGCGAGGGCGTCAACAAACTCTCGGGGGGGCCGCGTTGCGGCCCCCCCGAGAAAAGTCGTTCCGCACACCGCCGCGACCTGGCTCAGTCGCGCCTCGGCGGGCGATCTCCACTTCCGCCGGAGCGGCCACGATCGCGGTCCCCGCCGCTGCTCGGCCGGTTCCCTCCTGGACGGTTTCCGCCGCTGCTTCCGTGTGCGCTGCTGTCTCGGCCACCGCGAGGACCGCTGTCGCGGCCGCCGCCGCCGCCGCTCCCGCTCCCGCTCCCGCTCCCGCTCCCGCTCCCGCTCCCGCTCCCGCTGCCGCCGCCGCTCCCGCCGCTCCCGACCGGGATCTTGCCCTCATCCGCGAGCACGGCCTTCCTCGACAGTCGAATCCGACCCTGCGGATCGAGGGCGAGCACCTTGACCCTGATCATGTCACCGCGCGAAAAGACATCGCTGACGTTCGAGACGTACTCGCCGCCGATCTCGCTGACGTGGAGGAGACCCTCCTGGCCCGGGAGAACTTCGACGAAACAGCCGAAGTCCTTGATCGACACGACCCGACCCTCGTAGGTCTGTCCCTCTTTCACCTCTTCGGTGAGCATTTCGACTCGCTCGCGAGCGGTCTGCGCACTCTCGAGGTTGCGTCCCCAGATCGTGACCGTGCCGTCGTCGACGATCTCGATCTTGGCGCCGGTCTCTTCCTGGATGCTCTTGATCATCTTTCCGCCCGGTCCGATCACGATGCCGATCTTCTCAGGGTTGATCTTGATCCGCAGGATCTTCGGGGCGTGCGGGGAGACATCCGAACGCGGCCGCTGGATCTCCTTCAGCATCTCCCGAAGGATGTGCAGACGACCTTCGCGGGCCTGGTCGAGAGCCCTGGCCAGCAAGTCACGGCTGAGGCCCTGGATCTTGATGTCCATCTGGAGCGCAGTGATCCCGGTCTGAGTTCCCGCGACCTTGAAGTCCATGTCGCCCGAGTGGTCCTCGCTCCCGAGGATGTCGGAGAGGATGTGATACTCTCCATTCTGCTCGACGAGACCCATGGCGATCCCCGCCACCGGGCGCTTGATCTGCACGCCGGCATCCATCATCGCCAGAGTCCCGCCACAGACGCTGGCCATCGAGGACGAGCCGTTCGACTCCGTGATGTCGCTGACGATGCGAATCGTGTACGGAAAATCATCATGTGCCGGGAGAACTTGCCTTAGCGACCGCTCTGCAAGCACTCCGTGACCGATCTCGCGCCGCTTCGGTCCCCGGTTCGGCCACGACTCGCCGACGCAGTACGCCGGGAAGTTGTAGTGGAGCATGAAGCGCTCGCGGTGCTCGTCGCGGAGGCCTTCGATCCGCTGCTCGTCGAAGCTCGTCCCCAGCGTCACGGTGACCAACGACTGCGTCTCCCCGCGCGTGAATACCGCGGATCCGTGACTACAGGGGAGGAACGCGAGCTGCGTGTGGATGTCACGGATGTCGGTGAACGACCGACCGTCCGACCGGCGCTTCTCTTGTGAAATGATGTCGCGCTCGGCCTGCCTCTTGACGTCGCCGAGCATCCCTTTGACCACCTTCGGCTCCGGGGCGGTCCCCGCTTCGACGGCCTCGGCGGGACAGACTTGCTCCAGAACATCGCTCACCACGATATCGGTGGCCAACTTCCGAGCGTGTTTGCCCACGGTCTTGGTCGCGGCCCGGATGCGGTCGTACGACATCTCCCGTATCTTGGCGACGAGCGCCTGATCCACGGATGGTGGCTCGTACGAGATCTTCGGTTTGCCGGCGACCGAGACGAGTTCCTCGATCATCCCGATCACGGTCCGGATCGCATCGTGGCCCGTCTCCAGGGCATCGATCATCTTCGCCTCGGAGATCTCGTTCGCCCCGGCTTCGACCATCACGAGCGAGTCGCGGGTCCCCGCGATCACCAGATCGAGGTCGCCCGCCTCGCGAAACTCGTGCGATGGATTGACCTGGAACTGGTCGTCCTTCATCCCGACCCGCACGGCGCCGATCGGGCCATCGAAGGGGATCTCGGAGATCTGCAGCGCCGCGAACGCCGCGATCATCGCGAGCATGTCCGGGTCGGTCTGCCGGTCCGCCGAGAGAACCGCGGACACCACCGAGACGTCCTTGCGGAACCCCTCGGGGAAGAGCGGACGGATCGGACGATCGATCATCCGCGAGGTGAGGACCTCCTTCGTCGTCGGTCTGCCCTCGCGCTTGAAGAACCCGCCGGGGATCTTCCCCGCGGCATACGTGTTCTCCCGGTAGTCGACGGTAAGGGGGAAGAAGTCGAGATGCGGCGGGGGATTCCCCCAGGTCACCGCGGCAAGGACGGCGTTGTCGCCGCACCGTGCGATGACGGAACCGCTCGCCTGACGAGCGATCTCTCCAGTCTCGAGGCTGACGGTCAGTCCGCCGATCTCACGCGAAACTACATGCTTCATCGATCCTCCTGCGACGCTCCTGGCGCCGCTCTCTGCGCTCTGCTTTTCTCGATCTCTGTTCTCTGATTCGGATGGACCTCGGGCGTCGCGATGAGCCGAGCCGGACGCACAGGGTCGTGATCGATGACCCGCGCGAGACGCCGGGCGGCATGAAATCCGGTCGCCTCCACGAACACGTCGCGAATGTGGCGCGCCCGGATGCGAAACAGGCCCCACCGGAAGGGGAGGCCTGTCACTCAGCGACGGAGTCCGAGGGCGGCGATCAACCGCAGGTACTCGGCTCGATTTCTCTCTCGGAGATATCTCAACAACCGAGTGCGCTTCCCGACGAGCATCAGGAGCCCGCGACGGGTCGCGAAATCTTTCTTGTTCGACTTCAGGTGCTCGGTGATGTTGCGGATCCTCTCGGTGAGGACCGCCACCTGGACCTGGGAGGACCCACAGTCCTCGTCCGAAGTCCGGTACTCGCGGATCAGCTCCTGCTTCCGCTCGACGGTGATACTCATTCGCGCAGCTCTCCACATCGCGTGCGCGAGTTCATCTCGCGCGGCCAGGGACTTCATCGCCCCGGTGGTCCATGGATCTGATCGGATCCAACTTTCGGCCCCACTTCGACTTCGAGGCGTAGAATCGTAGCTGGGGCAGGCACTCCTGCAAGGGCAGATTCTGATTTCGAGGCGACCCAGCTCGAATCAGACGAGGTCGATTCGCCCCCGACGGCGGAGTTCCTCGACCACTGTTCGAACCTCCTGGGCGCGGTTCCGGGGGCAGACGAGCACGGCATCGCCCGAATCGATCACGAGCAGGTCTTCCACCCCGAGGAGTGCGATCGTCCGTCCCTCGCCGGAGAGAGCGACCGACCCGTGACAGTCGATGGCGACATCCTCCGGTCCGAGCAGATTTCCCGCATCATCCGCCTCAGCGCCTCGCAACCGTGGAATCGCCTCCCAGGAGCCCACGTCATCCCACGGAAAGGCCGCCTCGACGACCCTCACCCGATCGGAGCGCTCGAAGAGCGCGTAGTCGACCGAGATCCGAGGGAGACGCCGAAACCCCTCCGCGATCGCCTCGGGGTTTCGCCCCCCCTCGATCGCGTCGCCGAGGGCCGCCAACCCATCCCGGAAGTCCGGGGCGTGTCGTTCGAGCTCCTCGAGAAACGTCGCTCCCCGGAAGAGGAAGATCCCTGCATTCCACAGGTGCTCCCCCGAGGCGAGATACGCCTCCGCGGTCGGTCGATCGGGTTTCTCCCGGAACGCACGAACGCTGCACACCCCCGATGATGCCGTGGGGTCGCCTCGCTCGATGTATCCGTACCCGATCGCCGGCTCCGTCGGAGTGACGCCGAAGGTGTAGAGCGCATCATCCACGAGGAGGGCTCGCTGCGCGCTCTCCACCGTCGCGCGAAATGCCGAGGGATCCGCGATGTAGTGGTCGCTCGGCACGACGAGAAGAATCCCGCCGGGATCGACCGACCGCACCACGAGCGCCGCCAGAGCGAGCGCGGGCGCGGTGTCCCGTCGCTCGGGTTCAGCGAGGATGCGTTCGGGGGGATAGTCGGGGAGGAGATCACGAATCGACGGCAACAAGTCGGTACGCGTCAGGATCCAACGACGCGCCGGATCGACCCAGCCCTCGAGTCGATCCAAAGTGTTCTCGAGGAGCGAGCGCTCCCCATCGAGGGCGAGCAACTGTTTCGGGCGCGCCTCGCGGCTCCACGGCCAGAATCGGGTTCCCGAGCCTCCCGCGAGGATCAGGGCATGCAACTCTGGCATCGAGCGTTCCTCCCGGGTCCGTCATACCCGAGGCCGGGTTTCCTACAACCCTTCGTGTGGTCAGCGGGCATTCGTGAAGCGGAGAAGCCGACTTCACCGCCCGAGCCGAAAGCGAGGCGTTTGTCGGTGAATCGGGAGCGACTTCACCGTCCGAGCCGAAAGCGAGGCGTTTGTCGGTGAATCGGGAGCGGCTCTCCCCCGCCGACGTCCCAACCCGAGCCGAAGGCGAGGCGTTTGTGGGTGAATCGGGAGCGGCTTCGCCGCGAGCGAGAGGGGGCTTTGCGAAAGCCCCCTCAAACAATACAGCGTGAACTAGAAAACCATCCGCAGGACTTGATACGCCTCGGCCGCCTCGACCGAGATCTCGTGTCCGCGCTGCTCGGCGAGGATGCGAAGCGCATCGATCCCACCCATGCTCGGCCCGGGGCGTTGCTGTGACTCGTGCTTGCTGAATGCCTCGAGTTTCCGGTCGAGACACTCGCCGCTGATGTCGACGTAGAGATTTGGGTGGAACGGCTGTGCATTCCAGGCGAGCTGCGGCGAGTCCGCGACGAGCACAGTGTGTTGAAACGGCTTCAGTGTGGCGAGATGGGGTCGACAGGCGGTGATCCCCGCGTGGTAGATCGCGACGTGGTCCTGGTTGAAGCTCGGCGCCGGGAGAGCGATCATCGTCGGGCGGATCCGGTCGATCGAGAGTCTCGAGTTCTTCTCGAGAGCGCCGACCAGCTCCCGCTTCGACATCGTGTCCAGCCGGAGGTGCCACTCGGAGTCTTCGAAAATGATTTCGTGGTCATCGACCTGGAGGACCCGCATCGCCTCGGCGAGCTCTTCCGCCCGGGTGTGTGCGAAGGTCACGCCACCTCGACCGTCGTAGTGCTCGAGGTCAGAGACCGTCGCGACCTGGACGAAGACCTCCCCCCCCTGCTGCTTCACCTTTGCGATCAGGCCGCCGCAACCGATGGTCTCGTCATCTGCATGCGGCGCGATCACGAGCAGCCGCTGATCTCCGAGTTGGTTCATTCGCGTTGTTTCGTGCATTTCCTATGGGGCTGGCTCCCAGCCCCCTCTCGCTCGCGGCTCAGCCGCGCTTCTCCTCTGCGCGGATCCCCGCCCGCCTGGCGGACTGACCCGGGCGCCTAGGGCTCGCGAATCGAGCCCAGGGTTCCTATCGGATCGGGACCGTTCGCTCTGGAGGGTGGATCCTGGGCAAAGGTCGCTCACGCGCTCGACCGATACCAAGAATCTGAGCACTCTCGTCCAGTCGCCCATCCGGAGAGGACCCCGCGCCTGTGTCCGGTCTGAGCCCGGTCGCCGAACGCTCCCTCGGTCGCCACCCGCTGCCGCTGGTGGTGGTTGCGGTGATCTGCTGCGTCATCGGCGTCTGCAGCATCTACGCAACCGACCTGCTCGGGGCGCACTGGCAGTACTTCCCCCTGGTCCTCGCAGGGGGAATGCTCGGCTTCATCTCGTTCTTCGAGCTGCGCGTAGGGCTCGCGGTCCTGCTGTTGGCGATCGGGCTCTCGCCGGAGTTCACACTCCTCGGAGTTCCCAACATTCGCTACGAGGACATGATCCTGCCGCTGATACTCACGGTCTGGGCGAGTCGCCACGTCTTGACCAGGGCTTGGTTGCGACCGACGGACCTGAAGATCCCTCTCCTGCTCATCGTGTTCGTCTCCCTGCTCTCATCCTTGAACAATCACCTCTATTCCGGACTCAACCTGCTGACCGCCGTGTTTCACTTCGGAAAGAGCACCGAGTACTACCTGATCTTTCTCATCGTCCTGAACACACTGCGCTCCGGGGCTGACATCCGCGGATTCATTTCGCTCATGCTGCTCGCGAGCTTGTTGGTCGGGATCTACGGGATCGCGCAGTGGTCGATCCACGGGGGAGCCGCGGGGTACCGGGTCCCCGGTCCGATCGGCGAGACCGCGAACATCCTCGGCGGCTACTACGTGTTCCACATCTGCCTCGCCATCGGGCTCCTCTCCCGGGCTCGACCCTCGGCGCGACCCCTCCTCCTTCTCTACATCGCTCTGATGCTGATTCCGGTCGGACTGACCCTCAGCCGCACTTCGTTCGTCGCGTTGATCATCGGAATCGTGACGATCGGCATCGTCTCACGGAGCATGGCGATCGTTTGGCCGCTCGCGCTGTTGCTCCTGCTCGGGGTCTTCGTCCCGGAGTCTGTCACCGACCGCTTCGAGACGATCGCGGGCGTGTTCACGGGGCATGTACCCTCGTCCTGGGGGGCACGGGTCTCGGGGTGGCAGCACCTCGTCCCGGTCGCGCTCGAACGACCACTCTTCGGGCACGGGATCGGGTCTCGGAGCCTCGGAGCGATCGACAACGAGTACGTCCTGCAGCTCTACAGCCTCGGAATCGTCGGTCTCGGTGCATTCCTCTGGCTGATCTCACGCTGCCTCCGGACCTCGATGCGAGTCTGGCGGCTGGAGACCCGGGATCACTGGGTACAGGGATTCGCGCTGGGATACCTGGGGGGAACCGTCGCGCTGCTCGCCCACAGCATCGCCGCGACGACCTTCACGACGATCCGCACCACGGAGCCGTTCTTCTTCGCGACCGGAATCCTGTACCTCTGCTGGAACCGGCTCCAAGCTCGACGCCGCGAGGAGTGGCAGGAAGAGCGTTACGGCGACCTCGCCGACGCCGCTCCGTCAAAGGACGGAGAGCAAGGGGCCCGCGGTCACTGGCCCGGATAGCCGATCGAATTCGTCACTCCCGGCGGGTTCGACCCCACCCCACGCAGCGGTCAGAGCAGATCTCGGAGCTCATCCGTGAGCTTTCCGATCCCCTTGACCCCCGGCTGGAGCTGGAGCACTTCCTTCAGAAAACGTGCCGCTTCCACCCGCATCCCCATCTCGAGGTAGCACCACGCCCGCCGCTTGGCTACCTCGACGCTCTGGGGCCGGTCGAGACCGAGGGACTCCGCGCGACGCAAGTAGTCGAGGGCGACCCGTGGCTCCAGCTCGCCGGCGGTGCGCCGAATCAGCAGCCGGCGCGTGCGATCGAGTGCCTCGGGGAAACAGGGTCGATGCCGCCGGCGCCCGCGCTCGACCCGAAGCAGATGGTCGAGCCACTCCAGAGCCTCGAACCAGCTGCGCCGCGCGTCGAACAACTCCGCGAGCAGGAAGGCCGAGTCGATGAACTCGTCGCTGTCGAGATGTCGGAACAGGAAGGCGGGAGCCGCCTCTCCCAACCCTCGCAGGCGCTCGAGCGCCTCTCCGCCGCGTTCCTCGAGGAGCAGGAACAGGATCGCTCGTGCCTGATCCTGAGGACGGTCAGATTCGGTGATATGTGGGATGCGAGACTCCCACGCGCCCTCCCCCCGTTGGTGAAGTCGCCAGATTCGGTCGTACGACTCGCGGAGATCTTCGTCCCCCAGGATCTCCCAGGCCCGCATCACTTGCGCGAAAAGGCCAGGGTCGATCGGTTCTGTGGACTTGTCCGGATGGACCTCGAGCAGCCGGAGCCGGAACGCGCGTCGCACGTCTTCTCGCTCGACATCGGCTTCGATTTCCAGGAGACCGTAGTAATCGAAGAATTCTTCGCCGGGAATTCCGCTCATCGTCCGGGGCTTCCGGGGCTCTCGAGCCAGAGCGTCACCGGACCATCGTTCACGAGCCCCACCTGCATCATCGCTCCAAAGGTCCCCGACTCGACCCGACCGATCCCCTGTTCGGCGAGCAGTCCGAGGAATCGCTGGTGGAGGGGTTCCGCCCGCTCCGGGTCCTCGGCGTCGACAAAGCTCGGCCGGCGTCCCTTCCGACAGTCACCGTAGAGGGTGAACTGGCTGACGGCGAGCACCTCTCCCCCCGTCTCGAGCAACGATCGGTTCATCCGGTTCTCATCATCTGGAAAGACGCGGAGCCCACAGACCTTGTGAGCCATCCACTCCAGACTCTTCTCGTCGTCTCCACGACCGATCCCCACGAGAAGCAGCGCTCCGGGCCCGATCTCGCCGACGGTGGTCCCCTCGACCTGGACCGAGGCTCGGATCACCCTCTGGAAGAGCACTCTCAAGGTGGGGTCCCTTCTCGCCGCCAGGGGCGATTCCCGCCGCTATTCCGGTCGAGCGCTCCAAGGTAAGCGTAAGTGTGATAAGTACTTCCGGCGACTTCCGCGAGTGGCACGCGGATTTCAACGGCGGGCGCGCACCGGAACCTCCCGGAGGTTGGAAGGAGCCCGAATGGACCTCTCGTTCCACATCGCCCAGAACGGCCTGCATGTCGGCACGATACGGCAGTCCGTGATCGCCAACAACCTCTCGAACCTGACCACCGATGGCTTTCGCACGAAGCTCATCGACCCTTCGACCGTCGATGGGCCGGGAACGAAGTTGCTCGGAATCCGCGATAGCACCCAGCTGGGAACCCCCCGGCAGACCGACGGTGAGACCGACCTCTATCTCGACGGCGAGGGCTTCTTTCGCGTCGAAACCTCGGAGGGGGTCGCATACACGCGCCACGGGCGCTTCACCGTCGATGCCGACGGCAATCTCGTCACCGGTTCGGGGCACCTCCTCGATCCGGGGATCACCGTCCCCGAGGAAACGGAACACCTCAGCGTCCAACCGGATGGCACGGTCATCGCGATCGACTCCGAGGGGGTGGGCATCGAGATCGGGCAGATCGAAGTGACCCGGTTCATCAACCCGTCGGGGATGATCGCCATCGGGGACAACCTCTACGCCGAGGGGCCGAATGCCGGAGATCCGATCTCTGGAATCCCGGGCGAGGCTGGCATTGCCCGAATCGCCCAATTCGCCCTGGAGGAGTCCACGGTCGATGCCTCGAGGGAGATGACGAACCAGATCATCAACCAGAGGTACTACCAGATGAACCTGCGCTCCTTCCAGACCGCCGATGCGATCGTCAGCCGCACCCTCGACCTGTTCTCGTGAGCCCGGACGACCGAGGATGACTTCATGTTGTTGACCGCCCACCAGCCGAACTACCTCCCCTATCCGGGGTTCTTCCGGAAGATCGCGACCGCGGACGAGTTCCTCGTCGTCGACACCACCCAGTTCGTGAAGCGCGGCCCCTTTGGGTGGATCCACCGCAATCGGATCCGAACTCCGAACGGTCCGATCTGGCTGACGCTGCCGGTCCTCTCGAAGGGTCGATACCACCAGTCGATCCTGGAGGTCGAGCTCGACTCCGGCCGCGACTGGGCTGGGAAGCACTGGCGCAGCATCGAGTGGAATTACGGGAAATCACCTCACTGGGAGCGGTTCTTCCCTGATCTCCGCGCGATCTACCAACGACCCTGGACTCACCTCGCTCCACTGACCACGGAGATCATCCGCTGGTTCATCCGGGAGCTCGATCTGGATCGCCCCATCCACATCGCGAGCGACCTCCGCGCCGAAGGAACTTCGACCGAGTACATCGTCTCGTTCTGCCGGGAGCTCGGGGCGGACGGATTCCTCTCCGGCTCGCACGGACGCGACTACCTCGACGTCGGGCGGTTTCCCGAGGCCGGGATCGAACTCCAGTTTCAGGACTACACCCCTCCGCAATACGCACCGCCCGGGAGCGAATTGCTCGAGAACCTGTCGATGCTCGACATGCTCTTCACCCTCGGGGATCAGGCGATCGCCTGGGTCCACGAGGGCGCTCGGAGCCCGGCGTGAAGTCGCTCTTCTCGCACCCGCACGTCGGGATCCTGATCCTCGCGTGGTTCGTCGCGGACCTCGCGATCCCGATATTGATCGCTCTGGCGCACCGCATCGGTCTCCTCGACCGCCCGGGGGGTCACCTCGGGAAAGAGCAACGCTCGCCGATCCCCTATCTCGGTGGACTCGGGGTGTTCGTGGCGTTCTCGGTCGCGCTCTTCTCGACGCTCCGCTTCGAGTCTCTGGAGTCGTTCGTCCCCTTCGGCGTGCTGATCGCCGGAGCTGCGGTGGTGGTGACCCTCGGGCTTCTCGATGACCATCGTCCGATCAGCGCGCTGGCCAAGCTGGGGGTACTGTTCGGGGTCACGATCACGCTGTCCGCGTTCGACGTCGAGATGCGTCTCCTCCCCCACGCGTTCGGTGGAGTCGCCGACGTCGTGCTGACCCTCCTCTGGATCGTCGGAGTGATCAGTGCGACGAACAGCCTCGACAACACCGATGGGGTGGTCGGAGGAGTCTCCGCGATCGCGGGGATATTCATCTTCGCGATCGCCTGGGGATCGAACGCGTTCGATGCCCAGCCATGGCTCTCCTACCTCGCGGTGGCGCTCGTGGGATCCTCTCTCGGCTTCCTCCGCTACAATTTCCCCCCCGCTCGTGTGTACCTGGGGGACAACGGATCCTTCCTCATCGGATACCTGCTCGCCACGATTCTCGTCTTCGGTCAGTACTCCACAGACCCGGTCGTCGCGATCCTCATCCCCTGCCTGATCCTGGTCGTGCCGCTCTTCGACATCACCCTCGCGACCGTGCTCCGGATCCGCGACGGGGAAGTACGCACCTGGCGGGATGCCGTTCACTACTGCGGAAATGACCACCTTGCCCATCTGCTCCAAGGACTGGGGCTCACGAAGCGGCAGGCCGTGGGTTTCCTCTACGCTCTGGGAATCGCGGGGGGACTGACTGCTCTGGCCGTGCACCGCCTCGAGAGCCGAGTGGCGTGCCTGACGGTAGCGATCCTCTTCGCCGCGGGTCTCTCCTGGATCGGAATCTTGCTCGGAAGAGTGAGAACAACGGCAGCAGACCTGGAACCCCCGCCGGTCTTGCTCCCGGATATCTCGGAGGACCGCTCGACAGAGCGAGCGAGAGAAGAGGAGTGGGTGGGATAGTGACGCAGAGCGATCGAGGAAGGCTCTTGATCCGAGTCTGACTCGCTCTCCTATCCTTCGCCGTCCTCCTCCATCGACTCCACCGGCGCCGGCGCCTCTTCCCGCAACGGCCCCTGCACGTCGAACGGCGACGCTCCCGATTCCCAAAGGTCTACGCGCCGGAAGGCGAGGGCTCGCCCGGTCACCGGATCCGCTTCGAGCAATGCGCCGCAGAGGTGGACATTGTCTTCGGCAACCGCGAACGGAGCATGCATCGCCGTGAGGAACTTGTGCAGGACTGCATCGGCGCGGCGTCCGATCACACTGTCATAGGGGCCGGTCATTCCGAGGTCCGACACGTAGGCGGTCCCCTGCGGGAGGATCCGGTCATCCGCGGTGGGAACATGAGTATGAGTGCCGAAGATACAGCTCGCCCGACCGTCGAGGTACCAAGCCGCCGCCATTTTCTCGCTCGTCGCCTCGGCATGGAACTCGACGATGCGAATGCGGACCTCCTCGGGGAAGGACTCGAGGGCTCGATCGAGCGTCCGGAACGGGCAGTCGACGTTCTCCATGAACACACGACCGAGGACCACTACCACGCCGACCTGAACACCGCCCTCATCCCCCAGCACGTAGGTGCCCGTGCCGAGGGCACTCTCCGGGTAGTTCATCGGGCGGAGGAGCCGCTCCTCCTTCTCGAAGACCTCGAGGTTCTCCTTCCGCTTCCAGGCGTGGTCCCCCATCGTCAGGAGATCCACCCCCGCCCCGCGCAGGTCTCGGAAGATCCGATGGGTGATGCCGGAACCGGCGGCCGAGTTCTCGGCATTGGCGATCACCAGGTCGACCCCAAACTCCTTTCGGAGCCGAGGCACCCGGTCGCGGACGATCCGACGACCCGGCTTTCCGACGATGTCCCCGATCAGCAGGATCCGCACCGGTTCGGTCCGCACCACATCACCTCGCGTACTCGGTGACCCGCGTCTCGCGGATCAGGGTCACCTTGATCTCACCCGGATAGGTCAACTCCGACTCGATCTGTTTCGCGATGTCGTGACAAAGTCGGATCGCCTTCTTGTCGCTGATGCGCTGGGCGTTGACGAAGACCCGCACCTCTCGTCCCGCCTGGATCGCCTGGGCGGTCTTCACCCCCGCAAAACTGGTGACGAGCGACTCCAACTTCTCGAGCCGCTGGATGTAGCGCTCCAGCGACTCCCCTCGCGCCCCGGGGCGGGAGCCGGAGATCGAGTCCGCCGCCTGCACCAGTACCGCGTAGATCGTCTCCTGCGGGACGTCGTTGTGGTGCGACGCCGCAGAGTTGCACACTTCGACCGGCTCGTCGTAGCGCCGGAGCAGACTCGCACCGATCTCGGGGTGTCCCCCCTCGAACTGATGGTCGACCGCCTTGCCGATGTCGTGGAAGAGCGCACAGCGCTTCGCCAACTGGACGTCGAGCCCCATCTCCCCCGCGATCATCCCCGCGAGATTCGAACACTCGACGGAGTGATCGAGGACGTTCTGACCGTAGGAGCTCCGGAAGCGAAGGCGGCCGAGCAGGGTGACCAGCTTCGGGTGCATCCGAGGAATATCGAGGTCGATCGAGACCTGGCGGCCGGTCTTCTGGATCAACTCGTTCATCTCGCGCTTCGTCTCGGCGACCACCTCTTCGATCCGGGTCGGGTGGATCCGACCATCGGCGATGAGTTGGATCAGTGCACGACTTCCCATCTCGCGACGAATCGGGTCGAAGCAGGAGAGATTGATCACCCCCGGGGTGTCGTCGACGATGACATCGACTCCGGTGGTTTTCTCGAAGGCGCGGATGTTCCGCCCCTCTCTTCCGATCACCCGCCCCTTCATCTCGTCGTTCGGCAGCTCGATGCTGGTGACCGTCGTCTCCTGGCAGTAGCTCGAGGAGAGTCGTTGGATCGTCGTTCCGAGGATGTCCCGAGCGCGATCCTCGACCCTTTCCTGGGTCCGCTCGATCATCCGTGCGACCAGCGCGTCGCTCTCGTGCTCGAGGTCTCGCTCGAGTCGAGTGAGCAGCATCTTCTCGGCATTCTCCCGGGTCAGCCCCGAAACTCGAAGGAGCTCGTCACGAGCTTGCTCGTGGGTCGCCTCGATCTCCTGCTCGCGGCCCCGAACCTGGTCTTCGCGGCTCTGGATGCTCCGCTCCCCCTGTTCGAGCTTCTTCTCTTTCCCGCCGAGGAGATCCATGCGCCGTTCGATCTCATCCTCGCGCTTCGAGATCCGGCGCTCCTCCGTCTTCATCTCTGTCCGGGACTGACGCACCTCCTGGTTGAAGGCGTCCCGCTGGTCGTTGATCCAGTCCTTGCTCTCCTTACGAGAATCGCTGCGGATCCGCTCCGCATCCTGATTCGCCTCCTCGAGGATTCGTTTTCGCTCGAGCTGGGCGGCACTCGTCGATCTGCGCGTGTAGAGATGAGTGAAGGCCCACGCGCCCACGATGCCCACGACCACGGCGATCCCGCCAGGGATCAAGTATTCTTCCATCGGGGTTCGGCTCTTTCCGCATCCTAGGAGGAGGGCGCGGCCGTTCTCGGGTGGAGGACGGCGACGTACCGGCGGCACGCCACGATCTCACCCCGCTCCCGCTCCGAGCTTCAGGGTCTGGAGCGACCCATGCACGGGGGGAGCGGCCGGAAGGACTTCGACAAGCTCAGTCGGAGAGGACTTGGATGGCGGTGACGAGGATCAGCTGCGCGCCTGCGCTCGGGGGCTGTTCATGGATCACCCCCGAGATCCCCACTCTCTTGTTGACGTAGTCGTCCAGCTTCAACTGTTCGCTCTTCAGATAGAACACCAATCGGTTCCCCTTGAGGAGGCGATGGGTTCCGTCGACCTTCCGGTACTTCCCGAGTGAATCGACCCAACCGATGGCAAGGAATTCCTTGTCGCGTCGGGTCGAGTTCTGGCCAGGCCTCTTCTCGATTTCTCTCTCATTCGCCTCGGCGGCCTCGCGGGCTTGCCGGGCGGCTTCCTTCTCCTGCTCGAGGGCCAACATGCGGCGTTGCGTGGGGACCCAATGTTCTTCGACGATGCCGATCCAATCTTTCGCGGTATCCACCACGACCAGGTCCTCGCTCCGAGTGGCGAGTCTTCTGAGGTCGGTGAGGATCGGCTCGAACTTCCAGTCGATCGGCGGCTTCGCGTTCTCCGCCCGAATCTTTTCGTAGATCGCAACGAATGGCTCGCGCCCGACCCGCGGCATCCGGAACTCCGGGCGCTCGATCGCAGGCTCGGGGGTGCCCCCCCCGGCCCCGACGGAAGCGGGGTTCGGGGAAGCACCAGCGAGTTCGCCATCACCAGTGCGGGACGACCCGCGCCCGGTGTTCGAAGGTCCCGGACCCGGTGCGCCTTCGTAGATCCGCGCGAGGTCCGACGAAACGATGGTGGTCTCGAGCGCGAGGTAGTCCTGATGAACCCACCCCTCCGCCGAGATGGGCGCCGCGATCTCGACCCACGGCCCGTACTCGAGGTCCGCCGCATCGATCTTCCCGGTCGGGCGCAAGAGCGCCCCGTGCTCCAGGAGGCCGATGGGCGTGTGCTTCGTGTTCGGGTAGGCGCGCAGACGCACCCGGTTCCCGTTCACCCGCGTCGTGCCGTCGGCTTGGCCGAGGACGTAGCGTTGGCTGATCCAGGCCGGCACGGCAGGAGGGAGGGCCAGACGGATCCACTCTCCATTCCGCCCGGTTGCGGCGACCAAGGTCGCGTTGGGAAGGCGGGTGAAGGAGACATGATTGGTGCTGGCACCCGTGCGGATGTTCACCTGATTTCCCCGGATCGTCGCACGACGTGGGAAACCAGCGGTATCGACACTGCCATCGCTTTGAGCCACCGCGGCATTGCCCAGGGGTGAGATCAGCGTCACCAGGAGGGTCAAGCCGGCCAGAACGCCCCTTCTCGAACTCGCGACTCGTGCGATATGGGCGCTCATCCGTCCACCCTCCTGGGGCGAAATCTAACTTCGGCAGTTCGGGCTCGGTGAGCTCTGGTTTCCGCCTCGGAAGCCGAGAGCGATGACACCCGAGCGCCGCCAAAACGGGTACCTCAGCCGATACCGCTGTTTTCGGCACCCCTATCCATGAGGGATGCCATGGGCGCCGACGAGTCGAGGAGATCCCGCCGAATGCGCAAAGCAGGCGAGAGAGGGGACTTCCGACAGATGCGCCGATCCCCCCGGCCGACTCGTCGAAGAGGTGCATGTTAGGACCCGGCTCCGGGGGTGTCAATCGAGCCCGTTCGAGGAGTTCAGAGTCGAGGAATTCAAAGTCGAGGAGGTGCACTCGAGGAGTTCTTGCGAAGTGAAGTCCGGTAGCTGATCAGCCCCGGACGAAGACCAGCTCACCGATCCGGCTCCCCTGCTGGCGGGCCATCACGGAGCACTTGATTCGGAAAAGGAAATAGACCGGTCGCCCGCAGTCCGAGAGGGTCTCGATGTGAGCCTGCCCCTTCGCCAGGACGAGATCCGCCCCCTCGAACTGTTCGCGAAACTCCCGATTCGAAGTCTCGAGCGAAATTCCGAGCCCCCGAACCCCGGGATCGACGACTGCGACCACCCCATCGGTGCGATCGAGGCCCGCCCGCTCAGCGTCTTCGCGCGTCGCGTCGAGCAGGATCGGCTGGGCGCGGACGACGGAAGTCACCTCGAGTTCGGGGCGCTCGGCCCGCATCCGCCGGATCAGTGCGATATCGAAGAGCAGCTCCGGGCCGCTGTCGTGCAGCAGGAGCAGGGACCGGGCCCCCGCAAGCTCTTTTCGGAAGCGATCCAGGTCGGAAAAGGCGAACTGGTCGGGGGTCGAGTCATCCCGGGCCCCAGTACGTCGGAGTTCCTCGCGCACTGTTCGTCCAGAGAGGAGTTCGTCGTCGAAGACGTTTGCGCGCGCCGCAGCGAGGAGTGCGGCTCCGAGAGGATCGGCCGCGGCATCGAGTCGCGCCTCGAGCGGGTCGACGAACGTCGCCAGCTCTTCCGTCCACTCCTCGCGTGCCTTGTGCCAGGGATCGGTCACCCCGAGGTTTCGGCAGACGAGATCGTGGAGAGCGCAGATTCGTTCCGCCGGGGTGTCGTCCCGCTCGGCAGCGATCAGCTCCCCCATCGACTGGGCGAGCACCTTGTCATGCAGCCAAGGATCGTCGGTGATCCTCTGTGCGGTGGCGAGCATGCGCTGAAGGATGCACGGCGTGCACGCGGGGACGACTTTCACCGATCAGACCGTTCTCGCCGAATGGCGGACCGGGGGTCATCCCCGGCCAAGGAGTCGCAACTCATGAGGCGTGAAGTCCAGCTGGTGGACGTAAGGATCGGTGCTGAAATCGATTTTCCCGAACGAGGGGATCCGATGCGACTTCTTCCAATCGTTGGCTTCTTCCACGGTATCGAACGGGCCGATGAAGACCGCGTAGCTGTCCCGGAAACGCGTCACGTGCGCCGCCCCATCCTGCGAGTACTCGTCGATGTGCAGCACCAGCTTCTCGGCGTTCTCTGGCCTCCCGAGCTTTTGCGCCACCATCAGTACGGGGAGCCGGGCACCTCCGTCGGGGAGTTCCACCACCGCGAACTCGGCGGGACCACCGTTCGGCCCCACGATGTTCCGGACTTCCGGCTGACGACCGGGGGGCGGGTGGATGATCGGAACCTCCCAGCCGGGGTTGTCCTCACCCGAGAACTGGTCCAGGCGGGCTTGCTCCTTCTGCGCGCTCCCGACTCCGAGCTGGAACAGGACCACCCAAGAGAGGAGTACCCCGAGGATCGACAGCCCGAGAACGACGGGTGGAAAGATGATCTGGCGATCCCACCACCGGCCCTCGGTGTCGGAGGGCTCGTTCCTCTCCACCGACGGCAGGGGCGCCTTCAACGCTCCCACCGAACGCCCTGTCGACAACTCCACCGGGAGTTCCGGGAGACGACGGGAGGCTCGGGACGGGGGGGTGACATCGAGACGAGGGCGAAGGGGTGGCTCGGCGGAGGGAGTCGAGCTTCCCACCGCGGGGTCCACCCCACCGCGGCGCGGCAGCTCGTCCTCGGTCGCCGTCGGGGATACCCCTCGCACCGCCTTGGAGGAGGCGGTCTTCGGCTTCTCCTCGGGGGCGGGATTCGGTTCGCGTAGGATCTCGAACAGGCTCACTTCGCCGCGTCGTCGCCTCATCTCGGAACTCCACTTCCCCTGTCGATCCCTGGGGGGGACCGATCCCCGCGGCTCGTTCCGGTGCATCCCGTCGAAAGAGAGCGCGATCCAACGCGGAGTCTACGGAGGCGCCGGGAGGGCGTCAAGGAAGGCACTCCCACGGCGAGAGATCCACGATCCTCGCGTGTTTCGCACTCGCTTCGGTTCCCCCCCATCGAGCCTGCGGGTTAGAATCACCCCCTCGGGAGGAGGCGAGCGCATCCCGAGCCCGCGGAGACCGCGGGCAGCCCGGGACCCGATCGCGAGAGCAGCCGAGCCGATGAGCAGACGAGAGACCTTGCGCAAACGAGCACTCTCGAGCAGCAGAGCGACACTCCTCCGACCGCACCGACTCCCCAGCCTCCTCTGCTCCGGTCTTCTCCCCTGGGCCATCGCCTCGCTCGCACTCCTCTGCGCGCTGGCGGTGCTCGCGGAAGAACGAGCGATCGCCGAGGAAATCGACACGAGTCCCAAGGACCTCGGATCCACGGTCAGCGCGAACCCCGAGCTCGAGATCGAACTGATCGGAGAGGCGATCCGCGGTCGTCTGGGGACCGGGCTCGATCTCGCTCGACGAGTGCTCGTTCTGGAGCGGCGAGAATTGGCGCTGCGTGACGTGCTGCGGATCCGGTTCCGCCGCAATCCGATCCCTCCGCGGTGGACGGTCTCGATCCGCCTCGCCGATGGAACCCGCGTACATGGCACGATCCTGCCCACGGGAGACCACGACCTGGTGCGGGTGAAGGTCCCATCGCTCGACGCACCGCTCGAGATCCCGCTCGAGTGGATTCGCGAGATCCGCTCTGGGGCGGAGGTGTCTGAGGCTGCAGAAGACGTCGTCGAAGACCAGGTCGAGACGAACCGAAGCGCCGCGATCGAGGGGGTGATCGAACGTATTTCCCCCGACGGGGTCGAGATCGAGCAGGCCAACCTCGGAAAGCTCGAGATCCCCTGGGACCAGATCGAGCGAGTGCGTGTCGCTCCACTCGACCCGCTCCCCCCGCCGCCAGAGGGTTCGGTGCTCTGTCTCATCTCCGCCGATGACGGCAGTCGCTGGCGCGGATCGCTCCTCGCACTCGATGCGGAGACGCTCCGCGTCGAGAGCCCGATCCTCGGCCCTCTGACGATCTCCGAGGAGCATCGAGTCGCGATCGAACTTCTGCTCGATCGCGTCATCTACCTCTCCGATCGCGTGCCTCGGAAAGTCGAGGAGGGGATCCCTTTCTCCGGCTACTTCCCTTGGACCTACAAGCGGGATCGCAACGTCCTCGGCGGGCCGCTCCGCATCGGGAGGGAAACCTATCGAAAGGGAATCGGTGTGCACTCCCGGAGCGCTCTGACGTTCGCCATCGAACCCGGCGACCTCGTCTTCCGCGCCGAGGTGGGAATCGACGTCGTCGGCCGCCCGGTCGAAGACAATCCGCAAGCCGGATCGGTTCGATTCGTGACTCTGCTCGATGGAGAAGAGGCCTGGCGCTCCGGTGATGTCGGCTGGGCCGACCTTCCTGTGTCCGTGGAGCTCCCCCTCCGCGGGCACTCCGAGCTGACCCTGCTGGTCGAAATGGGGCTCGGCCTCCACGTCCTCGATCGCGCAAACTGGGGGGACGCGCGCGTCCTCCGAGAGTGAGAGGCTCCGATGTCACGAACTGCGGTTCTGCTGCCCCTGGGTGCGCTTCTCGCGCTCGTGCCGCTCTCCGCCTCCGCTGTCGATTCCCTCTGGGATGACGCGTGGCGTGCGGGCCACGACCTCGATGGTTCCGTGTGGGACTTGGCCGATTTCGAGCCGACCCTAGCACTCCCCGGGCTATCCCCTGAGGACACGCGGATCGTCGCGGAGGAGCTTTCACTCCGCCGCCTGCACGAGGTCGCCCTCACCACCGGTCGGCCCGCCCGGGCCGCGGCGGAAGTCCAAGCTTTTCTCGAGCGTCCCCACGCCCCATGCATCGAGGGTCAGGCGCGACACCTCCTCGGGATCCTGCTCCACCTCTCCGGCGACTTCGAAGGCGCGCGGCAGCAGTGGGACCAGCTCGGGTTCCTGTCCGACTTCTACCTGATCGGCCCCTTCGAGAACGAGCGGGGGAGCGGCTTTTCCGCGCGCTACCCACCGGAACGGGAGTTCGACCTGCTCGCGGAGTATTCCGGCCGACGGGGGAAGATCTCCTGGCGTCGTGCGAGCGAGATGGGGGTCGCGGGACAGGTCGAGCTCGGGGAGTTGTTCCGACCGAACGAAGAGTCCATCGCATATCTCGTCACCTGGATCGACGCGCGCACCGCGATGGATGCCGTGCTGCGAGTCGGATCTTCAGGGGCTTATCGGATCTGGGTCGATGACGTCGAAGTGGCGACCCGCGATGTCGAGCGACCGATCCGCTTCGACCAGGATGCGATCCCCCTGCGCCTCCGCGCCGGCCCGCAGCGATTGATGATCCTCTCGGGCCAGACGAAAGGCCGTTGGGCGTTCCGGATCCGTCTCACCGACGATGCGGGAGCCGCGCTCCGCGGCGTCGAGGTCTCCGCCGAGCCTCGCGATCCTTCCCGCGCACCCGAAAATCACGAACCTCGTCGCGAAGCGAGTCCCGATCTCGGGGCTCTCGATCGCCTGCGTCGCGCGGAACCATCGGTCGAGGCGAATCGCCTGCTCGGGTGGGTCACCGCGCGGGTCCACGCCCACGACCGCAGCGATCACCCCGATCGAGAATCGATCCGAGACGCCGTCGCCGGCGCCGAGAAGGATGCACACCTCCGCTTCCTGCTGGCGGAGAGCTACCAGGAAGAAGTCGGGCACGAAGCGGAACGGGAAGAGAATGCCCGCCGCGAGGCACTCGAGGTGGCGCTGGAACTCGACCCTGGGTTCGACCGCGCCCGCTTCGCACTCGTCGAGTACTACCTCGACCGCTTCCAGAACACCGAACGCGCCGGGGATCTCCTCGCTCCGGCGCTCGCGCGGGACCACCCCGCCCCCCGCCGCGCTCGAGCTCGCTCGGCGGATCGAGGCAGCCCACTACGGATTTGCCGCGGCACAGCGGTGGGATTTCCAACTCGAACTCGGGCTCGCCGAAGAGCTGCGTGTTCCGGTTCGGCTGCGCGCTGTGCAACGGGCTCGCAGTGCCGGGGACATCGCCTTGGCGATCCAGATCCTCGACCGTGGCCTCGAGCTCTCCCCCCTCGAAGGCGAACTTCTCGGGGTGAGGATCGACCTCGCGACCTCCCTGGGAGAGCTCGATACTGTGCGCGACCTTCTCAGAAGGGGGGTCGATGCTCGTCCCCTCGGCACCAAAGACTGGGCCGACCTCGCCGAGTTCGAGCGCTCGACGGGTTCACTGGAAGCCGCACTCGCCGCGATCGACACCGCGCTGATCATCGCTCCACAGGACGAAGGACTCCACGGAGAGCGCGGCCACCTCCTGCACGAGCTCGGCCGCGACGCCGCCGCCCTCGCCGCATGGGAGCACTCTCTCGCCCTCGATCCGAACCAACCGCGCCTGCGCGCGCTGACCGAGTACCTCGTCGCGCGGGAGGTCGGAATCGATGACGAGTTCCGCATCGATGTTGCGGACCGCATCGCGGCCGCCCTCGCGAGCCCGGTCGGGGGGGAGCACCCCTACCGGATCTTGCTCGAGAATCAGGCGAGCGATGTCGGAGAGGACGGGACTGCGACGCGGTACTACCAAAGATTGATGCAGGTCGTCAACGATGCAGGGATCCGACAGCTCGATGTCCACGTCGTGCCCTACGCACACGGGGAACAGTGGGTTCGGGTCCTCACCGCTCGGGTGCACCATCCCGATGGAACTCGCGCCGACGCGAAGATCCGCAATCGTGACCCCGAGGTCCGCGAAGGTGAATACCCGGTCTGGAGCCGGGCCTTCGTCGATCTCCCCCCGCTCTCTCACGGCGATATCGTCGAACTCGAGTACCTCGTCGAGGATCTGCGGCGATCTTTCTTCGGAGACTACTTCGGGGAGGAAGTCCTGTTCGGCGGGTTCCTCCCTCGCGAGGAGACGATCTATTCCGTCCGATTCCCGAGCCGGCGCACTCTCTACCAACACAGCCACGGGATCGAGCTCGCGAAGTCGACCGAATCGGAGGGACGAACCACGTGGCAGTGGCGATCGCTCGCGAGCAACCCTGTCGAACCAGAACCATCGGGCCCGCCGGTCGAAGAGCTGGTCCCTCGAGTCGAGGTCTCCAGTTACGGCTCCTGGGACGAGTTCGCGACGTGGTACCACCACCTGATCCGCCGGCAGTTCGAGGTGAGTCCCGAGATCGAGGCAAAGGTCGCAGAGCTGACCAAGGGGGTCACCGACGAGCGTGAGAAGGTGCGACTGGTCTACGAGTTCGTCGCGAACGAGATCCGGTACATTGCGTGGGAGTTCGGCGTGCACGGGTTCCAGCCGTACAACGCGGCGACCATTTTCACCCGGCGATTCGGGGACTGTAAGGACAAGGCGACGCTGATCTGCACGATGCTCAGCGAGGTCGGCATCGAAGCGTGGCCGGTCCTGATCCAGGGGACGATGCAACGCCCGCACGAGGACATCTCTCTGCCACTGGTCAGTCACTTCAATCACTGCATCGCCTACGTTCCGGAGATCGATGGCGGACTCTTCCTCGATGGCACCGCCGAGAACCACGGAGTGCGCGAGCTCCCTTCGATGGACCGTGGCGCCGAAGTCGTCGTCATCCGCGAGGACGGGGCCGATCGACACACGATCCCTTGGAACGAACCGGACGACCTCGCCTTGGCGGAGGAACAGAGGATCGAGATCGGCACCGATGGTGCGGCGACCATCCATCAGCGCGATCTCCTCACCGGAGACTACGCGGTGATGATCCGGTCCCAGTTTGAGGTCGCCACCAAGCGCGGCGAACTCCTGGAGCGCATTCTCGGCCCGCGCTACCCCGGACTCGAGGTGAAGAGCGTCGAGATGAGCGACCTCGACGACCTGACCCAGCCGGTGACGATCGAGCTCGAGCTCCGGGTGCCGCGCTTCGTCGAACTCGGCTCCCGTGAGATCGAGCTTCCCCCCATTCGCGACCTCCTCGGGAGCCTCGAAGGGATCGCGGCCCGGGCGAGCCGAGCCGCACGCACGCAGGACCTCCTTCTCGGGAACCCGCGGGGGGGCACCCTTCGCGTCGAGATCACTCTTCCCAAGGGTACGCGCATCCGGTCGAGACCGGAGCCGCTCCGTCTGTCCGATGACTCGGTCCGCTTCGAATCGAAAGTTCTCGTCGAGGGGAACAAGTTGACGATCGAGCGCAGCTATCGCCTGCTCACCCCGCGCGTCTCACCCGAGGTCTACCGGAGCTTCAAGGAGATCGTCGATCGCGTGGAGCGGGGACTCGACGAGAAGATCGTCCTCGAGTCCACCGGGGAGGTGGACTGATGCGTGGGATCTCCACTCTCCGCGCACTGTGTGTTGTCCTCGTCGCCGCGCTCCCCGCACTCGCAGAGGATCTAGGAAGCGTCGTCGGGTCCGAGGCGGAGCGCCGCGGCGACCTCGAGACCCTCCGCGCCGAGTGGTGGGCGGAACTCGAGCGCGCCCCCGATTCGGAGGTCGCGAACGCGATCCTCGCCCGCTGGTCGAGCGCCCTCGGCAACGCCTCCGGGGCGGGACCCACCGCTCTGGAGTGGCGCACCCTCGGGGAAGGGATGCGAAATGGTTGGAACCGTCGGCGTGCGCTCTGGCAAGCTCACGATGCCGCCCGCGCGAGCACGACACCGTGGACCCCCACCGACCTAGGACTCGATCTGGGGACCCCGCGCGATTGGCTGGTGATCGGACCGTTCGGGCGCAGTTCCAGCGCCGAACTCTATTCCGAGCGCCTCGCGGTGACCTCGTTCGACCCGGGTCGGGAAGAAGCGGGGACGCACGGGCCGGTTCGTTGGCGCGCGCTCCCGATCCTCCCACACGAGACCCATCTCGAACCGTCGCGACTCGACCGCCGACGCGGGGGAGGGTGGATCGTCCGGAGTCGATTCGGACTCGCGACAGCCGCCACTGGATTCATCCAGGTGACGACCCGGGGTTCCCTTCGGCTGATCCTCGACGGAGTCGAGACTCCGGGGTTCGACCGGGGACGCGAGCACCTCCCGCGGGTGATCTGGATCCCGCTCGACCTCGAGGCGGGGGAACACCTGATCGTGCTCCGCAGCGATGGAGCTCCTACCCAGATCCGGTTCACCGATGCGAGTGGCGCCCCGCTCGCCCTCGAAGCTCTCCCCCCCGGGGGTCGTGGCGCCACCTCGTCCTGGCACGCCGCTCCGGAGCGGCTTCCCGTCGGCGTCCCCAACCTCACCCTCGAACCGATCACTCCCGCGGACCGGGCTGCACGGCTGATCCTCGCCGCGGAGCGCGAGGACCTTCGTGCGATCGATCGGCTCCTCCCGGAGACCCCGCCCACCGGCGATGGGGCGGTTCCCCTCGCAGTCGCGACCGAACTCGCACTCCCTCTTCTCTCGTGGCTCCCGAGCGAGTTGGTGCGCAGTCGGACCGACGGGTTCCGAACCGCCGCCCTCGCCGCGGATCCTGAGCTCCTCCCCATTCTCCTCGCCACTGCTCGCACCTTGGCAGAGGAGGATCGAGTCGATGAGGCGATGCGAACCATCGATGGCATCCTCTCGTCGGCCCCGAAGTCACTCGAAGCGTGGCTCGCACGCGAGTCGATCGCGAACGAGGAAGGGTGGCGGCGGGAGCGGAGCGCGGCACTCTCGGCCCTCGAGCGCATCGCGCCGGATCACCGAGCGGTGCTAGGGCGGCTCCAACGCGCAGCGCAGGACCTCTCGCGTGGGGACCGGATGATGGAGTTGCGCGAGCGGCTGTTCGAACTCGAACCGACCTTCGCCGCCGGGACCCCGCTCGCCCGGGCATCGATCCGACTCGGGCGCATCGAGCGGGCGGAGGAGATCGCAGATCGCCTCGATCGACTGGAACCGGGAAGTCTCGAGGGGATCCGATTGCGCATGCACATCGCGGACGCGCGGGAGGACCGCCAGGCGATGCGCGCGCTCGCCGAGCGGTGGTCAGCGGAGCACCGGGCCGATGACCCCGACCCGTGGGATGATCTCGCCGATTTTCACCTCCGGTCGGGAGACCTCGATCTGGCCCTCGACGCCCTGCGGGAGGCGGCGTCGCGCGACCCGGGTCGCAGCGATCGCGCCCGGCGCATCGCTCACCTGCGGGGAGGCTCGCCCGTTCCCGGCAGCGAGCCGAGCGAGTCGTGGGAGAAGGAGTTGATCCCGCTCGCGGAGATCCTCGGCGACGCCCCTCCCGTCGGGAGCTATCCCGGCGCGAACGCCGTGCTCCTGCTCGACCAGATGATCAGCGATGTCACGGTCGACGGTGGCATCGTCGAGGTGGTGCATCAGGTGATCCGACTCGAATCGCAGGAGGCGGTGGAGGACTACTCGACCCTCCCGACCCAGGGGGAATTGCGTGAGCTCGCGGTGTACACGCCGGACGGCCGCGTTCTGCAACCGACCGGGGGCGCGAGCGGAGGTGGCTACACCCTTCCCGGTCTCGAGCCCGGTGCGATCATCGTCGTCCGCACCGTGCGACGACAGGATCTCAGAGATCCGGACGATCTGCGTCTCGGACCGTTCTACTTCCAGGACCCCGACTTCGCGGCCGCATTCCATCGCTCGGAGTGGGTGGTCCGACTCCCCGCCGAGTGGGAGCCCGAGATCGTATTGCGCGCGGGTGCGAGAGCGCCGAAGGAAACGCGGAGCGGGGGTGTGCGCCGCATCGCCTGGCGGGTGGATCGTTCCCCCCGCCCGGAGCCGGAATTCCTCGCTCCTCCCCCGGATCAGATCCTGCCGAACGTGGAGGTGCGGGCGAGAACGACGTGGGAGGAGGTGCTCCCCCAACTCGCGGCGAACTCGGTCCGCGACGATCGACCGACCCCCACGCTGGAAGCCGCAGCCGCGGAAATTCTCGACGGCATCTCCGACCGACGCGCCCAGGTCGTGGCGCTCTACGAGGCCGCGTGCGAACACATCACCGACGGCGGAGGCGGTGGAAGTGCCACCGAAGTGTGGATCGGCCGCGACGGAAACCGCGAGCTCGCACTCGCGGGTCTCCTGCGAGCGGCGGGGATCCCCTTCCATCGAGTCTATGCCGCCCCATCTCCGGAGCGCATCCCTTGGGTGGACTGGTCGAATCCGCGGGATGCGACCTTCGGCCGAGTCATGATCGAGATCGATGACCTCGGCGAAGACGGCGCTCCGCTCCTCGTTCACATCCCGTTCCGGCAAGCGCGATTCGGACGCATTCCGCCGGAGATCCGCCGCGGTCGAGCGCTTCGTGTCGATCGAACCGGCGGCGTGTGGTCGCGCATCCCGGATGGAGACCCGCGCGTCGATGCGCAGGCGATCGAGGGAACGGCGACGCTCGTCGGCGGGGAGAGCCCCACGATCCGCCTGGAAGGTGGGATGGAGATCCGCGCGATCCAGGGGAGCCAGCTCAAGGAGCAGATCAAGGACATGCCCCCGTTCTTTCGCTCCACGATGCTCGAGCGATTCGTCCAGCAGACTCTTCCGGGGGCCAAGGTCCGGTCGGGGAAGTTCGAACACTTCGATGAGCGGGACCCACCGCTTCGGATCGCCTTCGACGTCGACGCGCCTTCGCTGCTACAGGATCGCGACGGAGTTCCGAGCCTCGCGAGCACGATCCTCGTGAGCAATCTGCGCAGATTCGTCCGCGACACCGAGCGGATCTATCCCGCCTTCAGCCAGGTCGAGTTCACCATCGAGGAGCGCCTGACGGTCCGCCTCGGCGACGATCTCCGCGTGGGCGAGTTCCCGGAGGACGTCGAACTCGAAGGGCCGTGGGGACGGTTCCGGGCGGTCACGCTACAAGAGGGGGATGAACTGGTCCTGGAACGCCTCCTCTCGATGCGGCCGTTCTGGCTCGAAGCAGACCGCTGGCCGGAGTTCGTCGAATTCTGCCGGCAGGTGGATCAGCGAGAAGAGGCGCGGATCTCCTTGGAGGCGGTCACGCCGTAGGGGCAGGTGAGGAGCGAGGTTCGGCCCTCCCTCGGCCTCCGGAGGCCTAATTCGGGGTCGGGACCGGCCACCGCCCGGTGGGCGGCCGCTCTTCATTGTTCATCGCCATCTATTCACATGTGGTAGAATCGCGCCTCCCCTCTCGCACCCCTCCCGAGTCTGATCCTCCCGGAAGGAGACCGCCGGTGCGCCCCCTCTGCCTCATCGCCCTGCTGAGCCTCCATCTGGCCCCGACCCACGCCTCTGGAACCGATCCGATCCTCGAGGGCGCCTCGTCCTCCGCCGAGGCTGTTTGGGTCGGTGACCGCGAAATCGTGCGGCAACCCGTCCTCCACGCAGGAATTCCGATCCACGGACTCGATGACGTCACCATTCGCCGGGAGGGCCATTCCTGGACGCGGCGGCTCGGAAAAAGCCCGGATCTTCTCCCGCTTCTGCAAAAGAACCCCCCGCTCGCCCTCTGGTCGCGCGTCGAGGGGCACCTCGCCGACATGGGGATTCCAGCCGACGGCTGGAGCGCGGCTCCGGGAGTTCCGGAGCGTGCATGGCTCATGGACGGGGACGGCTCCCTCGTCCTCGCCATCGCTCACCGGGTCCACGTCCTTGCGGGCGATGACGAATTCGAGCTCTGGCTCGACTCCGCGACCGGCACGCTCCTCGAACGCGCCTCGATCCGGAGACACGGGGGCTATGCGGGCGAAGTCCTCGCACGCATCCCCGACGGCAACCTCCCGTACTCCCCATCTGCAACTCTGATCCACGCGCCGCTCGCAGGTCTGACCATCACGCCCGGCGGCGAACCACCGGTCGACACCGGCCCCACCGGGATCTTCACGATCCCGTCGCTGGCGGCGAACCTGTTCGTCAACGCAGAGCTGGTCGGCGCTTGGGTGGACGTCCAGAATCAGGGGGGGCCGGACAGCAATTGGTTCGGAAGCCTGTCCGCGGGGATGTTCGGAACGATCCTCTTCGGGGACCCCGCGAGCGAGTTCACGGTCGCGGAGGGGAATGCGTTCTACGTCGTCTCTCGATCGCGCAACTGGTTGCTCGATCACGCGGCCGGTCTCCCCGCCGCCGAGTTCCCGGTCGTCGTCCACGTGAACGTCGCCGGGAGCTGCTATTCGGCGTACTTGCCGATCTTCCAGACGATCCAGCTGACGCGGGCCGGCAACGGTTGCAGGAATTCTGCGTACGGCACCCTACTCGCCCACGAGTACTTCCATCACATCGAGGAGCACATCCCCGGGGTCGCGGAGTTCGAGGTCGAAGAAGCGAACGCGGACATCTTCGCGGCGTTCTGCTTCGACGATCCGCGCATCGGTCCCGATTTCGAGACCGTCGGTACTTCGCTCCGCGATCTCGAGCCAGACGCGATCTACCCGGTGGCGTCTTCGAGTGCCGCGATCCGAGGCCTCCCCTTGTCGGGAGCGTTCTGGGATCTTCGGACCGAGTTGATCGCGTCCCTCGGGATGGCGGACGGGGCCGACGCCGCGGCGGAGTTGTGGCTCACTTGGGTCCTCGCGGGGAGCGGGGAGCTCGACGCGAGCTTGCTCAGCGAGATGATCGAACTCGACGACGACGATGGGGACCTGTCGAACGGCACTCCGCACCTGGGGGAGTTGCTGACCGCCTTCCCCCCCCACGGATTCGACCTGCCGCTCCTCCCGGTCGAGAATCTCCTCTGCCACACCCAGGAGCAGGGCGCCGTTCTCTCGTGGACCCTCCCCGCCCTGGGGATGCACGACTCGATCGAGGTTCGCCGAGGCGGCGCCTCACTCGCCACTCTCCCCGCCAGTGCGACCGACTATCTCGACCCGCAGCCACCCCCGGGCTTGATCACGTATACCGTGGTCGCTCGCCTCGGATCGCTCGGCGCGCCGAGCCCCATCTGTGGGCTCGACCTGCCGGCGGTTCAGATGTTCATCCGTGGGGATGTCAGTGGCGAGGGGAGCCTGGATCTCTCGGACGCGATCCAGTTGCTCGGATATCTGTTCCAGGGAAATCCTTGGCCGACCTGCTTCGACGCGCTCGATGTCAACGATTCCGGTTCGATCGACATCGGCGACGCGCTGCGTCTGCTCCGCTACACCTTCGGGATCGACTCGCCGCCGGAGCCGCCGTTCCCCGATCCGGGGTTCGACCCGACTCCCGACACGCTGCTCTGTCTATGATGCATCATCGTCCTTGATGCACGTCACTTCAGATCGCCGTCCGGCTTGTCGGGCGTCCGGCGTGGGTCCACCTTCATCAGCGTGAACTTTCCCCCGGTCGATTCCGCGAGCTCGGCGAGCCACTTGTTCGACTCGATGAGGCCGCCGGAGGGGCCGCGGTTCGGCGTCTCCGGGGCCGGATCGAAGCCGAAGGTGTGGATCTTGATCTTCCGGAAGCGATTCTCGGCGAAGACCTTGTCCAGGATCGGTCGGGTCGGGTCATCGTTCTTGCCATCCTTCGAGGGCACCCCATCGGAGAGGAAGTAGATCGTGTTGCACCTCGGATCCGAGAACGCCTCGAGCAGTGCATCGAGCGTCGCCGTGTTCCCCTTGATCTTGATATCCTCGATCCACTTGAGGGACTTCGACTTGCTCCCGGGGGTCGCGGGCTTCGGGGTCTTCGTCTCTGGGATCACATTCGTGTCGAACCGAACGATCCGATAGAGAGTCTTGTTGTCGAGCCGCTGGACGACCCGAGCAAGCTCTCGCTTCGCCATGCTGATCCGCGACCAGAACAATGCGAGTCGCTCTTCCGGACTGCCGGGCTTGATCTCTGCCTTCTTGGTCTGATCTCCTCCGGTGTCCGAACCACCGCTGACCTCGCCGAGACCCGGAATGTCATCCTTTTCGATGAAGCGCATGGTTCCGGAGGTGTCGATGACGAACACGATGTTCTTCGATTCGACGGGGACCCCCCAGAACTCGGGGTCGTCGCCGCGGCGCTTCCGCTCGACGCCGGTCTTTCCCCTCGTGCTCGGAGCTCTTGGGATCGAACGTCGCCCTGTTCGGCTCCCACCACGCCATCCAGTCATCGATGATATCGAAGTCCTGACCGGTCAGCTTCCACAGCCCATCGCGGACCTGATGGTAGAGGACGTCTTTCGGCTTCTTCGAAAGTTCCTTGAGCAGCTCGATCAGGGGTTCGATCGCTGCCCGCGACATCGAGTTCGCGAGGTGTTCGACCGCCGCGCCCGTGACGAATGGAGAGTTATCCGCCAGATACGCCGTGAGCGAGACGATCGCATCATCGCCAGGGACCTTCGCCGTGATGTCGGCGAGGAAAACACGCTCGCGGAAATCCCCCTTGTTGTCGACCTTGCCGTAGCGCTCATCGAGGAACTCGAGCATCCCCTCGAACGAAGAGAGCGTGGATACGGCGGCGGCGTACAGGGTCGGCGTGGTCGCATACCCGAATCCGAGGTTGTACAGCTCCTCGCGGGCGTCCTCGTCCCCGATCTCGCCGAGCCGGGTGAAGACGGAGATCGCCGCTTCTTCGTTCTCTTCGGACAGCGCTTTCGCGAAATCCTTCTTCAGTTGCTTCAATTCCTTCTTGTCGGCCGCGAACACGGGGTGGGCGACTCCGACCGCGAGCAAGAGGATCAGGACGCTCCGACAGAGACTCGAGATCATCTTCGTAGTCCTTTCAGCGGGCGGCTCCTACTCCAGGGCGGCGGGCCTATTTCAGGCGAGATGCTCCGGGCGACCCCTGGAGGAGCCGTTTCCAATATATCGACACCTCAGACCCTCGACCACACCTCCGAGCGGTTCCAAGCCCCGCGGCTCCAGGTGAGGTCCCTGTCCCAGCAAGCGATGGGACTTTCCCACTTCGGGGGAAGCGATTAGTCTCGCCCCTCGGAGGGAGATTCCCCCCCCCTGGCCGGCGAGGATGGACCCGATGTCTGTGGAGCCGAGAACGGCGCGGTTGGTGATCGATGCATCGGGACGGCCGTACCACATCGGGGTCGGTCCCGGCGAGGTGGCACCCTCGATCCTGCTCGTCGGTGACCCGGCCCGTGCAGAACGCTGTGCGGAGCGATTCTCCGAGGTTCGAGGTTCCTTTCGCAACCGCGAGTACACCACGTTCACAGGAACCTGGGAGGGACTCGACGTTTCGGTGATGGCGACCGGGATCGGCTGCGACAACACCGAGATCGCGGTCGTCGAACTCGCGTCACTCCTCGAGAGCGCCACTCTGATTCGGGCCGGAACCTGCGGGGGGGTCCAACCCGAGCTGTCGATCGGCGATCTGGTGATCACCTGGGGAGCGGTGCGACTCGAGAACACCTCGACACAGTTCGTCCCCGAGGGATATCCCGCCGTCGCCCACCCGGAGGTGATCGAGGCACTGCAGGCGGCTGCGACCGAGGCTGGAGTTCCGTGGCGCACCGGGATGACGGCGACCGCATCGGGTTTCTACGGTGCCCAGGCTCGCGATGTCCCCGGATTTCCGCCCCGCTTCCCCGACCGAATCGACGAACTCGCACGCATCGGGGTGCTGAATCTCGAGATGGAGACCTCGACCCTGCTGACCCTCGCTTCACTGCGAGGCTTCCGGGCGGGTGCGGTCTGCACGGTGTTCGCGGAACGATCTCGCGACCGATTCGTGGCCGCGGATGAGAAGACGGCCTTCGAGGATCGCGTGGTCGACGTCGGACTGCGTGCACTGCGGAAATTGACCCCCTGATCGGTCACTGTCCCGCCGCGCCGCCGCTCCGGTAGTACCCCAGGAACTCCTCCTCGAAGCTCCCCAGATCGTACCGATAATCAGAAAGCACCTCGGCGAGGTGTCGTCCCTCCTGGATGCGATGCCCTTCGAGGTAGTCGAAGATGATGCAGCGACCGAACGGGTGCACCTCCATCAGATAGTGCACGAGCGCCCACGCCTGGGCGTAGAACTCTCCGCTGAGTTCGGCGCGCTCCATGCGGACGAAGCGGTCGAGGGGAATCACCCGCCCCGCGGATCCGCGCACCGATTCCTGGAAGGCGGCGAGCCGGTACGCATCGACCCGACCGAGCTCGACCCGACGTCCCGCCTGCGTGAGGAATCCCGCACCGAAATACTCGGCGACCCCCTCCTCGTACCATGCCTCGACCCCGTGCGCCCCGAGAAGCTTGTCGTTCAGCTGATGGGTCATCTCGTGGAGCATCGTGCTGAAGTTCCAGCCGCCCTCCCCGAAGAAGTACCCGACGCCGCGGCTGGAGTAGTACACCCCCGCCGACCCAGGGATCCCCGCACTCTTCATGTAGTCGGCGCGCTTCGCAAACAGCACCACGTCGAGATCGGAGACCGTGCGAAGCTCGAACGGGGCCATCACCTCTCGGTACTTCGCCCAGTGCGTCTCGATGCTGGCGGTCATCTGCTCGAGGGTGGACTTGGCGACTCGGGTGTCGACATCGGTGAAGAACCGAAACGGACCGCGATAGATCACGGAGTACGATTCGTCGACGTTGACTTGCTGCTTGCGGGCCCCTTCGATCTCGGAGAGCTGTTTCCGGTATTCCTCGATCTCGTTCTTCGACCGCCACTCCCCGCGGAACTCCTGGAAGCCGTGTTCGCGCCCGAGCGCCTTGACCTTCGAATTCGATGCATCGAGCCCAGCCGCCCCGCGGAAGAGTGCGAGAGCCCGAGCCGGCTCGGTGTCCCAAGCTGCCGCCCCCTCGCCGACGAGTCTCGCGGCGCGCTCCTTGCGGATCTTGCGCCACCCCTGCAGGGCCTTCCCGTTCTTCGGCTGGACGAAGAGGGCCTTTCGGTACAGGCGCGAGGCATCGACGGTCTTTCCCCCGACGGCGAATTCGTTCGCCGCCTCGACCATTTTCTTCGGATCCACCAGCTCGCGCGGCGGGGCCTGGGCTCCATCGTCATCGCCCCGCAGGAGCCCCGCATCGACGAATCCGGCGAGGGCAAGAAGAGCGCACCAGGGCATCCAGGTCCGCTTCGATCCGAACATCATCCCCCCATCCATCATGGGGCGGAGTCGACCAGCACTTCGACCACTCGGGAGAGTTGGCCCATCGCCCGGCGACCTGCCTCCAAGACTTCTTCGTGGCTCAGGGTTCCGGCGCCACGTCCGGCGGCAGCGTTCGAGATCAGCGAGAGCCCGAACACTGCAAGTCCGACCTGGCGCGCGACGATCACCTCCGGGACGGTCGACATGCCGACCGCGTCGGCGCCGATCTTCTCGAGGTGATCGATCTCGGCGGGGGTCTCATACTGGGGCCCGAGGCACGCCGCGTAAACCCCTAAGGGGAGCTCGATCCCCTCTCTCGACAACGAGCCGCAGGCGAGATCTCCCCAAAGGCGGTCGTACGCCTCGGAGAGGTCGACGAACCGGGCACCGAGGGAGTCCTCGTGACTGCCGACGAGCGGGGAGTCCCCGAGCAGGTTGAGGTGGTCACGAATCCGCATCAGAGTCCCGGGGGTCAGATCGGCGCGGATTCCGCCGGCTGCGTTCGTCACGACCAGCGCCCGAGCACCGAGCGCCCGGATCACCCGAACCCCGAGAGTGACCTGGTCGAGTGGGATCCCCTCGTATCGGTGGACCCGCCCCCCGGCGACGACGACCGGACGTCCGGAGATCCGCCCGAAGGTCCACACCCCCTGGTGACCGACGACGCTCGGGACCGGGAGGTGCGGGATCTCCCCCACCGGAACCTCGATCGGATCCTCGAGCGCCAGCGACCCCGCCGCGAGCCCGGAACCCAGGATCAGGCCGACCTCCGGGGGTGCCCCGATACGGGCGATGAGGAAATTCCGCGCCTCTGCGACCTGGGTCGAGATCGGGAGTGCGCTCCTCTCGGTCACGAGATCACCCCAGCGATCGCCGCGGTGGAGAGCGCGGCGAGCGTTCCCCCGAGCATCGCGCGAAGACCCAACCGCGCCAAGCTCGGGCGGATCCCTTTCTCGAGAGCGCTGATCCCCCCGATCTGGATCGCGATGCTGGCGAAGTTCGCGAAGCCGCAGAGCGCGTAGGTGGTGAGCATCACACTGCGGGGACTGAGCGACTCTTGGATCTTGGACAACTCGATGTACGCGAAAAACTCGTTCAGGGTCATCTTGATCCCGAGCAGCGCCCCGACGTCGAACATCTCCGCCTTCGGCACTCCGAGGAGCCAGGCGATCGGCGCGAACAGCCAGCCGAGGAGTTTCTGCAGCGACCACTTCTGCTCGGCGAGCTTCTCGGCGTTCTCGAGGACATCCTGGGGAAGGAACCAGGTGTGGATCGATCCGATCCCCCAGTTGATCAGCGCGACCAGCGCGGTGAACGCGATCAACATCGCCATCACATTGAGCGCGAGCTTCAAGCCGTCCGACGCCCCCCGGCAGGCGGCGTCGAGGACGTTGTGATCGATGCGCTGGATCTCGAACGGGACGTCGGCGGCGGTCGCCGAGTGCTCCTTCTCCGGGACCATCAACTTCGCGATCGCGAGGGCGGCGGGGGCGGACATCACGCTCGCCGCGAGGAGGTGCCCCCCGTCGATGCCGAGGCCGACGTAGGCGGCGAGGACCCCCCCCGCTACGGTCGCCATCCCGCCGGTCATCAGCGCCATCGTCTCCGACGGCGTGAAGCGCGCGAGGTACGGTCGAACGACCAGAGGCGCCTCGGTCTGCCCGACGAAGATGTTCGCCGCCGCCGCGAGGGACTCCGCGCCGCTCGTCCGCAGCGTGACCTGCATCCCCTTCGCGAGGGCGTAGACGATCACCTGCATGATGCCGATGTGATAGAGGATCGCGGTGACCGAACTGACCAGGATGATCGTCGCGGCGACTTGAAAGGCGAAGATCCAACCGTTGCCGTGGCCGAACACCCCCTCCGAGATTCCGACGTTGGCGAGGGGACCGAAGACGAACTGCGCGCCTTCCATCGAGAATCGCAGGACGAGATCGAACGCCGCTTTCGCCCCGCGGAACACGATTCTCCCCGGCTCGGTCCGAAGGATGAGAGCGGCCAGGATCGCCTGCAGCCCGATTCCCCACAGGACCGCCCGCCAAGGGATGGTCTTGCGGTCGGTGGAAAGGAGCCAGGCGAGCAAGAACAGCACCACGAGCCCGAACAGGCTCACCAGACGCTGGTCCGAGGTCCCCTCCTGGACGTAGCTGTGTTCCTCCATCGACCTCTCGATGGCGTCCTTTTGAAGCTCGGGGGTCTCGGCGAGCCGCTCGATCCCGCGGATGGTCGCCTCGAGCACCTCGACCCCGGTGTCGCGGATCTTCCCGTCGAGAAACTGCGTCCAGCCGTCACCCCCGACCGTCGCCGGGGTGGTCGGAGCGACGAAGTTGTTCGTCGCGACCTCATAGAGCTTCTCAGGCTCGACCGGGTCCCCATCGACCTCGAGAGAGATGAGCCGTTTCTTGCCATCGAACTCGCCGCCGTGGGTCCAGCCGATCGTCAAGCCGTGCACGTCGAGCCGTTTGGTCGGCTCGGCGAGCGATCTCTCGGCCACTTCTCTGAGCTTCTCCCCCGTCATGGTGCACACCACGACCGTGTTACCGAACGGGGAGATCTGAAAGAGGTCGCGCTCGGTCACCGGCCCCTGGGGGAGGTCGGCTCGGATCCCCCCGCGATTCTGGATGCCGATCTTGGTCCCGGCGACGTGCGCCATCTCCGCCGCGATCCAAGTTCCGAGCGGATTCGCCCGCGGGTGCCACGTCGCGGAATCCTCCTCCGAGTAGCGCAGCGGGTTCGGAAGGTTCGCCGGGGAGGTCCCGAGCACCCGCTCGAGGCGCCCTTCGATCTGAGGGCGATAACGTTCGACCACCGCCTCGAAGCCCGCCCCGACGGGATCGGTGCGCCCCGGGATCGGCAGACACGCTCCCCGAATCGTGAACCCGCCATCACCGCGAGAGATCTCGAGCCGTCCCAGCTGCTGCGCATTCGACTCCGCTTGCACGACTACGGTCCCCGTGGTCGGCTCCACCCACGGCACCGGGACCAGCGTGTGCGAATGCCCCCCGACGATGAGATCGATCCCCGGCACTTCCTTCGCGAGGGCGCGTTCGGCGATCACCCCGAGATGGCTGAGGACGACGACGCACTCCGCACCGCGACTCCGCAGGGCCCCGACCTCGGCGCGCACCGTTTCGATCGCACTCGCGAAGCTGAGGTCCTTCGCGACATGGGCGATCACGATCTCCTTGGTCTCCTCGGTGACCACGCCGACGATTCCGAAACGGATCCCGCCGCGCTCGATGATCACCGAGCGTTCGGCCCAAGGCACCGGTCCCGAGCCATCCGGTTCGAGGACGTTCGCGCCGAGGACGGGGTACTCCGCGAGGTCGATGAGCTCCCTCAGATTCGCCACTCCGAGGTCGAAGTCGTGATTTCCGATCTCCGAGGCGTCGACTCCGAGCGCGTTCAAGAGCTCGATGATGTAGCGCCCCTGCGTGAGGTTCCCTTCGGGGGTCCCCTGGAACCAATCGCCGGCATCGAGGAGTAGGACCCGCTCTGCCCCGGCGGCGGACCGCTCCGCAGCCACCATCGCGGCCAACCCGCGAAATCCGCCTTCGAGGTTCCCCCCCGAGCGCCGGACCGGCAGCACCTGGCCGTGGAGGTCGTTCACATGGAGGAGCACCACCGGCTCATCGGCGAACACGGGGACGGACACAGCGAGGGCGAGCGTGAGGCGGAGGATTCCACGGACGAGCATGGCGCTCCCATTCATGTGGGGGTGCGGGAGGATACCGAAGCGAGAGCTGGAGCGGCAAGTCTCGTCCTCGCCGGCCTTGCTGGAATCATCCCAAAACGGTCGCTAGACTGTCGCGCCCTCCTTGTCCCCTTCCGAAAGGACCCCCTGTGCTGCTTCCCGAGCACATCTTCCGCGCGTACGACATCCGCGGAATCGTCGAGAAGGACCTCACCCACGATACGGTGCGGCGCATCGGTCTCGGGTTCGGCACGATGCTCCGCGGCGACGGGGGCAGAACCGTCGCAGTCGGACACGACGTCCGGGCGTCGAGCGCCCCTTTCGCGGAGGCGGTCACCGAGGGCCTCCGCGACGCTGGAATCGACGTCGTCCACGTCGGTGAAGTCCCGACGCCGCTCCTCTACTACGCCACCGCCCATTTCGAGCTCGATGGCGGGATCATGGTGACCGGGAGCCACAACCCGATCGAGTACAACGGACTGAAGATCACCCGAGGGATCTGGCCGATCTGGGGGGAGGAGATCGGGAGGCTGCGCCTGGTCGCAGAACGCGCCGAGCCCGTCTCGGAGCGCGGCTCCCTCGAGGAACGAGAGATCATCCCGACCTATATCGCGGAGCAAGAGCAGCGCTTCCGGTCGATCGCGGGGATGCGCGTCGCGATCGACTGTGGGAATGGCACCGCGGGACCGATCGCGCTCCCGCTCTTCGCCGCGGTCGGGGTCGAGGTCGACGCGCTCTACGCCGAGCCGGATGCGACCTTCCCGAACCACCTCCCCGACCCGGAGGTCCCCCAGTACATGAAAGCGCTCTGCGACAAGGTCGCGGCCGGGGACTACGCCTGCGGATTCGGTTTCGACGGCGACTCCGACCGGGTCGGGTTGATCGACGAGACGGGGCGCAAGCGGAGCGCCGACCACTTGGTGCTCGCGTTCGCACGCCATCTTCTCGAAAAACTCGGGAAGGGGACGGTGATCTTCGACGTGAAGTGTTCGGACTACCTCTACACCGACATCGCGCGGCGCGGCGGGACCCCGATTCTCTGGAAGACGGGGCACTCGATCATCAAGGAGAAGATGCGCGAGGAGAGGGCGATCCTGGCCGGAGAGCTCTCGGGGCACATCTGCGTCGCCCACGACTACTACGGCTTCGACGACGCGTTCTACGCCGCGCTGTTGACGCTCGAGATCATGGCGGAGAAGAACGCGACCTGCTCCTCGCTGTTCGCCGACATCCCGGAGACCTTCTCGACGCCAGAGGTCAAGATCCCCGTCAGTGAAGCGACGAAGTTCGGCGTAGTGACCGCGCTACAGGACTCGTTCCGCCGCGCCTTCGGAACCGATCGGGTCAATACGATCGACGGAGTGAGGGTGACGTGGGAAGACGGATGGATGCTGATCCGTGCCTCGAACACGACGGCCAACTTGACGGTCCGAGTCGAGGGGCGGACGCCCGAGGCGCTGACGAGGATCGTCGCGGTGGTGCGGGAGGCGCTCTCTCCGCATCCGGTCCAGTTGGAGCCGCTCCTGGAGTACGAGCAGGGAGTAGGCTAGCGGTCCCCCTTCTCCTTGGTCTTCTTTCCCGGTGTCTTTTTTTCTGAACCCTCGGGAGGACTTTTCGGCCGGGGGAAGCGCTCCGGGTGTTCCCGGTGGTTGTACTCCTCCTTGCACTCCCGTCGATCGAAATAGACCGTCGTTCCGTCGCGACGGATGGACTGTCCTGCCGGTGGGGCCTCCCTCTCCACATCGCTGCCGCAGATCGGGCACTGCGCGAAGGGAGACTCCTCGATCTTCTCCGCGCCGGGTGGGATCTCGAACAGCCGGCGCTGCACATTGTCCTCGATGATCTCTAGCGCCCTCACGTGGATCTCGTGGGGCAGGACGGAAGTAACGACCGTGAACTTCGCCTCCAGAGGGAGCCCCTTCAGCTCTCGCAGTTTTGCGATCACCTCTTCGGAGAACGCTCCAACCCGGCGATAGAATTCGAAGAATGGGATTCCGGTGTCCTCGGCGGCGATCCAGGCGTCGACGATCACCCGGCCGTTCTCGCGTACCTCGACTCGGTGGGCTTTTCGGCCGAGGATCTCACGTTCCTCCTCAAAGTGCTGGACCGTCACCTCGCGCTCGAGTCCGGGGCGGAGGAAGAGCCGATTCATCACCGCGCTCCGCTCGAGGGCGGGAGCATCCCTGAGCCTCTCGAGAGTCTGCGTTTCCGAGACACTTCGCTCGTGCTGGATCCGGTCGAGCTCCCGCCCCTCTCGGTAGAGTTTCTTGTCGTGGGAGATCTCGACGAGGGAAACGGGGTCCTGGTCGAGACGGAGCAGATAGACCACCCCGCTCTGAGGGTTTTCCAGGAGGAGCCGGTCCTCGGCGATGACGATCCGCTGCCTCACCGGGTCCTCGGTCGGTTGGTTGGGGAGACCGTTCGCCTCCTGATCGACGATCAGGGCCCGGATGCGCTGCGGACCCGGTTCATCCGCGGGAAGGGTGGGGCCCTGCCCGAGCAGGAGTGCGGCGGCGAGTGTCACGAGCGCGGTGGGTAGGATCGGCATCAGGGTCCTCTCGAGTCCGGACCGAGCGGCAGCGGCAACCAGGATGATCATCGATGGGCGACAGCGGGTCCAGCGGGTGCGGGTCAACGGTCCGTGGGGAGAGCAGAACGCCGCGGCTGCCCGATCAGATCCTCCAGGATCCCATTTCGAGGATCAGGATTTCGTCGCCGCCGTAGGTACGCGCGACCACATCTACCTGTTCATCGGAGATCATCATGTCGGTGTGCGCGCTCGACTCGTTGCAACCCACCGCGTCGAGCTGTTCGGGGGTCATCGACTCTCCCCCTCGGAGGCAGCTCTTGTAGGCGGAACCGACCGCGATGTGACAAGCGGCGTTCTCGTCGAAGAGGATCTCCTCGAAGACCAGGCCGGAGCGGAAGACCGGGGAATCGGTCCCGACGAGCGCCACCTCCCCCAGACGACTCGCCCCTTCATCGGAATCGATGTACTCCCCGAAGGTTTCTCCCCCGGAATCCGCGTCGAATCGGGACACCCTGCCGTCCGCGAACTCCAGGCTGAGTCCGTCGACGAGCTTTCCGTTGACGAGAAAGGGGCGGGTGACGCGGGCCCGACCCTGAGTCCGACGCCAGTCCGGAGTCGTGAAGACCTCTTCGGTCGGGATGTTCGGCTCGAACGGAACTCCGTACGGCCCGAGGTCGGTCCCACCCCTGAATTCGGCGACCCGTGCGAGCCCCACCGTCAGATCCGTGCCGGGCCCGGTGAAGACCAACTCGGAGATTCCCATCTCGGTCAGAGTCTTTCCGCGCACGTGAAGCTTCTTGTTGTGCTCCTCCCACTGCGCGAGACAGTCTTCTCGGTCGGCGCGCACCAACTGGAGGATCTCCTGCCAGAGCCGCAGCTCGGCCTCCTCCGGGCCGAGAGCGGGGAACACCTTCATCCCCCACCCCGGAGTGGCGGCGGCTGCGACCGTCCAGTGCACCTGATTCCGCCCGATGCCATCGTCGTAGAATCGCTTCGCGGCCTTGAACTGCGCGAGGCGCGCGCGGTTCAGCTTCGTCGGAGAGAGATCGGAGAGGATGTCGGGGTCTTCGCTGCCGATCAGTCGAATGGTCGCGGCGCGGGTGTCGACGAGTTCGTCGGACTTCGCCTTCAGGAACGCGGGCACGTGGTCGAGGCTCTCCTCCGACGCGTGGAGGATACGGCTTCGGGCCACTCGTGGTTCGATCAGCTCGAGGTGGACGTATCCGGCCCCACGGCGATACGCGGCATCGGCGACTCGTACGGCGAAATCGCGAACGGCGGCCTCCGCGCCGAGCTGCAAGAGCTGGCCCGGCTGGATGTTCGCCCCGTGGGTGACGAGGAGCTCGGCGTAGCGGTCGAGCTGGGTCTCGAGGGTGTTTCGGTCGATGGACATGCAGGGATCCCCTTTCTCGGCGGCAGCACCGCCGAGGGATAGAATACGGTCATCTTCGCGAGGCGGGGGGCAAGAACTCGAACTTGCTCCTTCGGCGCGATACGATGGGCGCGGGACAGATTCTCAGAATCCATCGGACGGGGACCGAGTTCGGGGGTGGCGGCCATCTCCCCCCACAGCTCTCCCCCAGACCCCAGCGGGGGTGCTCGGGAGCTTCATCATGCGGGGTGCCTCAGGACTGACCACCGGCCCACGGCTCGCGATCGCGGAGACCCTCCTGCTCGCGTTCCTGATCTTCAGTTCAGACGCGGCCGGGGCCGGACCGCCCGCGGGCTACTACGACTCTGCCCTCGGCCTTACCGGGAGTGC
>JAQBGV010000067.1:0-6874 GCA_032128395.1 Planctomycetota bacterium | reverse complement strand
GGGCCCTGCCGGGCGATGTACCCACACGAGCGGTCGCTCGTGGAGAGAATGGCAGGCCGTCCTTTCGCTCTGATCGGTGTGAACAGCGATGAGGATCTCGAGAAGCTCCGTCCTCGCCTGAAGGAGGAGGAGATCACCTGGCGCAGTTTCTGGTGCGGCCCGGAGGCGACCTCCGGCCCGATCCCGAGCCTGTGGAACGTCCGCGGCTGGCCGACGATCTACATCATCGACGCAAACGGTGTGATCCGGGACAAGGACAAGCGTGGCGAGAAACTAGACGAGGTTCTCGACAAGCTGGTGGCGGAAGCGGAGGGCGCGAAGGCGTCCCTCTAGCGGAGTCAGAGTTTCGAATCACAACGAGCCGCCGTACTCCCGAGGGGGTGCGGCGGCTCGTCTCGTTGAACCGAGCGACCCGGAGCGCGCGATTCCTTCAGGACACCCGAGACGGCTCCATCGATGGGGGTTCATCCGGCTGCTCCCACTCTTCCGGTCCAGTGACCCATGGTCCGCTCGGGTCCCAAGCCGTGAAGATGCGGTAGAGAGCCGGAAGCACCACCAAGGTGAGAAGCGTGCTCGTGATCAGGCCGCCGATGACGACGGTAGCCAGTGGCTTCTGGACCTCGGCGCCTGTCCCCGTGGCGATCGCCATCGGAAGGAAGCCCAGGGAGGCGACCAATCCGGTCATCATGACGGGGCGAAGGCGAGTGAGAGATCCATCGACGATGGCCTCGTCACGCGCCACGCCGGCGCGACGGAGCTGGTTGATGAACGAAACCATGACGAGGCCGTTGAGGACGGCGATGCCCGAGAGCGCGATGAATCCCACGGCAGCAGAGATCGAGAACGGCATGTCGCGAACCCACAGTGAGAGCACCCCGCCCGTGAGTCCGAGTGGAACCGCTCCGAACACCAGCAGGGCGTACTTGACGCTCTGGAACGTCGAGAACAGTAGCAGCAGGATGAGGGCGAAACAGAGCGGGACGACCATGGACAGGCGGCTCTTTGCGGCGACCAGATTCTCGTACTGTCCTCCCCATGTGAGCCACTCGCCGGGGGGAACGACGATCTGTGCGACCTCTGCCTGAGCCTCCTCGACGAACGACCCCAAGTCGCGCCCTCGCACGTTGCACTGCACCACGATGCGCCGCTTCCCGTCCGTACGGCTGATCTGGTTCGTGCCTTCCGCGACCTCGACGCGCGCCACATCTCCCAAGGGGATGAATCCGAAGTTGGACGACGCGCGGAGCATTCCCGTGACGCCATCCGCACTCGAGGGGCCATCGCCCACGCCTCGCAAGTCCAGATCGCCGACCGGCAACGGGATCGGCAGCTTCTCCAGCACATCGATTCTTCCGCGCAACGCATCGGGTAGACGCACGATGAGATCGAATCGGCGATCACCCTCGAACACGAGCCCAGCCTCACGTCCCCCGATCGCCACTGCCACGACTTCCTGGACATCCGCGACGTTGAGGCCGTAACGCGCTGCACTCGCTCGGTCGGTGTCGATGGTCATGACCGGTAGTCCCGTTGTTTGCTCCACCTTGCTGTCGGCGGAGCCAGGGACGTTCTGGAGCACGTCCAGCACCCGAGCGGCTGTTCGTTGCATCGAGGCGAAGTCGTCGCCGAAGACGTTCACGGCGACGTCGCCACGCACCCCCGAGATCAGTTCATTGAACCGCATCTGGATCGGTTGCGTGAATTCGTAGTTGTTGCCCGGCAGGACAGCCACCGTGAGCTCGATCAGTCGCGTCAGCTTGCCCTTGTGCCCCGTGGCCTCCACGGCGCCGTGCCCGTGCGCATCCTCCTCCGGGGGCCCACCGTGGGCAGCGTGTCCCGGTGCACCGAGGGACTCGAGTTCAACCTCGGCTTTCGCGATCAGGGCATCCAGCTCCACTTCGCTCCGCCACTCATCCCGTGGCTTCAAGATGATGAAGGTGTCCGAGACATTGGGTGGCATCGGATCCGTGGCCATCTCCGCAGTGCCCGTCTTCGAAAAGAGGAAGGCGACTTCCGGAAGCTCCGACACGGCGCGCTCGACCTCGAATTGCATCGACTGCGACTGCGAGATCCCGGTCGAAGGGATTCGCATCGCGTGCATCGCGATGTCCTTCTCATCGAGCGTCGGCACGAATTCCTGGCCCAGCCGAGTGAAGAGCACACCCGAGCCGATCCAGCCCAGTGCTGCGACGCAGACCACTGCCCATCGCCACCGGACAGACTGGCGGAGAACGGGCAAGTACAGCGCCTTCGACCAGCGGACCAGGAACATCTCCTTCTCCGACACTCTGCCACGGATGAAGATGGCGACCATGGCCGGTACGAACGTCAGGGACAGAATGAGCGCGCCGACAAGGGCGAAAACGACGGTCAGCGCCATCGGCTGAAACATCTTCCCCTCGACGCCGGTGAGAGTGAGGATCGGTATGTAGACCGTGATGATGATCGCTTGACCAAAGACGGAAGGTTGGATCATTTCCTTCGATGCGACGAGTACCTCGTGCAGACGCTCCTGAGGGGAGAGGAGACGCCCTTCGAGGTGCTGGCGATTCGCGAGCCGTCGCAGGCAGTTCTCGACGATGATGACTGCGCCATCGACGATCAGTCCGAAATCGATGGCACCGAGCGACATCAGATTGCCGCTCACCTTGTTCTGGACCATCGCCGTCGCCGTCATCAGCATCGAGAGTGGTATTGCGGAGGCGCAGATCAGCGCTGCACGGATGTTCCCCAAGAGCAACAGCAGCACGACGATGACTAGGACCGCGCCCTCGAACAGGTTCTTCTGCACGGTTCGGATCGTGGCGTCCACGAGCTTGGTACGGTTGAGGACGGTCTTCGCATCGATTCCGGGGGGAAGGGTGCGACGAATCGAAGGCATCTTGTTGTCGACGGCTTGCGAAACCGTGCGACTGTTCGCGCCGAGGAGCATGATGACAGTACCTACGACGACTTCTTCGCCGTCCTCGCTCGCAGATCCAGTTCGTAGTTCTCTCCCGACGCCCACGCCATCTGGGGCGACGATATCCCGAACGTAGATCGGCACGCCGCTCCGCGAGCCCACCACGATCGTCGCGATCTCCTCGATCGACTCGATGCGTCCGGTGGCCCGGACCAAGTAGGACTCCCCGTTGGATTCGATGTAGCCGGCACCGGTGCTGACGTTGTTCTTCTCGAGGGCGTGGATCACGTCGGAGAAGGTCAGCCCATAGGACACGAGCTTCATCGGATCGGGCTGGACGTGATACTGCTTTACGTACCCGCCGATCGCGTCCACTCCGGCAACATCCTTGATCCCCTTCAGCTGCGGTCGAATGATCCAGTCCTGCACCTCTCGAAGGTATGAAGCGAGCTCCACTTCCGTTCTAAGCGTGCGACCCTCTTGGGTGAGGTAGGATCCGTCCGGTTGCCAACCTGGCTGGCCGGCGATCTTGGGAGCTCCCTGCCCTTGTGGGTGTTCGTATTCGACCGTGTACATGTAGATCTCGCCCAGCCCGGTGGCGATCGGCCCCATGATCGGATCGACGCCGGGCGGGATGGACTCCTTGGCTTCACCCAGACGTTCCGAGACCTGCTGGCGTGCGAAGTAAATGTCGACTCTGTCCTCGAAGATCGCCGTGATCTGAGCGAACCCGTTGCGCGAGATCGACCGGGTGGAGAGCAGCCCCGGGATGCCCGCGAGGGCATTCTCGATCGGATAGGTGACCTGCTTCTCCACTTCGATCGGCGAGAGCGATGGCGCTATCGCGTTGATCTGCACCTGATTGTTCGTGATGTCCGGAACCGCGTCGATGGGGAGCCGATCGAGCGAGAACAGGCCGACGGCGGCGACCGTCACGGTCAGAATGACGATCAGCCATCGATTCTGGATCGAGAAGTGGAGAAGGTGCTCGAGCATGGACCTGCGCTCCTCGCTCAGTGCTGGTGTTCTGCGGAACTCTTGCCCAGCTCAGCTTTCAGGATGAACGTGCCGGAGATGACGACCAGCTCGCCCTCGACCAGCCCGGAGTAGATGGGGACCATGCCGTCCACAGGAGAGCCTGCACTCACCGAACGTCGTTGGAATGTATTCGGCTCATCCATGACGGGCACGAAAATGGACTTCAGACCCTCGACGATTTGGATTGCCTCGTCAGGGACCGCGACGATGGGAGGGGAGTCCTGGCCATCGGATGGAGTCGTCATGATCTCGGCTCGAGCAAACATCCCGGGCTTGAGTGCGAGTCGATCGGAGCTGGCCTCGATCCGCACCTGTGCAGTACGAGTCGACCGATCGACCCACGGCGAGATGAAAGCAACCCGCCCCTCGTGCTTGGGGCCGCCTGCTGCGCCGAGTGTGAACCACGCCTTCACGCCGACCGCTACTTCTTGCAAGCGGGCTTCGGGCACATCCGCGAGCAACCACAGAGTGCCCATGTCCGCGATGATCATCAGAGACTCGTGTTCGGGACCGACGAGTTCGCCCAGGGTCACCTCTCGTTCGACGATCTGACCGTCGATCGGTGCTCGGATGTGGTAGCGCGGGGTGATCTCGCCCGAGACAGCCAGCGCCTCTACTGCTTCCTGATCCATCCCGAGCAAGTGAAGGAGATTCTCGGAGCCGATCACCGCCGCCTCCGCAGACCGTTGACTCGCGACCGCGCTCTTGTACTCGGCCTCGCGTCGTTGGACCTCCGTCAGCGATATCCCCTCCGATTTCGTGTGGAGGCCCTTCGCGCGGTCCCAGGTGGCCTTGGCGACGTCGACCGCGGGCGCAGCACTCTGCGCCTCGACGACCTGTTGGAAGTATTTCGCTTGCGCCATGCCGAGCTCTGCGCTCTCGATGACGAGCAGATCCTGATGTGTCTCTACCGTGTCCCCGAGACGAACCTTCATCTCGACAACGCGGCCACTCACGGTCGAGCCCACATGGGCTATTGCATCGAGGTTGAATCCCACCCGAGCCGGCGCGATGAAGGTGGGCCTGAGGACGCACCGCTTCGCTGGTTCGATTGTGATGCCGTTTGATTCGATCGCACTCGCGGAGAGCGTGACCTCATCGGGGTGGCCAGCCTCGCTCTCATCATGGCTTTCACCCTCGGGCTGGAGTTCTGGCGGAGGGTTGCCGTGGCTGTGGGCTTCGTCGAGTCGCTGGCATCCGTGGAGGCTTGCACCGATCAGGAGTGCCACGCTGAAAATCCCAAGAGTACGCGAGGAGACTGCCGGAATTCGGCCGGTCTCACCGCTTCGCGTGAACATTGTCGACATCCCTGGCCTCTAGCCTCTCATCCGAGGTTTCCCGGCGTTCTCAGTTGCTCGCCGCGGTGGATCGCGGCGCAATTTCGGGGGCACTCGCGGTCAGTCGAGCCGCCACTCCCGATCCACCGACTGCGCGCTGGAGCCTGACCAGCGCTACCGCGGCCTGTCGCTCCACTTCGATGGCTTGTGCTCTGGCTTGGCGCAGAGCTTGTTCCGCGAGGATCAATGGTGTGATGTCTCTTTCGACCTTGTAGACATCCTCTGTCACCCGGTGGCGTTCCTGCTGGACAGGGAGGAGCTGCAGGCGGATTCGGTCCAGGATGGCGCGACTCGTGGCCAGCGTCTCGTACGCGATGCGCACCTCTTCCACGACTTTCCTCTTCGTCAGCGTGAGGTCATGTCGCGCCTCGAGTTGTTCTGCGGTCACGCGAGAGCGTCTGGCCCGGCCGGTGTCGAAGATCGGGAGAGGGACAGAGACGGACGGACCGACCACCGAGTCATCGTCGCGTTCCGCCTCGACGCCGACACCCCTACCTTCCCACGGCACGGAGTGGGTGAGAGCGTACTCGTCCTCCAGCGCCGCCAATCGCCAGCGGACCGCCTGGACTTCCGGTCGATGGGCCAGCGCTACCTCGACCCAGCGAGCCTCCGGTTCGCGCCCGATCTCCGGCGACACCCATGGCTCGAGGGCCCAGGTGGAGGGGGAGAGTGGCTGTCCGATCAGTCGCGCGAGCCGGAGCCGCTCCCCGCGCTGCGCGAGGCTGGCAGCATCGATCTCGACCTCGAGCGCGACGCGCTGCGCTTTTAGTGTCGTGAGTTCCACACGAGTGCCTTCTCCCGCCTCCAGTCGATCGCTCGCGGTATCCGCAAGGCGTTCGAAGAGCGCCAAGCGATCCTTCAGCAACGGCACCAAGGCATCGAATGCCTGCGCACCTGCGTAGCGCTCCGCCACTTCGCTCGTCACGTCGAGCGCGGCCGTCACCGCATCCGCCGCCACACGTCGAAGCGTATTGTCCGCTGCTCTTGCTCGCCGTGGGATCTGCAAGACTCGAACGAAGTCCTGCGCCAGGGACGCCTCGATCTGAGGTTTGCCCGCGCCCCAGCGGACCACGACGTCGAGTACGGGGTTCGGCAAGAGCCGGGCTTGGTCGGAATCGGCCTGTGCCATTCGCACACGAGCGATCGCGGCCTGGAGCCCGGGATCTGTCATGACCGCTCGGCGCATCGCTTCGGTGAGCGTCAGGAAGCGATCGGTCGGATCGGAGTCGTCGATCGGTTCACCCTCGGGTCCGATCACGCGAAACTCGACGGCAGTTTCGAGCCCGGTCGCCTCACCGATCATCCGGCCGACGTCTTCCAATTGCCGCGGAGGTGCCATGCAGCCTACCCAAGCGAGGGCAAGGACCGGGGCCAGGCCAAGGGTCGAGCGCGATGCGACTCGAGCCCGGCGCAGTCGATGACGATCCGCCGTCAGCGGTATTCGCCGAGGAGTATCCGTGACCATTCCACTCCTTGCGCACCTGTAGGCAGTTTGGGGCCTCGTGGGGTCCGAGGCCGCAAGCAGCCTGCGCGCCGAAGAAGGATGAGCGAGGTCTGAGCGTGAGGGGGGGGAGGAAGCTTTGGCGTCGAGGGCTAG
>JAQBGV010000066.1:0-6750 GCA_032128395.1 Planctomycetota bacterium | reverse complement strand
ATACGCCCGTCGGAGGCGATCATGCCGAGCAGCTTGGTGATCAAGAACAGCCGCCGCTTGGGGTCGAGGCCATCGATGCAGCCAGCCAGGGCCGCCAGCAGCTCGCGGTTGCCCCAAAACACTCGCGAGCCAAGCGAGCAGAGCTCGCCTCGTTGGGGTGAATCGCGAGCGGCTCTGCCGCGAGCGAGAGGGGGCTGCGAGCGAGCCCCCAAGAAAATGAAAGCCAGCCCGAGGACAAGCCTAAGCTTGTCCTCGGGCTGGCGATGAAATCGCGAGCGAGAGGGGGCTGGGAGTCAGCCCCCCAACCTTACTGGCAGCTACTGGTGTCGCAGACCGCGCCGGCGTCGATTCCGCAGGCGGGGAACGGAGCGACCGGGGCCGGACCGTTGAGCAGGCGGTACTGGAAGATGTAGATCGCGTCGATCATGTCGAGCGATCCACTGTCATCCGCGTCACACGCCTCTGCGCAAACGCCGCTGGCGCCGCCCTGGAACAGGTCGTTGAGAATCCAGATCCCGTCCGCGATATCGATCCGAAGGTCCGAGTTGCAGTCCGCGCGAACGAACGGCGTATCGGTGATCCCGAACAGCTGGATCAGTCCGTCGTCGAAGTTCGCATCGAGGCTCAGTCCGCCGACGACGACCACGTTCGAGACCGCGGGGTTTCCGAGCGAGTTCGACCAGGTCAGCGGCGTGCTGGTGTCCGGCGAGCCTGCGAGACCGGAGATCCCGTAATCGACCGAAATGACCGGGGTCGCCACGGTGAAGTTCAACGTGTTCTGTCCGGCGAAGCTGTACACCACGCCGATCGTCCAGCCGTTCGCCGACACGCCCGGACCGATGAAGTCAGGGGAGAAGGGGAGGATCGGGACGGGCCCAGCGGTGATCGAGAGGATCGCCGAGTCGTGAGAGAGGCCCATCGAGAAACCCTGGCTGGTGTTCGGAAAGCCCGGGCTGGCCGCATCCTCGAGGATCGAGAACTGGGCGGAGAGCGCTCCGAGACCGCTGGCCGCGTCGAAGTTCGCGGACATGTCCGGGGCGATGTAGTCGAAGCTGGCCGGGGGCGGAGCGGAGAACTCGAGCACGAGCCCCTGCGTGCTGGGCGTGACCGAGAGCCCTCCCTCGACCACCACGGTGGAGACCGGAGGAATGCCGAGCGTGTCGCAGAAGTTCAGGTCGCCGAGGCCTTCCGCGGCGCCGGCATGGTAGCTCGCGACGTTGAGCTCGTGGCCGCTCCCGGGAGCGAGGGACGCGCAGCCGGTGAAGCAGATCACCACGCCGACCGTGAACCCGCTGCCGGGGATCATGTTGATGTTGTTGAAGTCGGGCAAGGCGCCGTTCTTGACGGTCAGTGTGGTGGCGCCGTTCGCGACCCCGGTGATGTCGAAGAGCGCTGCGTCATGACAGAGGCCGTAGGACCAACCAGCGAGGTTGATCCCCGCCGAAGTGTCGATCAGGACCGACATGTCGAAGTTCGAGTTGATGTCGTGGGTAGTGGCCCCGCTCACCGACAAGCTGTAGGTGGTCTGGCCCTGGGCGGTCGAGCCGGCCGCAACTGCGGCAGCAAGGACCGCGACGCCGAGAAATCGCTTCATGGTTTCCCTCTCCTCGGGTGCGTGAGTGGTGTTGCTCTGCCGGTATTAGCAGGAGATGGTCAGGTTACATTCGAGGCCGTCGTCGGTCGGGTCGCTGCCTTCTACGTCCGGGCCCGGAGCCGACGGCACGGCGCCGAAGATGAACAGGTAGTTCAACAGGTAGACCGAGTCCGCCAGGTTGATCTTGCCGTCGTCGTTCGAGTCGCAGGCGTCGTCGCACTGGACCAGGAGTCCGCTGAACTGCTGACCGAGCACGGTCGCAGCGTCCGCGAGGTCGACCTTCGCGTCGGTGTTGCAGTCACCACGGCGGAAGAGACTCTCCGGGACGATCGTGCATCCCGCGCCGATCAGGTCGATCCCCTGGACCGACGCGAAGTTGATGACCGCGATGTTCTCGATCGCGACCGAGCCGGCCCCGTTGATGCCGTTGCAAAAGTCGATCGAGAGGGTGTCGCCACACGCCGCGTTCGGGCTGACGTCCATCAGGAAGCAGCCGATTTCGAGGGGCGTGGCGGTCTCGGGAAGCATCTGCTCGTCGAACGGGGGCAGGGCGTCCATCAGGATTCCGACGATCAGCTCGCAGCCGTCGCCGTCGTTCGGATTGTTGTCGAAGTGCGTGTTGACGAATTCGGCGCCGACTTCGTCGACGATCGTCCCGGTGATGTCGAAGGAGCCGCCGACGAACTGGAAGTCGCAGTCGAAGCAGAGCGCCATCTGCATCCCCTGGAGGTTGTCGGTCGGGTCCTCGTAGAAGAGGCAGAACTCGACTTCCTCACCCGGGAAGCAGTCCCCGATCTGGCCGGGGAGGCCCCGGGGCCCGACGTAGAACTTGGTGTCGGTCGGCGGGGGCGGGGCGACCGCGGCACAGGTCAGCGTACCGTTGGTCAAGACCGGCGAGAGCGACAGACCCGCAACCACGACGATGTTGTCGAGCGGCGGCGTGCCGAACTGCATGTTGGCGAACTGCAAACTGGTGGTCAGATTCGGATTCGGCAACTCGATCAGGCTGTCGCAGGTGTACCTGAAGTTGGCGATGTGCAGGTTGGCGCCGACCGGCAGAGTCTGCCCGCCGAACGGTGAGGTGAAGTCGAGCACGACGCCGAGGGTCCCCCCGTCCGGGAAGATCTGCGGAACGACGAGCTCGGCGCCGACCAATGCGGTTTGGGTTCCGACCACGTCGATGCTCGTCAGAGTGACATCGGCCGCGTCGTGCGAGATCGCGAGCACGAACCCCTGCGACGCGCTGTCATTGCTGAGCAGGATGCGGACCGGTCCCCCGGCGTTCGAGGGGATCGTTGCGCTCTCGATCGTCAGCTCCGCCGGCGGCGGCGGCAGCAGGGTCACCGAGCCGTTGTTCAGTCCCAGACCGGAGCCCGCATCGACCGAAAGACCGGCCTGCACGAGCAGGTTCGAGAGCGGCGGGTTGTTCAGCACGCCGTCGGTGAACTGGACAGCCGTGGCAGTGGCGGCGAGCACCAGCTGCTGAGGCGTCAGCGAGAGCTGCGCGAGTAGCTGGCCGGCACCAGGCGCGATGACCTGGCCGCCGAACGGCGAGACGGCGTCGAGCACCACCCCGAGAGTCGCCCCGTTCGGGAAGATCTCGGGGACGGCGAGTTCGGCTCCGACGGAGTCCGCGACTCCACCGGTGATCGACAACGAGGTTGCGGCCAACAAGGCCTGGTCGAAGGTGATGGCGAGTACGAATCCCTCAGTATTGTTGGTGCTGGTCAGATCGATATCCAACGTCACCGGACTCAGACCTGCGGTGCTGCCGCTGCTGATGCTGAGAGACTGCTGAGCGTCCACGGATCCGACGCCCAGGACGCAGAGCATCAGGGCGAATTGGATCCGACGGGTGCCGAGAATGCGGTGCATTTGCTTCTCCTCGTTCCTCGGTACGGGCCGGAACCTCGCTCCGACCCCGCTGGCGCGGGGATGTGACTCGGAGCGGGAACACGGCTTCTTTCGGGCTCGACGCCGGGATCCGCGGATGCGGAGTCCGGACGGGGAGCCTCCCCAGAAGGTCAAAGGTGTGCGGGTTGGAAGAGGACTGGCTCTTTCGGATGGCCGATTGGTGGTCGAGGCCCGGAGGCCTCTGCTGGTGCCCCAATGTTAACAACGCCAGCAAAGTTGTCTACTGACGAGACGTCAACGCGAGGATTGGAGGGGGCCTGAGAGGAGGGACAACACTAGTCGAGGGAATAGGTTACGAGATTACGCCCGACGCGGACCGACAATTTTTGTTAATACCATGAGGTCGGCCCGATGCGTGTGCGGGGACCGCTGCAACGCGAACGAGGGGCCTGGCGAAGTGGCGGGAGCCTTGACTCGATCCACTCTTTCGTTCAGGGGTGGCACGAGGGGCCTGCCCAACGAAAACGGGGGACCTGATTCGATCAGGTCCCCCGTTCCAAGCGATCAGTAGCCGGGCGGCCTAGCAGGCCGAGTACACATCGCAATCATCCGGAGCAGGAAGCTGACCGGGGAACGTCCCGCAGCTCGGGAACGGCGCCGGGGGAGCTGGGCCGTCCAGGAAGTTGTAGTTGAAGATGTAGATGGCGTCAGACGCGTCGATGCCGCCCTGACCGTTGGAGTTGTTCGCCCCATCGCAGCCTCCAGCCCCAGCCGTGGACGGGCCACCCTGGAACAGGTCGTTCAGGATCCAGACTCCGTCGGCGATATTGACGTTTCCGTCGAAGTTGGCATCTCCGCGGCGGAATTCCGTCGTGGTCACTTCGATCAAGTTCACCACGTGAGAGTTCTGCGTCGGAACCACCGACAATCCGTTCACCACGACGACGACCGCGACCGCCACGGGACCGAGAGTACCGCAAAAATCAAAGGAAGTGGTGCCGAGCGGCGCTGGGGTGTTCAGCGTGTACTCGACGTTTGCCGCGTTGATCGTGGTCCCACCGACGATGGGGTTGCCGCCGAACAGGTCGATCACGACCCCTTGGGTGAATCCACCGCCAACTTGCAGCACCTCCTGGAGGAAGCCAGGCATCGCACCATCGTTGATCGTGTTCGTATCCGAGGGCAGGATAGCCGTCGCATCGGCAACTGTGGTGTCGTTGCAGACCCCGTAGGACCATCCGGAGACATTCTCGGCCGAATTGTTGGCGAGCCCAACGCTGATGAGGAACGGCGTCGTGCTCTCATTCCCGATCGACGCGGGCCCGCTCAGTGAGAGCACGTACGGATCCTGGGCCCCGAGAGAACCCGCCATGCAGAGGATCGCCAGCACGGCTACAACGGGGAAATGAATTCTGCTCATACTCTTCCCTTCTTCCACCTCGTCACGCGCCCAAATCATGCGGGGAGACCAGATCAGACTCTCTGGTTCCAACCCCGCCGATGAGCGCACCCATTAGTGCATCCCAGTACAGTGAGCCAGTTCAAAGAAACACGGGGGACCCGAAAGCTCTCGAGTCCCCCGTGGAAGCGATGTAGTCACGGTGCCGACTAGCACCCCGTGTACACATCGCAGTCGACCGGAGCATCGCCCTGACCGGGGAACGTTCCGCAGCCCGGGAACGGCGCCGGCGGTGTCGGGCCACTCAGGAACCTGTAGAGGAAGATGTAGGTCGCATCCGAGGCGTCGATGCCGCCCTGGCCGTTGGCATTGTTCGCGGCGTCGCAGCCCCCGACCCCGGTCGTGGTGGGGCCGCTCTGGAACAGGTCGTTCAGGATCCAGATGCCGTCGGCGATGTTGACGATGCCGTCGAAATTCGCGTCTCCGCGGCGGAAATCGGTCACGGTCGCTGGGAGCAGGTCCACGGATCCGTCGACGAAGCTCGCATTGACGCTGGATCCCCCCACCACGATCACGTTCGCGACCGGAGGAACGCCGAGGAGATCGGACCAGGTGAAGTTCGTCGTCACGCCCACGAGATTACCCGACAGCGGCGCGCCGGCGGCGTTCTCGTAGGTCGCATTGACCACAGAGAAGTCCTGCAGCACGAGGGTCTGCATCCCCATCAGGTCGTACACGACCCCGATCGTCCAACCGTTCGCGAGGGTCGCGGCGGTCGCGAAGGCAGGAGTGAACGGGAGGGTAGCCGCGGCCGCCGTCACGCTCAGCTGACCGGAGTCGTGACCGAGCCCCATCGAGAAGCCCTGCGTGATGGCGTCCGGAGCACCGTTGTTCTGCTGATCGACCTTGAAGCTGGCCGTGAAGCCGAACAGCCCGTCGAGAGGGTTGTAGCCGACTGTTTGGTTCGGGGCGATGTAGTCGAACGCGGGATCTGGCAAGCCGACGATCTCCAGCGTGTGGGAGACCTGAGTCGGAATTGCGGAGAGCCCCGCCACCACGACTACGGTCGCGACCGGAACCGCCCCGAGAGTATCGCAGAACGCGAAATCTGTGAAACCATTGGTGGCGGGGGTCGTCGTCAGAACGTACTCGACGTTCGCCGCCGTGATGGTGGTCCCACCGAGGATAGGATTGCCGCCGAACAGGTCGATCACGACCCCTTGCGTAAATCCACCGACTTGGACCACCTCCTGGAGGAACCCAGGCATCTGACCACCGTTGATCGTGTTCGTATCCGAAGGCAAGATCGTCGTCGCCTCGGAGATCGAGGTGTCGTTGCAGACCCCGTAGGACCAGCCAGAGACAGGCATGCCGTTGTTCGCCAGCGTCACGCTGATGAGGAATGGCGCTGTGTCATTCTCCCCGTGCTGGGCAGGCCCGGCCGCCGACAGCACATAGAGGGGGCTCTGAGCCCCGAGCGAGCCCGCTCCACAAACGAGCACCAACGCAACGACACCGGCAAAAATCTTCCGATTCATGTCCTTCCTCTCTTTCATCCCGCCTGCGGCAGGAACCACACAGCGGGACCTATCCGGGGGAAGCAGGCTGCTTCCACTGTGAAGCGGGAGATCCTCATCTCGATCGCCTCCCCCGGTGGCGGTTCGGTTAGTTGTCACTCTCGTTCCATCGTCTCCCGCAAGCTCCAATGCTAGCAGGCAGCGTCGTCGTCGCAATCCGGCAGATCGTCGTCATCGGTCGGATCGGGGCCTTCGTTGTCGTCCGGACCCGGATCCGGCGGAGTATCGCCGAATTTGAACAGGTAGTTCATCAGCAGCACCGAGTCCGCCAAGTTGATCTTACCGTCGTCGTTCGCGTCGCACGCGTCCGGACAGTCGATCGGCTC